>NZ_AP025286.1:2183679-2495634 GCF_036492245.1 Treponema bryantii | reverse complement strand
TACACCTATATAATTGCCACGATATGTTTTTTTTGACCAAATTTTTGAAAAAAAGTTTGAAAAAATGAGAAAATTTTAGATTTTTGATGAATTTTGTCATGCTGAAGTTGTTTCAGCAAAAAAAGAATCCCGACCTTGAAACAGGTTCAGGTCGGGATGACTTAGATCTTATTGGAAATTACTTACAAGACGCAGCATATAAAGAATTACATATTCTGTAAGTGCTTTGTCTTCTTTGATTTTCTGCATGTTCGGTGTGTTTACAAGAGTCTTTGCAAGGTTTTCTACACGTTCGCGTGTAAATGAAGTTGCAGAAAGTGTTTTTACAACACGTCTTGTATAATCGCGGATAAGGGCATTTACATCTTCTGTCAGATTATTGTAAGCTTCCTTGGAAATCATTTTGTTCCATTGCTTAGTAAGGTAATTCAACTCTCGGTCAAGAGTAGAACCTTCCGGAACAAGGTCTTGTGCAATTTCTTTTGCATTTGCAGCAAGAGCTTGAGTTTTAGTTTTCTTAGGCCCTGTGTCTGGTTTCTTCTCTTCCTCTTCAAATGGATTCTTCTCTACAATAACACTTGATGTAGAACGTTTCTTTTCTTTATTTTTTCCACTGAACAGGCTCATAATCCATGAGATTATAGGAAGCGTATAGTAGAATGGAAGCCGTGCTTTTGCATTTGCATAGATTTTTGAATTCTTAAGCATGAGCAAATCGCTGTAAGGCAAAAGCTTACCATCAACAAAAAGACGGAAACCATCAAGGTTATCTTCATTATTTTCGTAAGAAAGAATATTCATAAAGTTTGCATTCAAAAGCGAGTAGAGGATTGGTGAATGCTTTTCTACAAGCTCGTGAAGGCAGGCTTCAAATTCTGAAGCATTTGTCATTTCCGGAAGTCGTTCAAAATCAAGCAGAACATCGTACCAGTGATCTTCCAGAGTTTTTTCAACAGATTCATGTGCTTCATTACAAAGTCGGACAACTACCTGACTTACCTTTTTCTTGTAAACATAATAGCGGGTTCCAGATTCAGCCTTAAATACCAGAATCTGAGGAAGCTCATTTGCTTCTCCATCTGTTGTCATTTTCTGGAGGAAGTTTTTAAGGTCATCTTCTGTGTACTGACCGTAAAGAAGGCGGCCGTTGTTATCCTGGAATTTGAGAATCTGAGGCATTGAATAGAAATATGGCGGCTTTGCAAGAGCTGATTCCAGTTCTTTAATTGCTTCTTCACGTTTATGTTCATTCTGGAATTTTTCTTTAAGATAAGAACTGTGTAATTCAAGAATCTGAACTGCCTGAAGAACATTTGTATCCTCAGCAGTGCGGTCCTGAATCTTTTCAAAATCCTGACGGATATAGTAAAGAGACTGATTCCAGATATAGTAATCTTCACCGTCCGTAAACTCTGCAAACTGATAATTCTCTGTATCAACAAAATGTGTGTAGAAATTCTTAATTGAGATTTCTTTTGTAGGATTTGTACTTCTGAGCTTTTTTAGGAAGTAATCATGGAATTCATCTTTTTTAAGGATTTTACGAACCTTCTGCTGTGCTGTATCAAGTAAAGCCTTTATTGGTACACAGGCAGGAATAAGCATAGATGGAAGGTCACGGGAAAAATCAAGAATATAGAGTAAAGGTGATTTTAAATTATCCTTTTCGATTATCGCAGGAATGTACTGACTTGCTGCTTTATGCTCAAGCACTTGATTTGGAAACTGTTTAGGAAGATCAGAAGCCTGTGGATAAGGAATAGACTCATTCTTCATCATTTCCTTATAGAGATTTGCATATTTGGAAGCAAGGAATGTTATAGAAACAATAGTCTTTTTATTGTTTGAATTGATAATGGCAACAAGTTTTTTTTCTGAAAGTCCCTGTAGTTCAGCAACTACAGTACCGCTTGGGTCTCCAAGATATTTTACAAGTTCACTTTGTTCTTCAACATGATGTTCTGCGTATTTTTTTACATAAGCACAGAACTCCTTTAAATCAATAAAAGGGGATTTCTGTTTTTCTGCATAGTAGCGGATAATTGCACTTAAATTAGATGTGGTTGCCATAATTGAATATTTTATACCATAAGTTTGTTTTTTTAAAGCATTTTAGTTGACAGCAGGCATTTTGTGCGTTATATTATACTACGTCAGACGTAGTACGACAGTCGTTGCAACGATAAACAAAGCAACGTCAGTCGTATTATATCACCGGAGGTTGTAAATGACATCAATCAGCAGTGATGTTATACGAGGGTATAACGACACAATGATTTTGTATTTACTCCAGAAAAAGCCTTCGTACGGATACGAAATTTCCAAAGACATTAAGTCCTTGTCCGCGGAAAAGTACATCATAAAGGAAACGACCCTTTATTCAGCCTTTACCCGTATGGAAACTAATGGTTATGTGGAATCCTATTCTCAGGATGCTGAAAATGGAAAACGGAGAACATACTACCGCATAACAGATAAAGGACGGAGTTATTACAAAGAGAAGTGTGAAGAGTGGAACCTCACTAAAGAGGTTGTAGAGAAGTTTATATCTAATGAGGGATAAAATGGAGACGATTAGAAACTATCTTGAATCAATGTTCCGCGGACTTCCGCAGACAGACAAAATCATGCGTGCAAAATCTGAACTTCTTCAGATGATGGAAGACAAATATACCGAGCTTATCAGAAGCGGTAAAACAGAAAATGAGGCAGTTGGTGATGTAATTCAGAATTTTGGTAATCTGGAAGATCTGGCAGAAGATCTTGGAATTAAAGACATTCTGCATCAGACAAAGTATTCAGATGTTCAGCGTAGAAAACTTTCTTTTGATGAAGTAACAGATTTCCTTGCTGCAAAAAAGAGAGCAATCATAATGAAATCAACCGCAATCTGTCTGTTCATAATCAGTGTAATTTTCCCGATACTTTCAGATACATTAGATATTTCTGAAAAGATAGGTGTTGTCCTGATGTTCCTGGCAATTGGCTGCGGAGTAATGTTCATGTGTCTAACAACCACAATTATGGAACCATGGCGTTATATTAAAAACGAACCATGCAGTATAGATGCAATTTCCATCGATTATCTGAAAAATAAGATCCGTGATTTTACACCAACTTACAGTGTACTTTCTTCAGTAGGTGTACTCTTGTGTATTTTGTGTTTTATTCCGGCAGTAATCTTTGATGAATTTGGCGGATGTTTTATGGATGAGCTTGGTGGAGTAATGCTGTTTGTTTTTGTGGGAGCCGGAGTATTTTTAATGGTCTTTGCAAAATCAATGAAAAGAGCATACCTCAACCTTTTGAATATCAATGAGAAAATCGAGTTTTATGAAATAGGAAAAGGAGAAAACAGGATGATTGAAAATAAAAATGTAAAAGTTATTTTGAGTGCTTACTGGTCTGTAGTTACCTGTATTTACCTTTGTGTAAGTTTCCTTACTTTCCAATGGCATATTACCTGGCTTATCTGGCCTGTTGCAGCTGCAATACATACAATCATAAAGGCAATTTATGCAGTTGAACCTTCAGAAAAAGAAAATAAAAAATCTGTAGAAAAAGAAGATGAATAGGAGTTAAAAATGAAAAAAACAATTTTTCTTATTGTTCTGGGTGTAGTTACAGTTTTCTGTATCATTTATGGAACAACAAAACATGTTGGCGGAACTTTCAGAGTTAGTGGTTTTCCATTTATTCGTATTGGAAATAATCTGGAAGATGATAATGATAATTATAATGAGGAGAAAAGAGAATCTATGGAACTGATACTGGAAAAGTTTTCATCAATCAGAATTAATGCAACTATTATGGAACTTAAAATTGAAGAAGGGGAACAGTTTAAGCTTGAAAGTACTTATACAAGAGACTTGCTTAAGCCTGAGTGTTCTGTGAATAACGGAACTCTGGAAGTAAGTCAGCCAAAACAGAAGAATGGGGTCAATGGCGGTAACAATAACTGCAGGGTAATAATTACAATTCCCAGCGGTACTAAACTTAGCGATATTGATATTAATTCCAATGTTGGTGATATAAAACTTCGTAAGCTTATAGCAGAAACTATAGATATTGATTTGAATGTTGGAGAAGTTTCTGTACGTGATGTTGAGTTTGAAAAGATTGATGTAGATAACAATGTTGGTGAAATTTCAATATATCCTGAAGGAAATATCGATGATTACAGTATTTCAGTTTCTACAGATGTAGGCGGGGTACGTGTAGGCGGTAAACATTATAAGAGAAATTATAATTCTAAGGGAAACGGAAAGAAGCGAATCAGAACAAATACCAATGTTGGTGAAGTTAATATTAGATAGAAATCCAGGAGTCAGGAAATGAAAAAATGTGCAACATTTGCAATTGGATTATTTAGTATACTGATGCCGTTTTCTGCGATAGAAATGACTTCTTTGCAGAATGTAAAATTTGTGCTTGCAGATAAAGCAAAAGGAAAAGAGCTTTTGACAACAGAAGATGATTTTGTACTTGCTCAATCTGAATTTGACCGTTCTGCAAGACTTAAGGTTTCAAGAACTGTTTCAAAGGAAGAATATCTGACATTTGTTGGTGAACAGGCTATGGACTGGACAAAGGATGAGAAGAAAACTTTTGAAGCAAACTTTAAGAAAATTAAAGAACTTGGAAAAAAATATAATCTGAATTATCCAAAGACAGTTTATTTTGTAAAAACTACCGGGCGTGAAGAAGGAATGTCTGCATATTGCCGCAGTCAGAATATTGTAGTTATTCCTCAGGGAATGGCTGCTAACAAAGATGCTTTGCTTAATCTTTGTATTCATGAGCTTTTCCATATTTTCTCTAAGAATAATCTTGATGTGCGGGAAAAACTTTACAGCCTTGTTGGTTATTACAAAACGGGAGAACTTAAGCTTCCAGAAGAACTTGGAAAATTGAAGATTACTAATCCGGATTCGGTTGTAAATAATTATTATTTCAAGGGAACTGTGAACGGACAGAGCGTAAATGTAATGCCGCTTCTTATTGCAGCAAGTCCATATGATGAAAAAAGAGGCGGAGAATTCTTTGAGTATATGATTTTTACCTTTGGTGAAGTTAATACAGGAGATGTATGTACTCTCGCTATGGAGAACGAGAATCCGAAACTGATTCAGTTTGAGCAGGTGAGCGACTATATGGAAAAGGTAGGTCAGAATACAGACTATATTATTCATGCAGAAGAAATTCTTGCAGATAACTTTGTAATTCTTCTGAATAATAAGAAGAATGTTCCAAGTCCTGAACTTACAGCTTCCATTAAAGAAGTGTTGGAATTGAAATAAACCCGATAAAGGGGTAAAATGGATGTATGATAATTTCAAATCGTGTTAAAAATCTGCATCCATACGTTCCAGGCGAACAGCCTAAAGACCGTGTCTATATAAAGCTTAATGCTAATGAAAATCCATACGCGCCTTCTCCAAAAGTTCAGAAGGCCGTTATGGATTTCGTAAATAACAATCCAGAAAAACTGGGCCTTTATCCTGACCCAGATTCACTTGAACTTCATGCAGCTCTTGCTGAAATGCTCAACAAAAGCGGTGGAGTTCTTTGCCGTGCTAAGGTTTGCGGTGAAAACGTTGAGCCTTCAGAGCAGGATAAAATTCCTTTTACAGTTACTCCAGATATGATTTACACAGGAAACGGAAGCGATGAAGTTTTGTCTTTTGTTTTCTATGCCTTTTTTGATTCTTCAAAACATTTTGTAATGCCGGAATTTACATACAGCTTCTATCCTGTATATGCCGGCTTTTATAATATTCCGATGGACCAGGTTCCTCTTAAAGATGACTGGACTCTCGATACTGACGAAATGCTCAAGCGTGCAGCAAAAAATGAAGGCGGTATAATTTTTGCAAATCCTAATGCACCTACAGGTCTTGGACTTACCCGCAATCAGGTTCGCGAAATGCTAAAAAAGGCTTCGAGCGATGAGATTTTTATTGTTGATGAAGCTTATGTTGATTTTGGCGGCGAGTCTTGTATTCCGCTGCTTGCAGAGTTCAAGAATCTTGTGATTGTAAGAACTTTCTCTAAGAGTCTTTGCGGAGCTGGTCAGCGGCTTGGTTATATTGTTGCGAATCCGGAACTGGTAAATATCGTAACTACTGTAAAAAACAGCGTAAACCACTTTCCGATTGATGCTGTTGCACAGGTGAGTGGAACTGCTGCCTGCCGCGATGTTCCTTATTATGTAGAGACTTCACGCAAGGTAGCTGATGAACGTGATAAGTTTTATAACTTTTTGCAGGAAAAAGGGTTTTATGTTTTGAAGAGCGAAACAAACTTTTTGTTCGCAAAACATCCGAAGATCAGCGGGGATGAACTTTATAAAAAGATTAAAGAGCAGGGCCTTTTGATAAGGCACTTTGCAACTAAGGGAATTGAAGATTTTGTACGTATCACAATTGGTACGGCAGAGCAGATGGATGAACTTAGAAAAGCAATAGAAAAAGCTGTGTCATGCTGAATTTGATTCGGGATGACAGGGGGCGTTGCGGGGTGTCCCCGCAGAAGGGGTAGCGAGCAACGCGCACAATTAATTGTGCGAGCCGTTCTTTCGTAGAACCTAAAAAATGCGATGCATTTTTCTTAACGGTTCTTCGATTTTAGGCAAGTGCGAGCGAGGGGAAGGCTTTCCCCTTCTATAGGAGTATGATTATGAAGATTTTAGTTATAAGTGATTTACATGCACATAATGATGTACTGGATAAGATGGATTCTCTTTTTGAGCAGGCTGATGCTGTTGTATTTGGCGGTGACTTTGCTGAATGCTTTAAGCCAAAAACTGGAAAGGCTGCGCTTGAAAAACTTTGTGCTAAACACGATACAATTTTTGCTGTTCTTGGAAACTGCGATAATGAAGATTTTATGGAAGAACTGGAGAATCAGGATATCTGTGTAGAAAAGGCTCTTGTGTTCCATGAAGGTCTTGGTTTTGCTGGTAGCGGTGGTGGAACTATATTTACCGGAAAAACTGAATTTGAAAGAACTGAAGATGAGGTTCTTTCTGATTTTGATATTGTTCTGAACTCGGTTGAACAGAGCGGGGATGAAAGTTTGTGGCAGAGTCTTATTCTCGTAAGTCATAATCCACCGGTTGCAGATAAGCTTGATTCTTTTGACGGTGAGCACCATGCAGGAAGCCAGAAGTTTACTGACTTCATTAAAGAGCATAAGCCGCTTGCTGTTGTTTGTGGTCATATTCATGAAGGTGCTGGAATTGAAAAAATCGGTGATACTGTTGTAATCAATCCTGGCAGCCTTGGAGAAAAAGAAACTTATGCATGGCTTGAGGTTGCTAAAGAAGGTGACGGCTGGAAGGTTGTTTCTTCTGAAATGTGTAAACTCTAGTTTGAGGTAAAGGGGGCGAGTAGTGCGAAAAAACTTTAAGATTGCTGTATTTTTTATATCCGCTTTTTTAATGGCTGCAGGCAGTTTTGCTCAGACTTCATTTTCGCACATAAGTCTTGTTACCTTCCGCTCAAATCTTTCATATACTATTGGTGAGGATACTCAGGCTTACACTGCTGAACGTGAACTCCTTCCTTTCTCAATCAATAAATTTGAAACTACATATACATTGTGGCATTCGGTTCGTATGAAGGCTGAAAAAATCGGGTATAACTTTGCAAATCCAGGACAGGCTGGTTCGAATGGAAAACGAGGTGCTGCACCTACTGATGATAATTATGCTCAGCCTGTTACCATGATTAACTGGTATGATGCTGTTGTCTGGTGTAATGCTTTGAGTGAGGTTCGCGGTAAAGAGCCTTGTTATACTTATAATGGTGAAGTTATCCGAGATTCAGCAGATACTGCAGCGTGTGATTTGTGTGTCTGTAACTGGAACTGTAATGGTTATCGTCTGCCAAGTGAAGCTGAATGGGAATATGCTGCTAGAAGAACCAGAGAAGGTTTTCAGCGTGGCGACCTGATTAGCGGACAGATTTCTGCTGAATATGAAGAAGGGCTTTTATATGCCTGGACAAGTGAAAATGCTTCGAGTTCTCATAATGTAGGAACTGCGGGTGTACCATTTGATCCTGGTGAGCAGTCATATCCTGCTAGCGGTAATGCAAATGCTGCAGGCCTTTTTGATATGAGCGGTAATGTTATTGAATTCTGCTGGGACTGGTTTGAAGACTATACTTCTGATAATCCGCACGGACCTTCTGTGGGCTTTGAAAGAGTAAGCCGCGGCGGCAGCTGGTCAGAGTATACAATGTTCCTCTATGCCGGCGACCGCTACAGCTACGATCCTAACGAATGCTATAATTACATGGGCTTCAGGATTTGCTGTACAGCCCGTTAACTTAATCTTTTTTCCTGCTTTTTAATTTTCTTTGTCTCTGCCTTAAGTTTCTGCTTCTGCTTTCTATTCATCTGTTTTGCTTTTTTGATGGCACCGACAGTTTCTTTGTTCCAGTTGAGCATCCAGCTGCAGAGGAATACCGAAACAAGACAAATCACAGTTGCAATCAGAACAGGAATGTAGCCCGGCAGATCATCAAATGGCAGTTTAAAGTTCATTCCAAAGAAGCTTGTTACAAAGGTTGGAGCCATCATAACCAGGTTGATGATTGCGAGCTTTTTCATTACGACGTTCAGGTTATTTGAGATTACGGAAGAGTAGGCATCCATTACACCAAAAAGAATGTTCGAATAGGTGTCGGCCATTTCAATAGCCTGGCGGTTATCGATTGTAACTCCTTCAACAAAATCAAGGTCATCTTCATCAAACTTAATAAGACGGGTACCTTTCATCTTCATCAGCAAAAGTGAATTACTCTTGAGGGAAGTTGTAAAGTAAACAAGAGATTTTTCGAGTCCAAGCATGAGGATGATTTCTTTGTTTTCAATCTCAAGTCTCATTTCGTTCTGAATGCTTGTAGAACGGCGGTTGATTTCCTTAAGGTAACGCAGGAAGTTTAAGTTGGCGCGGTTAATAATGTGTACGATGAAAGACGGGAAGTCGTTTAATCGGACATTGCGGACTCTGTTAGAGCCAAAGTCTTTAAGCACTTCACAGTCTGTCCAGCAGATTGTGATGATTGTTTTTCCTTTAATTATGATGCCGACCGGCCCGGTGAAATATGGCGTTTCAGCTGCGGGGTCGTAGAACGGAACCCGGACGATTGTAAGAATGTATCCTGAATCACCGTCTTCAATTCGTGAAAGCTCATCCGGGTCAAGAATATCCAGAATATGATCCTGCTCAATCTGATACTCTTCCTGAAGGAATGTAGTCTCATCACGTGTAACATTACGTGCGTCTACCCAAAGAGGAAGCTTTGTATTTATTTCATCTTTTTTGGTCTTAGAGAACTGGCCATCAATCTGCTGCCAATATGTAATCATAGTTAACCTCGTTAAAAATTTTTATGAGGCCTCGATGACTTTTGTGTGATTTTTATGCGTGATTTGTCAGGAGGCTTGTATTAGAAATTAATGAACGTATGGGATAACTCGAGCCGCTGTCCATAAGTGTGCCTCCTGAATAACAGATTAAAATATCAAACTGATAAATATAATTTTACTGAATTTAGGCTAAGAGTGCAAGTTTTTGGAAAAAAATGCATTAAATAATGCTTTTTTTTAAGTTTTTTTTGAAAAATTGGTCAAAAAAGTTCTATCACACCTAATTTATAGGTGGAGGTTAAATATCTTGAGACGGGCGTTTGTTAAGTTTTCCGGGCGGATGAAAAAGGGTCTGCTGTTTTTTGTTGTTGTGCTGGCTTTCTGTCATGCTGTGGTTGCGCAGAGTACAGGCTTCAGCTGGGATTTTGCGGATTGTGAGATTAAAGACATCTTGTTTGCGGTGTCGATGGATACTGGAATTTCGATTGTTCCTGATGACACTGTTAGTGGTAAGGGCGATTTGAAATTTGCAGGCGGTAACTTTGATTTAGCTTTTGAGTCTTTTCTGAGAACTAACAGATTGTTTGTGAAACGTGATGGCAGTATATGGACTGTGAGCAGAATTCAGGTTTCGGTGGAAAATGGATTGTTTTCTGTTGAAGCGTATGATTTGCTTCCAGTGCAGATTATTGAAAAGCTGTCTGAGGTAATGGATAAGGTTGTAACGTTTGAGACGTTACCGGCGCAAAGGATTTCGGTGTGCTTTAAGGGAGTTGATGAAACTGTCTTAATGGATTGTCTTGCAAAACGTTTTGGTGTTTATGACGTTGTACAGGATGATGCTGGATATCATTTTGTGAAAAAGACTGATGTACGTGGCAATGGCGTGTTGCGTAATGATGTTTTTTCAGGAATGGTAAAAATCGAAATGCTTGAAAGTGGGGCTGTTTCTGTTGATGTAGAAGATTGCAGTTTTTCTGTGATTTTGAACAGATTGTTTGAAAATGAAAGTTATTGTCTGCTTTCTGATGGTGAAAGTAAAATTCAGAGGTCTGTTTTTGTCGGATCGGATTTTAAAGATACTCTGAGTATTCTTTGTTCGCAGTGCGGATTTGACTTTGTTTATGAAAACGGCATCTATTACATTTTTGCAAAGCCTTCTGTCCGTGAAGAGCTTATAAGCGGAAAACGCACCTGGCGTAAATTTACTCTCCGTTTTACTAAGTCTCAGGATTTTTTAACCTTTGTGTATAAGCGTGTTGGAAAACTGGAAATACTTCCGCTTCCAGATGAATTCTCTTTTCTGTGTTATGCAAGTGAATCAGAGACTGCTGCCATTGAGGAGTTAATGTCCGAGGCAGATATTAAGCTTTCAACTTATGTAGTTAATCTTAAATATCTTAAGCCGTCAGAATTCCTGGAGCATTTACCGCCTGCAGTAGAACGTTCTTCTCTTTTTATGGCAGATGATTCTGCACGGCTATATTTTAAGGGAACAGAAGAAGCCTATAAAGTTTTGTGTGAACAGCTTGAGGTTTGTGATAAGCCTGCTGTTCGTCTTAGTTATGATCTTTTGATTTTGCAGTATGACGAGACTGTTCAAAATAACTGGACCTCTTCCTTTGGAGTAAAACGTCTTACTGTAGGAGACAGGAACGGTGTTTCTGCAGTACTCGGTTCTGTGATGGGCTTTAATCTTAATGTAGTAACAGCCTTTGGTTTAACTTTTGCTGCAGAACTTCAGGGATCAATCGAAGAAAATAAGGCCCGGGTTTATGCGGATACAACCTTGCATGGTGTTTCAGGTCGGGAAATACATTTTGAGAATACGAATACTTACAGGTATCGGGATAATAATGTAGACCCGGAAACCGGAAAGCCGATTTACTCTGGAGTAACAAGAGAGATTGCATCAGGTATAAAACTTGATGTTCTTGGCTGGGTAAGCGGTGACGGAATGATCACAAGTAAGGTTACGGCTTCTGTATCCCGCAGAGGAAATGATACTTCAGGGCTCACGGGTAATCCTCCTCCAACTTCCGAAAAACTTGTTACTACTGAAGTTTGCAGTAAAAGCGGAGAACCGGTTGTTTTGAGTGGGCTCGTCCAGACTGCAGAAAGTGAGCAGCAAAAACGAAGTCCACTGATTTCTAAAATCCCAATTATTGGAAATCTTTTTAAGAATAAAAACTCAATTCAGGAAAAAATGCAGATGGTAATTTATCTTGTTCCGCATATTACCGGAGGTGAGGCTTTTGAGGATGCTGGGAATGGAACTGAGGATTTAGCATGGGCGAAAGAATCTTTATGGAATCTTTTAGCTGATTATTCTGAGGGAAAATTTTCAAAGGAGACAGGTGATGAACAGAAATTATGAGTTTAATCTTACTCCTGCTTACTGTCTTTACAATGGGGCTGCTGTGCTGGAACAGAACGGTGCGAGTATTCGTTTTCTTGTTGAAAATAAAAATGATGCAGTTTTATGCGGACGCCTTTCGAGAGCATTCGAAAATCATATTGCAAATATCAGACAGTTGAAGGATTGTCCGGAACAGTTTCATCGCCTGATAAAAATTGATTTTGAAAATGGTACCAGAAGTCAGCTTAGAAAATGTGTTTCGAAACTTTATAGGGCAGGTGAGTTTGGATTAGTAAAAGATGCATCTGATTCTGAGGAAGCTAAAAATCAGAAAGAAGCTGCTGCTGTTTTGCTGTTGGACAGCCTGTTGAATGAAGCAAGGCTTCGCAATGCTACGGATATTCATATTGAAAAAAGTTGTGTCCGCTTAAGAATAAATGGACGACTGGAAAAGTATATTGAACTTCAGAGTGAAAAAAGTGCGGAGCTTATTCAGCGCATTAAATTACTTGCCGGAATGAATGTAATTGATAACAGATGTTGTCAGGACGGACAGTTTATTTACGGGAATAAAAATCCGTTCTTCATAAGAGTATCTGCTATGGCTGTTGTTGGAGGTGGGAAGGTATGTGAAGAATCAATAGTCATGAGACTTTTAGATACTTCACGAATACCACTGACTTTGGGCGAACTGGGATTCAATTCCTTACAGCTTGAAAAGCTTTGTGGTGAGAATGGTTTGATTTCATTGCCAAATGGTCTTGTTCTGGTATGTGGACCAACTGGTTCAGGAAAATCAACATCTGTTGCAGCTCTTCTTGTTGAAATTGAAAAACGTACTTCAGGAACTCTGAAAATAATAAGTCTTGAAGATCCACCTGAATATGTAATACCAGGCGTAACACAGGTAAAGATAGATGAACGGAATGGTTTTTCTGAAGCAATAAATCATCTTTTCAGACAGGATCCTGATGTAATTATGATTGGTGAGATTCGTGATGAAGAAAGTGCTGCAACTGCTTTAAGAGCGTCTCTAACCGGGCATCTTGTTTTTGCAACACTTCATTCTGGAGGCGCTGCTGAATCTATATTCAGACTTGAAAATCTGGGGATTCAAAGAAATCTGTTATGTCAGGTTTTGCGGGGAATAATCTGCCAGCAGTTGAATGAGCTTGGTGGAAAAATGAGGTTATATGCTGATATTGCAATTCCTTCTGAAAACTTTGGTGAAAGGGCAATTACAGCAAACTCTGAAGAACAGCTGGAAAAGTATGTCGAACATTTTACCAATTACAGCGAAATACTTTGTGAAACAATGAAACTTTTTAAGGCACAGTCAAAACGAAGTAAAGGAAAGAAGAAATCAATAATTCCATTTTATACCAGGGGGCGTGAGGATGCTGGAATTCACAAAGGCATTGTATGAGCTTTTTATCAAACAAGGGCTTACACTGACTCAAAGCCTATTAATCATGCGTGCGAAGCCGAGAAAGGATCGTGTCAGCAGAGCTGCAGCCTCAATTTATGCAGCGCTTGAAAATGGGAGCCTTTTTTCAAATGCATTAAAAGTTTGCAAAGACTGTACCTTTGATCCTGTTTATATTTCCTTTATCAGTATTGCAGAAAAGAACGGAGATTTGAAATCAACACTTTCCTTTCTGAAACAGAAACTTGAACGCGAAGCAGAGTGCAGAAAGAAAATAGAAGGTGCTTTGGTATATCCCATCTTTGTAGTTACGGTTTCAGTTGCAGCAACAATATTTATTGGACTTTATACAAAGACTGCAGATTTTCAGGTGCTTATGAAATATGTTCTTGGATTGTTTACAGTCTGTATGTTTCTTATTTTTGTGATTATAAAAATGCTTGGCGAGAGCAGATTATTTGAAGCTTTTACGGCTGTTGATTTCTTGCTTCGAAATGGAATTGAACTATCTGTGGCTGTTGGCTGTGCAATTCAGATAGCTGGCCCTTCGAGTAGAATCGGTAAATTTTTTGAAAATGCGCGCATTAAACTTTTGTATGGAATGAATCTGCAGAATGCGTTTTTACCTTCAGATGAATATAAAGGCTTCTATAATTCAAAACTTCAGGAAGCATTTTATTATGCAGATACTGGTGGCAGTAAAGAAGATCTCTTTAGAAAAATTGCAGGCTATCTGGAAGAAGAAAAAGAACGAAGCCGGAATATCTGTATTTCATTGATTGAACCGCTTTTTATAGTTATCACAGGTGGCTTTATTCTTGTACTTCTGATGACATTCTTTATGCCGCTTATCAATAATATCGCATTTATGTAAACGGGAGGTTTGAAAATGAATAAAAAAACTATTTACAAAAATCTCAGGAGGTTTTGTTATGGATTTAAAAAACGTTCAGAAGGCTTTACCTATGTCGAAACTGTGGCCGTCATTGCAATCGGCGCGGTACTTACAGCAGGGAGCGTATTCTCGGCATCAAAGATTATTTCCGTCGCGAAAAAAACTGCAGCAAGAAATCAAATTGAACAATTCAGCAGCGCACTCCAAACCTATTTCCTTGATTGCGGAAGATACCCGACCTCAGAACAGGGACTCTCAGCCTTATGGGAAAAACCAGTTTTGTATCCGATACCAGAAAACTGGGATGGCCCATACCTTGAACGTGAACCATGCAATGATCCGTGGGGAACCGATTATAAGTATCTCAGCGCTGAAAGTTCCGTTATGCCGTCAGAGGTTCCTTCGAAACTGCCCTTTATACTTATCTCATTCGGACCGGATGGTAAAGAAGATTCCGGTGCCGGACAAAGTACAACAGGAGGCACAGATGATATCTGCTCATGGAAGTAAATCTATTCTTCTTCTTTGCCTGATGGGACTAATGACAATTACTTTTGTTATTTGTGGAATGACTGCAGAAAAACGGACAAAGATTAAATTTTATGAAAAGAAATATTCAAAGACTCTTTCCTATATACAGGAAAAGAATCAGAAAGAATGGAGCATTATTTCTGGTTATTAAAATGCGGCTTATAGAAGTATTTTCCGTTGCTGTAATTCTTGTTCTCTTTTCGTCTGTTTTATCAGGCTTTATGTGTGAGTTCTTAAAGATAGATAAAAAGGCAGATGAACTTAGGAAAAAAACAGATTCTTTAATATTTGTTTCAGAGAGTTTTTACAATACGTGCCACGGAAAAGGTTATGCTTCTCTGGAAGAGTGGAAAGAAAGTTGTAGAGAGCTTTGGGGGCTGGAAGATATTGAATGGGAAGTAGTGGAAAATAATAAGACCTGTGTTTATTGCGGAAAATGGAAAATTTCTAATGAAACTGTTGAAGTTTATTGTAGTCAAACTGACTGACTGAATTCATTCTAGGGCAGGTAAAAATGGAGCAAAAAACTAATGTAATTAAAAAAAATGATTATGAGAAATATGAGATATTGATTCCTTTTCCATCGTTATCTGGAAAAAGAAGAAATCAATTTTTGTGTTCAGAATTGGAGAAACGTCATCCTTGTTTCTCAGATGAATATGCCTTTGATAAAGTTCTAAAGAGAATCGGTAGAAAAGGTGTTTATTCAGATGTGCTTGTAATTAATAAGCAAAAACTTGCGGAGTATGAGAGAAAAAGATCTCTTTCGGGAACAGGATTCTTTATTGATGAAAAGCAAAATGGAAATAAATTAAAAGCACGCCACCGATATTTCTTGAGTTCGAAATGGAAAATAACGCAATGGAGTTTTATTGCTTTTATTATAATTGTTCTGACTGGAATTTTATGTGGTAAACTTGCGGGTAATTCCTTATCTGTTTCTACTAACACTTTTGATACAGAAGTTACAAACATAAACTCAGCTGGGAGTGAGAATAAACTGGAGAGTATCCAGGATACTTCTATAGATATAAAGAGTCTATTTGAAGTAGTGGGAGCCGGTGACGGGAAAATCAGCAGTTTTGAATGGAAGTCAGATGGCTATACACAACGTTTGAAAGCGAATGTCAGCGGGATTTTTCCAGAATAGTTTTCCGATTTTTCTAATTATATAGAAGATTCCATAATTTATGAAAAGGGAATTCCTCAATTTATGATTTCCTGGTCAAAGCGTATTTTGCAAAATAATAACAATACTAAGTCTGTAAAAGCTGTTCTTTCAAATTCAGATTTCAATAAAGAAATTCGAAATACTATTTTGAAAAAAGGAGCTGTTCTAAAAGAAGAAAAGGCTCCTCCATATCATATTGAATTTATATTTGCTGAAGGAAAATCGTCTGAACTGCTTTTTAAGGAACTTTCAAAAATCATACAGGATGACAATCGTTCTGTTACTGAAATTAGTCTGATTCAAACTGGTTCACAGCAAATGAGGGCTGGACTATCAATAACTGAATTTTCTTTTAGTGGCACAACTTTTGATTTGGAAAACATTGCTGATAATTTGAAATTATTCTACCGGGGAAAAGAAAAACAGATAACTGGAAATTATGTTGCCGCAGAACCCAAAGAAAAGAATTTATTTAGAAAGAACACGATTCTTGGAGAAATAAAACGACCTGATAACAGCATCATAATTTTTTATAAAGATGAAGATGGTAAAGTAAAAAAATTAATTCAGACAAAGGAGCTGGAAAAATGAAAAAAATAATAAAGTGTTTTATGTTTTTAAGTTTCCTGATGTGTGTATCTGGTTGTGTTTCTAAACCAGGTTTTAAGGGAAATGGAGATTTATGTGGGCTTATCGTTGATGAAAATAATAAGCCTGTAAAGGAGTTTATTGTTTACTGCCATTCTGGTGATGCAAGTTTTCCTTACAAACGTCCGGTGTTGACAAATGAAAATGGGCTTTTTGTTTTTTACGATGTCCCATCTGACAAATACCTGCTTTCTGGAGAAAAGAACAATTATCTTAATATCTCAAAGATTTCGTACAGCTTTAATGACCGCAGTAAAATTATTTGTCTTCAGACAAAAAGTTTTAAAGCAGCACTAGAAAGCGCAGATGAAATGATTCGTTTAGGTCAGACAGATGAGGCGTATAAACTACTCTGCAATATAAGTTGTGAATCAAAATCTCCAGAGGAAAATCTGATAAAGGCTTACCAGTTTTTTACGGCAGACAAGGAAAGAAAAAAGAAAACTATTATTACTCAATTAAAAAAATATAAAGGAGAAGAGAGTGCGTTTTTCAATGACTATGCAGTAAAACTAGAGGAGGCTATAAAATGAAAAGATTAATAAAGTTTTTTTTGTTCGGTATATTTTTTTCATTAACAGGTTGTAATGTTTTTTGTCTTGATTCGATTCCATATGTCATTTCCGGTGATTTTGTGATGGAAGAAGATTCTCTGGATTATGAGATTTGTGGAGTAGATTTTTTCCTTATAAATCAAAGTGATAAGGATATCCGAAAAATCAATGTTGTATTCTTTCTGTTTGATCAGGATGGTGAACCAGCTTATGAATGTCGAAACAAGATTTCTGTTGTAACTGAATTGGATATTGATGCAGGCGAAAGCTGTAATTTTATTATGAGTCTGGATAAGTTTATGAATGCAATACCATCTGATCCTTTGATTGTAGATTATTTGTATCTTGCAGAAATCGAATACGAGGATGGCAGTGTATGGAAAGATCCTCTTGGGCTTATTGCGTTTAAGTGAGGTGATATTTATGAAAGTTAAACATTTAGTATTTCTTTTGTTTTTTACAGTTATTTATTTAACGGGTTGTTTAGAACAGCCTTCAATTGTGACTGTTGTTAATAAGAATCAGATTGTCGAAGAACCTGAACCAATTATAGAGCCTGAACCAGAACCAGAGTCCGAACCTGAGATAATCAAGCAGCTTACCCTAATGGTGTATATGGCTGCTGATAATGATTTAGAAAGTTATGCTTTGCAGAACTTGAATCAAATGGAACTGGCAGATTGTGAAAATCTGAATGTTCTTGTCTTAATGGATCGTTCTGAAGGTTATGATGAAACAGATGGAGACTGGAAAGATACAAGACTTTTTGAGGTTTGCAAAGATATTTCGGGTAGTGCACATATTGTATCCCGTAGAATCGATTGTCCTGATCTTGGACTCTCTAATCACGAAAAAACAGAGTTGGATATGGCAAATCCTTATGTGTTAAGTAATTTTATTGAATTCGTTAAAAGACAATATCTGACTGAAAAGTATGCTTTGATAATCTGGGGGCATGGAACAGGGTGGCGTTATAAAGAAGAAAACAGATTGAGTGGCACTGGTCGGGCTGTTGCAATTGATGATAAAACAGGCTCATACATGAAACTATCCGACTTAGGTAATGCCTTACGGGGCCAGGGCCTGAATGTAATCGGCTTTGATACCTGCTTTGGTGGAGTCTTTGAAAATGTATATGAATTGAAGAATTGCGCCGAGTTCACGGTGGGCAGCCCTGGAATAACCCCTGGTGCAGGCTGGGATTACAAATCTTTACTTGAAAATCTGTCTGCAGGAGATTTTTCATCCCGGACAATTGCAGAGCAGATGTGTAACAGTTCTTCTGCGAAAACTACAGTCTTTTGTAATGAAAAACTGGAAACTTTAATGAACTCATTTGAAAGTTTTTCAAAAAATCTTGCAAATCAAATTAAAAGTGAAGATAAACGTAGAAGCGTTTTTAATACACTGTTTAATGCTAAATCCTATAAGTATACACAGTACCCTTGTGATATGTATCTGGATATTTATTCAATGGCAGAACTTTATGCGAATGATTCAAATAAAGTACTGGCAACATCAGCAGAACAATTGAAAAAAGATGTATGTGCAGTAACTTTATCAGATACGGGTTATGGAATTGGTGTTCATTTTATTCCATTAGTTTCTTCTCAAATAACGGCCGTAACACATTCCTTTGACTACATAAAAAATCCTGAAAATTTGCATCAATGTTTATTTATCAGAGAGAGTTTGTGGTGGGTACCAACCTACGATGGAAAAGCCGAAAGTCTTCTGAATAAGCTTTTTTATACAAATTACTAAATGGAGATGTTGTTATGAAAAAGAAAATATTTATATGTATTCTGATTGCAGGTTTTATTTCAAATTTTATTATTTCTTATGAAGAAAATGGAAATGGCTATCCGCATTCTTATGACACAGGAGTATATAGTAATGGAGAAAATGAAAGTGTAAATAATAATAGTAATCAAAATAATAATAACAATTCAAATCAGCCACAAGGACCAAATATTGATTCAGAAGGAATAGAGATTGAAAGTGAAGCAGAAGAATTAAATTCTCAGATAAATGAAGAACAGTCTGAAGTAGAATCAATCGAAGCTTTTAATGTTGATAATTCAAATCCAGCAGATGTAATTGCAGCAGAAGAAAGTTTGAATAATGAAGCAGGAGAAGCTATTGCTAGCACTGAAGCAGAAATAGGTGAAAATATTGAAAGCAGTACAAATGAAGAAAATGGAAGTAATTCAACAGAAACTGGTGATCCTGTAAAAATCTCAAAAGGAACTTATGAACTTTCAGAATCTGATTTTATAATTGGTAGTAATAAGCTGTTTATGATAAAGCGTAACTATGATTCTGGAAGAAAAATTACTGGTTCATTTGGATTAGGATGGAATACAAATCTTGATGAAAGAATAATTCTCGGAACAAGACCTGCTCATCATAATGATGTTAAAAGTATGAATGATTATGTTCACAACTTGCGCTTGTTAATCTCTTTGAGAAAAGTTCAGCTTTCAAATATGTATCATGTTTCTGATATATATAATGCTCCGGAAGAAATTAATAATAAAATTCAAAATTGCGAATTATATTGCTCAAAGATGGATACGATTATTTCTAAATTAAATAAATTAAAGGATCGTGCAGGTTCTCGCGAAGGACTTAGAAATAAAATAAGTGAATATATAGAAAAGGCCTCAGATGTTAAACGGGAAGCAGAAAATAAAAAAGAATTACTAAATTTACTTTATGAAAAATCTAAAATAGAGATTTCTGTTTTAATGGAGCTGGAACATAAATTTCAGCAGGCTCATATGAAACTTGAAGAAATGAAAGTGCTTATGCAGGAGTCTAAAGAACGGAATGAACATAACAAAAAAGTAATGTTCAATGGTATGGCAAAGTTCTATGAAGAAACTGGATTAGATACAATAACGGTAATTGATGCAGAAGGTTTTCCTCATATACTTAAAGAAGAAAATAAAATCTGGAAAAACCAGACTGATAAACTGTATAAATATTGTGAGAAATCAGATAATCAGTTCTTGCTTTATGAAAAGAATGGAACTGTAAAATGTTTTAATGAAAATGGTTTTCTGATTAGTGTAACCGATAGAAATGGGAATGTTGTTGAGATTATTCGAAATCCTTCAGAAGAAATTGTATGTATAAAAACATCAGATAACGAATGTTTTGACTTTAAATATGAAAACGGATTTATAAAAGAAATTAAAAACAGCCGTTCAGAAGAGGAAAAGTTTGTATACGATTATCTTAATAACAAACTTATAAGTGTAAAAGATTCGGATGGTGATCAGGTAGAAATGAATTATGATTCAAATAATCATTTAATATCCTTGTCTAAATGCGATGGAAGTAAGGTTCAATTTAAATACGATGTACAGACTTTTGATGGTAAAACTCTCATTACAGAAACAACAAATGAAGAAGGTGATTCAGAGTATTTTGAATATAGCCTTTCAGAAAAAAGAACAGACTATATAGATCATGATGGAAATAAGTTTACATATTTTTATGATGATAAACACAGAACTGTTCAGGAATATCATCCAGATGGAACAATAATAAAATATGAGTACGATGATTCTGATAATCCTGTGCTTGTAAATATAAATGGAAATCTTATCAGGAATGAGTATGACGGGCGTGGAAATAAAATAAAAACACTTTTTGAAGATAGTTCCACTGAGCACTGGGAATATGATAATTTTAATTTGATTACCGTATATGTTAATAGAGATGGAGTAAAAGAAGAGTTTATTCGTGATGATACGGGTAATGTTGTTGAATATCGGAAAGGTGGAAAAACTGTTTATACACAGTCCTTTAATTCAAAAGGGCAGGTAATTAAAAAATGTATTTATAGTGAACAAACTGAAATTACGGAGTTTTATTATGATTCATTTGGAAATTTGAAAAAAGAAATTTCTGATACTACCAATAAAGAATATGAATATGATAACAGAAATCGATTGATAAAATATACATTTAATGGGTTGGTTGTTTCAGAATATGTTTATAGTAAGCATGAAGTAACAAGAAAAGACTATAACGGACTTATCACAACTTGTAAGACTAACGGTCGTAAGGATATTGACAGCGTTATTCAAAAAGATAATCAAACAGGAAAGATACATCAGCTTTGCATTGAATATGATAAACGACATCTTCCTGTACGTGTCTTTATTGGCGATGAAAAAAATGAAACTCAACTAATAGAATGCTCTTATACGCCAGAAGGTAAACTAAGTTCGGAAATTATATATGGAACAGAAAACATTATAAAAGATTTTATTTATAAAAATGGTTTGCTAAGTGAAGTAAGACAATATAAAGAAAAAGATAAAATCGAAAATGCCTTTGTTGTAAAATATAATTCTAAGATTTATGGTAAGAATCAAAAAACTCTTACAGTATCAAAATTATCTGGTGTTGAGGAAATTTTTGAATATGATAGTTACGGTAATATTGTAAGGTCAATTGATGGCAATGGAAATGAAATATTATACAAGTTTACAAAAAGCGGATTGCTTTCTTCAAAACAATCTGATTTTGGAGGCTGGTATGATTATTTTTATGCTTCTGATGGAATGCTTAGCTGCGCTGGTGAACGTGGAAAAAAACAGATTAATCTCAGCTATTACACTGATGGGAAAATTCGAGAAGTAAAAGACCGTTATGGAAAAGTAACTGAATATCATTATGATAAACTGGGACGAATAAGAAGTGTTCAAAGTGAACGACAGAAAATCTGGTACGAATATGATTTATGGGGACGAATTGTTAAAAAAATTACTGGTCCATCTGCCTATGAATCAGATGCTGTTTACTTTGTAAGTTTTGATTATAGTCGGGATGGACATGCTGTAAGTGTTTGTGAAGGTGGGAAGTATAAAACAACCAGAATTCTTGATTCGTTTGGAAATGTTATAAAAGTTATAGATGGCAACAATAACGAACGTTCGTTTGTTTATAACGAGCGTAATCAGATAATAGAAAGTGTCGATGGTTATGGTAATCAAACCTTTTATGAATATGATGTACTTGGGAATATTTGCCATATCTGTAATCCTGATAAAACAGAAATAAATTATCGATATAATTGTTTAGGTCTTCTTGAAGAAATACGTGATGATTGCGGTTGTGTTTATAAGGCTGAATACGATAAAGCTGGACGACTTATAAAAGAAAAGAAACGTGCAGAGGGTGAAAAACAATATGAATATGATAATTCAAACAGATTATTAAAAATCATATGTAATGGTGATGTTCTCCAAAGTTATAGTTATAGGGATAATGGACGAATATTGT
Source organism: Treponema bryantii (assembly GCF_036492245.1). Lineage (NCBI taxonomy): Bacteria > Pseudomonadati > Spirochaetota > Spirochaetia > Treponematales > Treponemataceae > Treponema > Treponema bryantii. The sequence continues at coordinate 2,473,371 of NZ_AP025286.1, read as the reverse complement.
CTGCTAACGATGGCAATAATAATTCATTTTTGTATTATTATGATTCTTATGGAAGGCTTACCAGTGAACAGAATAGAAATGGTAATTATCAAACATTTTCTTATGATGAAGAAGGCTCTCTTATAGCTAAAAGAGATTTTGAAAATAAGAATATAAAAATACTTTATTCGTCAGATAGAAGTATAAAGACTTTTGTTTTCTCAGATGGTTCTGAAAATCGTTTTATATATGATTCTAAGGGAAATGTCCTGGAAGCAAGAAATGAAAATGGAAAAAATATCTATTCTTATGATCAGGGTGGAAAACTTATATATCAGAAAGATTTAGAAACTGGTGAAGAAATCTGTTATGAATACGATGCGGCTGGAAACAAAACAAGTCTCAGAAGTTCAAATTGTAATACTAAATATTTATATGGTAAGAATAATGAAATTAAAGAAATTTTTGACAATAAACAAAACCTGAGTGTAAAATTACAATATGATAAAAACGGTAGGGAAGTATTGAGAAAGTATGGGAATGGAACAAAAGAAGAAACTCTTTATGATAGGGCTGGACGCGTAATTGTAAAAATGCTTAAGTCCGAGAGAAATGAATTAGTCTGGGGCGAAGGTTATGTTTATAATGATGATGGAAAACGTATTGCTTCTGTTGATAATAATGCCCGAATTACTTTATACGAATATAATTCTAAAGGTCAACTTTCTACAGTTTATTATCCCTGTTCAGAAGAAATTATAAACATTCAGAAAAATGAAGCACAGATAAATGGACTTCAGAAAATTACTTCTGCTGGTGAAAATAAATTCCTGACTTCATCAGAGAAAAACGCAATTATTCCACTTCTTAATTCCATGCAATATGGTTTAGCATATAAAATAACTGATCTACAGGTTCTGGTAAAAGAAAGTTATAGTTACGATTTAAATGGAAATCGTATTTCAAAAGTTACTTCGTATGGAACTATTGAATATAAATACGATAAAGAAAACTGTCTTATATCCAGCGGTTCAAGAGGTCAGCCTTTTGTAAATTATACAAATGATAAAATGGGTAATCTTTTGTCCGAAGAAAGTTCTGAGAAAAAAGTACGATATACCTATAATGCTCAAAATCGTCTGGTAGCCTGTGAATCAAGATCATTTTCTGAAAAGGAATATGCACAGACAACCTATGCATACGATGCCTTTGGTCGCAGAGTTCTGACCCAAGATAAGGGGCAAACGGCACTTCGTTCCATCTATGATGGTTTGACATTTGATGTTATAAAACAGGGACCTGTTTATGCTACAACTGTAACTTCCAGTCAACCAACAGGAGACCGATATCGCTATCTTGATGAAAATGAAACATACAAAAATAATAACAGCCGTTATTATGGAGAACGGACTCATTTTTACGTAAACGGTTCATTGGCTGCACAAGCTTGTTCTGATTACGGAATGGAATACTTTACAACAGATCAGCAGGGTAGTATTCGTGTTTCAACTGATGGTTACGGTATGGAAAAATCAGCTTTTTCATACGATGCCTTTGGTTCTCTGATTACCGGAAATCTTTCTGGAACTAATGACAATGGTTATCTTGCTAAATCACTCGAGCCAACCTCAAAGTTTTACAACTATGGTTACCGGGACTATAACCCTAAAACCTCACGATTTACAACTTCTGATCCTATCCGCGACGGCTCAAACTGGTTTGCATATTGCAATGGCGATCCTGTGAACTTTGTGGATTTGTATGGGTTGTTTTTCTATAAAGGTAATACACAAGAATCCTATAAGCAAACTACGGTTTATGTAATTAGGAATCATGATGGAACTGGAAATGAATTTAATTCTTCTATGTATATTAGAAAAGAAGATGTTTATGGAAATGTTACATATTCAGATCCATATACAGTGGGTGCAAACTGTAAGCAAGAATATAATGGCACAATAGGCTCTACAACACCTGATGGAAACTATTATCTTTCTGGAAAAGGAACTTATGATACGCCTTTGTATGCTCAAGATGACGGAAGTACTAATTCTACTTCATATAAAAATGTTTTATCATTGAGAACTAATGATCCCAATCTTACTCAAAATCAACGTGATATGATTAATACGGGTGATAGATTATTACATGCAGATGAAAAATATAATAGCGAAACAGGAACGACAACGCCTTATAATAGTGATGGAACTCCTGGTGGAGCTGGCTGTATCATATCACATACTCAGACGGAACAAGATAAAATGATGGCTGAACTAATGGATGGAGTAACAAATCCAGAATCAGTATTAGTAACTATTTATTCATTAAATAATGAAGGATGTGGAAATTGAAACGAATATTGTTGTGTATAAGTCTTTTATTGTTGGTATATTCCTTACCATGTCAGAATTTTTCTTTGAATGGAAATTATCCCCTTCAAGAAGAACCTTTGTTGTCATTGATGACTATAAGAGATAATGAAATATTATTTAAATACGATGAGTCCTTAGTGAATCAATCTGAATTAGTTATGAACTATAATATTAAACATATTCATGGACTGACATTTTTAGAACTTTCGGAAAAAATGCCAATAGAAGTTGCAGAATGGTACATTGTTGAAAAAACAAATGATATTCAAACAAGTAATTTAATTCTTTTTATTGCGTTTAAGAAAAAAATAAATGTTGGTATGTTCGCCTTTACAGAAGGTTATTCATTTAAGTATACGCCTTTAACTCGTACTCGTTACGACGAATGGGGAAGTCAATACAAAGATTGTTCATCCTTTTTGATTGAGAAGACAAAATCATATCCTGTTGAAAATTTACGGAAATTAGTTGTTGATACTCCATGGGTGGAAGGTATACCAGGAGATGGAATTGGTGAAGGATTTACTATCGAATGTACAGGTAAGAAGAAACCTTTGGGACCTTATTTATTCATTATAAATGGATACATCTCATACGATAAACCATATTTATACAAACAAAATAATAGAATTAAAAAAATTAAAGTAATAGGTCTCAAATCGGGTAGAGAAAAAATACTTGATGTTCTGGATACTCCCCATCCTCAGACTGTGGATATTTCATTTATTACAGAACCTGAGGATATCCGTGTGGAAATTGCTGAAGTATATAAAGGTTCAAAGTATGATGATACCTGTCTTCATTATTGTATAAACTTTAATGAGGAAGTCATCCCCTACGAAAACTCCATCGGAGACTAAAAAAACGGCCGTCTCACAAAATATGAGCCGGCCATTTTCACAAAACTCTGCTAAGCGCTTAGTCCAGACAAGCATCGAGATTCTTAGAAATCTCTTCCTTGTCCAGGTGGCGTCCGATGATTACCATCTTGATCATGCGGTCGCCGACTTTTTCGTCCCAGTCTTTTTTCATTTCTGGTTCTTCGGCGAGAACTTTCTGCTGTTCTGCAGGAGGGCATGAAGCAAGCCAGTTTCCTGAGTAGCCGGCCTGAATCTGGCGGCCTGAAGTTTCAAGAACGTATGCCATGTCATCTTCATCGCTGAACCAGATAACACCCTTTGAACGGATAATGTTGCGTGGCCACTTAGAAGCAAACTCGTCAAGCTTTACGCGGTTGAACGGTCGGCGGCGGTAGTAAACAAATGAGCCGATTCCGTATTCGTCTTCGCTTTCACCTTCGTGCTTGTGTTCGTGGTGATGATGGTGTCCATGGTGGTCATGTCCTTCGTGGTCGTGATCATCATCGTCGTCATGGTGATGATGCTCGCCCTCTTCGTGATGCTCATGGTGTTCATGTTCGTGCTCGTCATGATCATCATCGTCATCATCTTCTTCGTGTGCATCGTGCTCTTCGAGAGCCTTAACCCATCCGGCACTTGCATAAACTGTTTCAAAATCAAAGCGGTCTGTTCCAATAATTTCTTCTACAGGAACATCACAGCGTGTAGTTTCAATAACCTTTACAGTTGGCTGAATCTTGTTGATTACAGCACGAACCATCTTCATCTGCTCGTCTGTAACAAGGTCACGTTTGTTTACGATGAGGGTAGAGCAGAATTCAATCTGCTGAATCAAAAGTGATTCGATATCTTCTTCATCAATACCTTCTTTCAGAAGAGCCTTTCCTTCATCAAACTCTTCAACAAGACGGCTTGCATCAACAACGCCAACAACGTTATCAAGTTTACCGATTTCAATAGTTTCAATTGCCTGTGCAATTGGCATTGGTTCGCAAACACCACTTGCTTCAATCATAATGTAGTCGAATTTTCCGGTTTTCATCAGGTTTTCAATCTGATTTACCATGTCACTCTTAAGAGTACAGCAGATACAACCGTTAGTAAGTGGAACAAGGCTGCTTGAATCTTCGATTTTTGCTTCTTTTGAAATAAGGCGTTCATCAACATTTACTTCGCCAATATCATTTACAATTACTGCTACTTTGTAACCCTTCTGATTAGTAAGAACACGGTTAAGCAGGGTAGTTTTTCCCGCTCCAAGATAACCGCACAAAAGTGTAATAGGAATCTTTTTATTAGACATAGTGGTTTTATACTCCTTAATAAAACCGATAAACGGACATTTCAAGGCTTTAAGCGAAGAGTGCCTTGTCGTGGACGTATTACACGGCTTTATATATAAAATATAATAAAAAAAAGACAGAAAGTACATAAAATTTCCTATATTCCAAAAAAGAATCTGTGTTATAATTTTAGTAATGAAGAGAAAGCGAATAGGTCTAATTACAATCTCACCAGAAACAGAATATCCGAGTCGTGTTATGAGTGGTGTTTTTTCACAGTGTAAGAAATACGGCTACGATGTTATTGTTATTTCTGCGCTTGTTTCTGTTTGTAATTATTATAAAAACTACCTTCATGGCGAATTAAATATATATAATCTTATAAATTTTGATTTATTTGACGGGTTTATCATTACACCTGTTCCAATGACAGAAGATCATAATACCTTTCTATATAATACACTTCTTGAACAGTTTAAAAATTGCCCTAAACCTGTAGTTTCTCTTGATAAAGAATTTGGCGAATTTCCTGTTATTTATACAGATGATAAAACTCCATTCAAGAGGATAACTGAGCATCTTATCAAAAAACACAACTGCCGTCGTTTTGATATTCTGAGTGGTCCAGATGATTCTCAGCTTACAAGTATGCGCCTGGATGGAATTTTAGAAGTGCTTTCTGAGAATAATATTACTGTAGACAGGAACCGGATTTTCCGTGGAGATTACTGGTACCTTGGTGGTGAGCGTCTTGCTAACCGTTATATTTCCGGAGAACTGGATCTTCCAGATGCAGTAATTTGTCTTTCTGATCATATGGCGCTTGGACTTATAAATCGTCTTCAAAAGAATAATATAAAAGTTCCAGAAGATGTTATAATTACCGGCTTTGGCGCTGTACGCGAAGCTGCTGTTAATACACCGCCGCTTACTTCCTTTGTTCCAAGCCATGCAAAGGCAGGTGCAGAAGCTGTTGATTATCTGCGTTCAATAATAGATCCTGCTGCTTCCATTGACGAAAGAATTGATACTTCTGATATAGAACTTAAGCTTGGTGCTTCCTGTGGATGTGAAGAAGATTTTTCTTATACACGGGCTTATTTCAAAAATGAATACTCCGGCACCAAATATAATTACGATGATAATTCCATTTGGGATAACATCAATTTGACCATGCTTCAGGAAAGCTACATGGCAGAAAATCTTACAGGTGCTGAAACTCCGCAAATCTGTCTTGGAAAAATATATGAAACAAAATATCTGCTTAAGCCGTATAAGCGTTTTTATCTTTGTCTGAATGAAAACTGGCTTAATACCGATGATGATATTTTTGATGGTTATAGTGACAGAATGCTTCTTGCTATTTCAGCGCATTATAATTCAAAGCATCATGGCTGGGAACATCATGTATTTTTTGGAGATGGCCGGGAACGTTATTTTTCAAAGAAAGAAATGCTGCCAGCTCTTACAGAAAATAGAAATGATATTTTTAAGGAACCGCAGGTTTATTATTTTGCTCCGATTCATTTTGGAAAACTTTGCCTTGGTTATGCAGTACTTCAAAATGATTTAAGTAATCCTGGACATATCGGAGAAGTATTCAGAAATTATCTTCGTAACATAAATAATGCACTGGAAATGAGTCGCACAAAATACCGTTCAACCTATCTTGCAGAACATGATGCAATGACAGGCCTTAAAAATCGCCGCGGTATGGAATTTGCACTCCTACCAAAAATCAAAAATGCAGATGAAAATGCAAGTATTTTTGCAATTATGATTGATATGGATGGCCTGAAAAAACGTAATGATAAATACGGACATTCAGAAGGCGATAACGGAATTATGACTGTTGCTAAAGCTGTTCGCAGTATTACAGATGAAAATGAAATCTGTGTGCGTGGCGGTGGTGACGAGTTTATGATTCTTGGAGTAGGTGATTATACAGACCATCAGTTGAGGGAAAAACTTTCGCGTTTCAGAGGTTATCTTGAATCAGCAAATGAAACAATGTCTATTCCTGTTGAAGCAAGTATAGGATATAGTCTTCAAAAGCTTGATAAAAATGAAGGTTATCAGGTGGTACTTGATAAAGCTGACGAAAAGATGTATGAAGACAAGCGGACAAAAAAATCTGATTCTAAAAAGGCCAAACAATGAAACGTATAATCACCGTTCAGGATATTTCCTGCGTAGGAAAGTGTTCGCTTACAGTTGTACTTCCAGTAATTTCTGCTATGGGCGTAGAAGCGTGCGTGCTTCCTACGGCTGTTCTTTCAACTCATACTGCCTTTAAAGGCTTTACCTTCCGTGACCTTACCAGTGATATCAGTGCAATTACTTCTCACTGGAAGCAGGAAAAAATAAGTTTTGATGCAATTTACACCGGTTATCTGGGCTCCTTTGAACAGATTGATCTGATGTATGATCTCATAAAAGATTTCGGTGGCGGCAGCACTCACGTAATTGTAGATCCATGTATGGGAGATAACGGTTCTCTTTATTCTGGTTTTACTCAGGATTTCGCTGCGGCTATGGCAAAACTTTGTTCTAAAGCAGAAGTAATAGTTCCGAATTTAACAGAAGCAAGTTATATGCTTGGTATTCCGTATGTTGAAAACGGATATACTAAAGAATATATAGAAGATTTAGTAAAAAAACTGGCAGAACTTGGAACCCGCAAAGTGGTTTTAAAAGGTGTTTCTTTTGATGATAAAAAACTCGGTATTGTAAGCTATGATTCCGAGACTGAAAAAATAAACTGGTATTTCCACGAAAAAATGCCGCAGAGCTTTCATGGAACAGGAGATATTTTTGCAAGCGTTCTGACAGGAGCAGTTGTCCGCGGACTGTCTTTGGACAAAGCCTGCCGCCTTGCAGCAGACTTTGTCGTTGAAGCAATCAAAGCCACCCTCAGCCATAAAGATTATAATTGGTATGGAGTGGATTTTGAGACTGCGATTCCAAAACTCTTAGTTCGATTAGGCGTTCTCGAGTAACGTTCTATATGCGCCTTTATATCGATGATGCTAAAATGGCCCGCTGTCGCAGCCCATTTTTTAACGCATCTTCGATTTTAGGCGGGTATGGAGTGGATTTTGAATCTGCTATTCCGTACCTTATTTCGCAGCTTTCTGATAGCTGGCTCTGATTCCGTCGGCAAACAGTTTGTTCTGATCTTTGCGTTCTGGAACTGAGAACTGTGGTTTTCCATCTGCATCTGAGACACGCCAGATGTGCATAGGTTCTGTTGCATAAGCAGGGCTTCCAGGGTTATTAATCCACCAGTCAAGAACAGCTACAAAACACAGAGTATACTTCAAAAGGTTTGCATTGTTTGCTGTAGTATTTGAAGTTTTATTCTGTGCACCAAGCAGAACATCAAGACGTTTAGAAACTTCATTTGGAATATCAAATTTGTAGTGTTCCCAAGGATTTTCAATGAGGGAACAGGTTGCTTTTGTAGCAGCTTTCTGATCACATTCATTGATTACAAGAGTAAGGAACTTACGCGCATAATCTGTTCTGTGGAAAAGCGGACGATATTTGCTTTCATCTGTTGGATGCTCAAGCAGAAGCTGTTCAAACTTAAAGTTCGGCATATAGTGATAAGTAGTCTGCCAGAGAAGAGAAGTAATCATCTTCTTACCGATATGAGATTTATCAAAATCCGGCTGAGAGTAAACTGAATTTACAAGGTCACAGAGTGGTTCACAGTAAAGCTGTTCAAATGTGTCTTCACGGTAAGCAGACCAGTCATCCATAATTGCCGTAATAGTGTCGGCGCCTTTTTTCTGTTCGCCAGGTTCTGTAAAAGTAATGTTACGGCAGCCCTGGAAACAGTCTTCAATAATATGTTGAAGTACACAGATTACCTGAATAGGGTTTTCCGGTGACAGAATATTAAAGCCATCCTTAAAATGGAAGAGAGGCTGGAAGTATGGATACATATCAGGATGTTCATCAAGTCTGTCAAAACCTGCATCCGGGAACATCTGATTCAAAAGCTTAAGACCTGTGATTACGGTTGAATCTTTAATTCCCTTTTCCGGAGGTGCAACCTTAGGTCTCTTTTCTTCTGGTGCAGGCTCCTTTGGTTTTTCCGGGAGCAGGAGATCAAACTTATGAAGTCCAACGAATTTTAAAATTTCTCCAACCTTTGCATTAAAGAAGGTCGGGTATGATTCATAAGTATCTGAACACATGCGCATCAAAAGAGGGTAGAGTTTTTTGATTACTTCAGTTTCAATATAAAGCCATTCTGTAATAGCCTGCTTTGCATATTGAGAAAGCTTGTCCTTTGGAGAATCTGGATAAGCTGCTTCATCAGAATAAATCTCTTTAATCAGTTTTGGAATTTTTGTATTTCCATAATAGTAAACAGTGATGAGTGGTTTATAAATTGCACGGATAAGAGGAATTAAATCTGCAACCAGAAGTGGTTCATTTATTCCCTGAAGATTTATGTATTCAACCTTAATTGGCTGCATAGCCCAGCCGGCAACATTTCTCAGAAACTTAAATTTAGATTCTGTTCCGCTGGCAATTTTTCCTTTATAAGTAGAAGGTGCAATCTGAATCAGAGTTTTGATTACAGTGATAAAGCCTTCCATATGTTCTGTTGCCTGTTTTATGGTATAGGTATAAAAATCAGGAACAATTTTTTCCATTCCGTTTTTCTGGAATGAACGGATGAAATTAAACATTCCATAGTTAGGCTTGATTTTATATTCAGCAGACATCATCAGTTTGTCCATGATGGTTGCTGCCTTTTTTGAAATTACAGGAAGATCTTCTTTTCTTCGTCTGCCTGTAGGCATTCCTGACATTCCGCCGGATCCACTGCCTGCAGAAGATCCTGAACTTCCGGAACCGCCTCCAGTAGTCTGACGCATAATTCTTCCGGCTTTATTTCCTGAGCTGCTGCTGCCTGAACTTGATGAGCGTTCATAAAGCACCTGACCGCCCAGTTTCTTTGCCATAGCAGCTGCATCTTTATCGCTGATTTCGCCAATGTTCTTTCTAGTTTTGTCCAGAGTACCCGGAGCCCAGTCCGCAGTTCCGTTGATTTTCTCAGCCATATATATCCTCCAGAAGAATCCGTCTAAAGCCTGAGCATTCCTTTATGAAGCAGGCCTGGAAAGTTTTTAAGAGTTATTTTTTCGCCATCAGAAGTTAATAATACACCTTCAAAGGTTCCGTACATGGTGTAATAATTTGTTCTTAAAGCAATAAGATTCAAAGTTCTTGAATTTACAGAAAGTGGAGTAAAAGTTAAATCTATCATGCTTTCTGTATCCTGAATAATCCAGCTTTTATCAATCCCAAAAGGATGAGTCATATAAACTGGTGGCAGTGCAGTCTGTTTCCCATCAACAACAAGCACATTACTGTTATAAGAATCTGAAGCAGCTGCATCCATATTTGAAGTATTTAGATAAAAAACAATGTTTTTACCCTTTAAATTACCAATTCCATACGCTGTGGAATTTTTTGAATGAAATTTGAAATAGGTACGATTCAGAATCATCATACCAAGTCCCTGTGAATCCTGTGAAGCTTCTCCGTTGATTGCAATATGTCCCATAGTTTTCATGGAAGAGAACCAGGTTGCACTGCAGCGTGATGAAGCCGGAGAAGGGCAGACAAAAAGTGCATCTGTATGCATATCATCCTGAATAGGAGAATAAACATAGCCTTCTGCATCTGGGCGTGCATTGTCTCCTTTTACCTTAAAGGTGAGTGCGTGATGCTTGTGCTGGCGTCCCCAGGAAATCTTAATAAACCTTGCTTTTCTGTAGCAGGCGCAGATTCCTCTGGTGGTAAGCACCGGTACAAAACGACGGCGCGGAGACATGATTGTATGATATACATATTTTTTGCCGGTTTCTTTATTCCAGAAGATTATTTCGCCAAGACCGAGCATTTTAAAATCATAAAACTGACAAAGCCCGATAAAATCCTTAAGCGAAAAAATATATTCCAGCCGGCTTTTTATTCTGAGGTTAGATATTATAGAGGGAACTGGAACTCCAGCATAAGGTGCCCGCATCCCCCGTATATCAATTGCAGGAGAGACTCCATCAAAAGAGCCAAAATGCGCCTTTCCGTTTTGCACCAGTTGTTCTGGAGGTTCACAAAATTGCCGCGAATACATTCTTCTATTATAAACTAACTTCATGGAAAATACAAATTCTGTATTTATTTCAGTTAAACAATAGTGTGAAAGTTTATAAAAGGGTGAATTATGTTAAAAAATTCAAAAATAAATAAAATATAAGAAATCCCTAAGGTTTTTCTCTTATATGCTAAAATAATTATTAATAAAAAAAATAATTTTTCTTGACTTCACTATTAGAGCGTGTTAGAATTATAAAAAAAAAGAGGATTTCACCTAAAAAACCGTTGGTTTGTGAAATCCACAAATAAAAAGGAGGATTTTTTCAAATGAAAAAAATCGTTGGAATTTTGACAGCAGCAGCAGTAGCTACTTCTGTATTTGCAGCAGATGTTTCTGCTTCAACAAAAATTGGTGGAAAGTTGTTTGAGTATAACGCTAAAAAAACACTTAGCTTGTTAACAGAAAACAACGACAGCCATGATTATGCAAACCCAAATATCACATTCAGTGTATCTGATGACAAAGCTGGTGCTACAGTTAAGCTTACTACAGACGGTAAAGGAAAATCTGAAGTAAAAATGACAACACAGACTATCTGGTTCAAGCCAGTTGATGCTTTGAAGATCACTGCTGGTACTTTTGATATTGCATTGAACAAGGAACAGATTGACTGGACAGAATCAGTTACTGGTCTTGGTGGAAATGGTTTCTTGGCAACAGTAGATGTTAACGGATTCACATTGGACATTGGTTTCGAAGCAAACGAAAAATTCTGGTTGACAAAGGCTGACGATGCTGATGATCCTACTATCGAAAAGTTCTTCATCAAGGGTGCTTACTCTGCTGACTTTGGTAACATTGGTGCTTACGTAAAGTTCAACGGATCATCATTTGATAAGGATCTCAATTCTACAAATCCAGATACATTCGGAAAAGCATTGGAAAAACTTCTTGCAGCTCCATACAAAGCAATTTGTAAGCCAAAAGATGGTGCAATTTCTTGTGTTGAATTCGGTGCTGGTTACAAGAACACATTCGATCCAATCACAATGTTCGTAAACGTTGTAGGATTCATGGATGACAGCTTCGAATGGATTCGCCCAGAAGTATATGCTTCAGGAAATATGGATGCATTTGGTTTCCAGGTATTTGCTGCACCAGCTATCGTAGTTGACAGCGATATAAAAGATTTCTTGGAACTTGCAGACATCTCTCCTATCTTCTTCGAAGTACTTGCTAAAGTTACATACAAGATTGAAGATGTTACAGTATATGCATACTTCAAGGATGCTAACCTCCTCGCTAAAGACTTCGCTTCAACAATCAAACTTGGAGCTCAGGGTAACGTAGGAGCAATGGGATGGAACATTTGGGCACAGATCGACACTGCAAAGGGCGATGATGCTGACAAGGTTGAATTCTCAGTTCCATTTGAGTTGACAATGAACTTCTAATTCTAACCCAATAAGTTAGAAAAACAAAAAAAGACGTTCTCGTAAGAGAACGTCTTTTTTTTATTCTATTAAACAAAAAAAATTGTATAATATATTCCATATTAAGATTTTTTCATATAGATAAGAAAAAAAGCTTTAAAATAAATTAGTATATGAATTGTATGTTAGTGAAGTTTATTTATTTGAATCTTTTGAATAAACTCTTGCAGCTGGAATAACAGGGAAATAATCCATTATATCAAGAAAATCCTGAGCTGAGGCGGATTGAATGTAGTTATATTCTTCCAGATACCAGATAGGATTTTGATTTTCCTCTTGTGCAAAGAGTTCAAGACCTTTTTGTAGTAGGAGAGCGGTTCCTGTGTCTGAGCCTGTCTGGTTCATTTGTTTTGTTATCCAGCTGTTTTTGATTTCCTGTACGATTGTCTGGTTTGCCTGAAGGCGCTGCAACTTGTCGTTTATTGTCTGTATGATGTTTTTGTACTGTGCATCCAGTTCTTTTGTATGTGCTACATTTTGAATTGTAAGTGAACCGATATTAAGATTGCTTCGCGGAAGTTGTGTTATAACACTGTATGATGGATTAGCTTTTTCGAGTTTTATTCCAATATAGTTTAAGAGTGCATTATAAAGTGCTGCCTGTTTTGTTCCTGGTTCCGGGGCTTTGTTTGCGTAGATTACCGGGTCTAAAAATTCTGTTGTAGGAATAAGGACTGCTGGCTGAGGGCCTGCCTTTTCTGCAGGGATGTCTGTAAGGAAGGTGTGGCGAACCTGAATTGTTAGATTTTTTGCTGCTGAAAGATCTGGATTTTGTATGTTTATATTTTCTTCTGAATCTTCCTTATTTTTCTGTGGGGCGAGCTGTCCGAGTGTTTCTTCCATAAGTGGCTGGAGTTTTTCGTGAATGGCTCCGCAGATAATTACGCTGTATCTGGATGCATCTAGCATTGCAGGGTAGGCTGAAAGGATTTTTGTGTAATCTGTATCTAAAAGAATTTCTTTTTCTGCTTCAAAAACAGAGGTTTGTCGGCTTTTTTTGTAAATGCGGTTTATGAGTGCACTGTATAACTGGTTTGATGCTGTTCCATTTTCCAGGCGTTTTCTGTATTTGCGTGCAGAAACTGCGCGGTCTGCATCTGCAGGGGCAATTTCTCCATATACAATTGCATCGCTGAGTGTTTTTAAGACAGCTGCTGTATCTTCTGTGTCAAATTCTACTATTATCTTACCGGTGGAAAGTTCTGTTTCTGAACTTACATAAAAGGCGCCTGTCAGTAAGCCTTCTGATTGTGCAGCTCTGAGTTTTTTTTGAATCAAACCTGCTGTCAGGTTAATCATAACTTCTTCAAAGCCGTTGTCATCAAAAGAATTATATTTTCCGCCATTTATCGAAAGGATGAGTGAGGTTTGTGCAGAAAGGGGATTCTGTTTTGTGTAGACTTTTATTCCATTTGACAGTGTGAAATTTGAAATTGTGTCACGGTTTTTCTGATAATAACTGTTGTCGTCGGCAATGGACTGTGTGCTATATAATTTTGCAGAATCCTGAGTATCAGCTTCCTTCAGAACTTCCTTAAAAATCTGCTGTACATACCAGGATGCATTTTTTTCGTTGATTTCTTCAAAGCCTGCAGAAGTGTAAGCCTTTTTGTTTAACTTATAATCTTTACTGTTTATGATAACAAAAATGAAAGGAGCTTCACTCTGAAGTTTTGTAAGAGCTTCTGTAAGAGTGTTTGCATGGAGTTTTTGTGGTCGTTCCATGAGACGGCGGGCAGTTTGAGAAGAATAATCTTCTGTATCAGTTTCGTCTCCCTGATAATATGGTTCTAATGCCCAGAATTCAGAAAGAGTTTGCATCAGCTCGGTCGGAACGGATGCGGTTCTATTCAAACTGTATTCAAGCTGATTTTTGGCGTATTCGAATTCTTCTGGACGAACTATATGAGGAATAAGATCGAGCTGTTTGAGGAATAGTTCTGTCTGTTTGAAGGAATTTGTTGCAGCTGCAGCTTTCTTATCCTCTGGTGGCTGTAATAGTGTTTGAATAATCAGACGTGAGCTGTCTTTTTTATGTGCTGCAGAAACATTTATATATTCATCGCCAGGAATGTTGAGTTCATTAAAACTTAGAATCTGCTGCTTAAATAGTGAGCCTTCGTATCCCATTGCAAGAGCAAGTAAATCACTTTGTTCCATATCAAAAAGGGTATATTGAATGACTAACTGTGTAAGGTCTGGAGAGATTTCGTTTGAATGCAGTACATATTTTCTCTGCTTATTTACGGGTCTTGAAGGTTTTTCTGATGGAGTCCTGAAACTTGAATAAAAACGGCCAAAACTGTTTCTAAGCATCAGCATTGTATGTTCGGTGTTCAGGTTTCCGCTGATAAATACGGCACTGTTTTTTGGAGTGTACCACTGTTCTGAAATCTGTTTAATTACTGTGCGTGCTGTTTTTTCTGTGGTCTTCTTAAATAGCGGAGGATAAATTCCCGAATCATGTTTCCATGGTGCTTCAGAAAATACCCGTGAATCAATAGCAGCATTTATATAGAAGGACATTGTATCTTTATTATCATTGACTTCTTTTTTAAGGGCCGTTAACTGTGCTTTCAGCAGTTCATCAGAAAAATCAGGTGAAAAAACTGCATCTGAAAGGGAAAAAAGTGTGTCTTCCAACTGGGATGGGCTGACATCAATAATATAGCGTGATGAATCTGCATTGCATTGAACATCTGTAAATGTCAGATTTGCATTAGCCGCCTGTACAAGTTTTGTGTAAAGCTTAAAAAAGCCGCAGGTGCTCTGTGTTTGTGATGAAAATCCTGCGCGGCAGGTATATTCAATGTGAACCTGTGCATCTGATGAATCTTCCAGAATAAAAACCTGCATTCCGTTTTCAAGAGTGTATTCCTGAACTGATTTTACCGGTGTTGCAAACATTTTTGCAGTAAAAAGGCAGGTTGCGAGGGAAATAATTGTAAGAATCTTGTTGCTTTTAAAAATCATCTTATATATGATAACATATATGGTTAAAATTGAAAATGCTGCAGACTACGCATCACTTGTTGTGCCTGCAGAACTGCTGAAAGGAAAACGTCATCTCACAGCTTCTGAAATTGAAGTGCTTGAGAAAAATCTGAATCATAATGAAGATCCTTCCTGGAATAATGTTTATGTTGATGATTCTGATGATGGTTTTGATCCTTCTCTTATTCATCTTTCCTTTTTTGCAGGTTTTATTGTACTTGGAAAAATTAAAAGAATCGTTCTTAAATATAATGACCTTCGTCTTGAATGTGGTATTCAGCGTTCAAAGCTCAGTAATGTTGTAACTGGGGAACTTTGTGTTATCCGCAATGTCTTTTATCTGGATAACTACCGCCTTGGCGACAGAGTAATTCTCTTCAATATAAATGAGATGAGCTGTACCAATCATGCAAAATTCGGTAATGGTATTTTGAAAGAAGGGGAGCCGGAAGAACACAGAATCTGGATTGGAGTCGCTAACGAAAATGAAGGCCGTAAGGTTCTTCCTTTTGAAGATATGATTCCTGGTGATGCTTATCTCTGGTCTCACTACCGTGATGATGAAGAACTTCTCAAGCGTTTTGTTGAACTTACAGAGTATGGCGTTTCTCATGAACTGAATACTTTTGGAACTGTTGGAAACGATGCTGTTATTAAAAATGTAAGTATCATTAAGGATTCAAAAATCGGACCTGCTGCATACATAAAAGGTGCCTTTAAGCTTAAAAATATAACTGTTCTTTCTTCCGAAGAAGAGCATTCGCAGATTGGTGAAGGCGTTGAAATGGTAAACGGTATTATGGGCTATGGCTGTAAAGTGTTCTACCAGGCTATTGCCGTTCGCTTTGTATTGGGCCGTAACTGTCAGGTAAAGTATGGAGCTCGTGTTTTGAACTCTGTTCTTGGTGACAATTCAACCGTTTCCTGCTGTGAAATTTTGAATAACCTGATTTATCCGTTCCACGAACAGCATCATAACTCTTCATTCCTGATTGCAACTACAGTTATGGGACAGAGTAATATTGCTGCTGGCGCAACAATTGGAAGTAATCATAACAGCCGTTCTCCTGATGGAGAAATTTTTGCAAAACGAGGTTTCTGGCCGGGACTTTGCAGTGACTTTAAACATAATTCCCGCTTTGCATCATTTGTACTTGTTTCAAAAGGAAGTTATCAGTATGAACTTGATATTCCGTATCCTTTTGCACTTGTAGCTCCGGGAAGTAATGGTTCGTCAAAAATTACAATTATTCCTGCCTGGTGGTTTATGTATGATATGTTTGCCATCACCAGAAATAAAGATAAATTTACTAAGCGCGATAAACGTGTAAAAAGAATTCAGTTTATCGAAACAGATCCGCTTGCTCCTGATACAATGCAGGAAGTAATGAATGCGCTTGAACGTATAATCGGGCTGACTATCGGTTATTTGAAGTCGACAAATAATGAGTATATAGAAGGGAAATTAACACCAGAAGAGCAGTATCAGGCTGCAAAAGATTTCCTTCATCAGAATCCGGATGCAGAGTTTATTGTTGAAGATTCAATCTGCCAGAAAAAATATGGTGCTGAAATTGTAAAACCGGCACAGGCATATAAAACTTACCGTAAGGTTGTAAAATATTTTGCAACCCGTACACTTATGAGTTTCTGTCAGGATTTGAATCAGGAAAAACTTACCTTCGAACTTGTTGAAGGAATTCGAAGGCTTCCTCTTTTTACTGAATGGGAAAATGTTGGCGGCCAGATTATTCCGTCTGATAAGATTCAGGAACTTTTTGCGTCTATTAAGAATGGCACTGTAAAGAACTGGGCTGATGTACATGAGTTCTATAAGCTATGTGAATGTTCTTATGAACAGTGGAAGGTTCGTTATGCACTTTATCTTCTTGAAAAGCTTTATTCACGGCCGATAGAAGAGTTCTCTGTAGATTTGTATAGAAATATTACAGATGATGTTTCGATTGTGGCTTATGATATTTACAATGCATCTCTGCGTTCACGCGAAAAAGATTATACAGATTATTACCGCAACATGGTTTACCGCAGCGAAAAAGAAATGGACGAGGTTATAGGACCTCTGGAAGATAACTCGTTCCTGCTTAAGCTTCGTAATGACACTGCTGAGTTCACCTCGAAAATCAAAGAAATATTTGTTGGTTTGACTAAGTAGGGGATTACCGTTAAAATCAATACTATGTACGAAAATACTTTGCTTCCGATAAGACTCGGTATTGATGTTGGTTCTACAACTGTTAAGGTTGCAGTTCTTGATGATGATGACAAATTGATTTACGGTGACTATCAGCGTCACCGTGCAGATATAAGAAGCACAATTATTGCCGTTGTAAATAAGGCACTTGATTTTCTTGTTGCAAATGTTGAAGGTGGTGAGAGCCGGACCATTACTGCTAAGGTAACTGGTTCTGGCGGTCTTTCTGTTTCTCAGTGGCTGAACATTCCTTTCATTCAGGAAGTAATTGCCGCTACTACTTCTGTAAAGAAACTTATTCCACAAACTGATGTTGTAATTGAACTTGGTGGTGAAGATGCTAAGATTACATATTTCCGTGGCGGTGTTGAGCAGCGTATGAACGGTACTTGTGCCGGTGGTACTGGTGCCTTTATTGATCAGATGGCTGCTTTGCTTGAAACTGATGCTTCTGGCTTGAACGAACTTGCTAAGGGTATGCAGCAGATTTATCCTATTGCTGCCCGCTGTGGTGTATTTGCTAAAACTGATATTCAGCCTTTGATTAACGAAGGTGCACGCCGCGAGGATATTGCGGCTTCTATTTTCCAGGCTGTAGTTTCACAGACTATTTCCGGTCTTGCCTGCGGTAAGCCTATTCGTGGTCACGTTGCATTCCTTGGTGGACCGCTTCACTTCCTTGATCAGCTTCGTTTACGCTTTGTTGAGACTTTGAAGCTTAAGGATGATGAGATTATTGTTCCTGAAGATTCTCAGCTCTTTGTTGCCAGCGGTTGTGCTTTTGGTGCAGAGAGAAAATTTGGCGGAGAAGGTCAGGAATCTGCTCAGGGCTTTAAGTTCCCTACAATTTCTGAGTTCCGCGAAAATCTTAAAAATCTTGTTGGTGCTGAGCTTAGCGAAGTTCAGCGTCTTGAACCGCTTTTCAAAAATCAGGCAGAACTTGATGAGTTTGAAGTTCGTCATTCAGAGCAGAAGGCTAAACGCGGTGAGTTGACAAAAACTCACGGCCCTGTATTCCTTGGACTGGACTCTGGTTCTACAACTACTAAGGCTTGTCTTATCGATAAAGACGGTCGCATTATCTGGGATTTCTATGCACACAATCAGGGAAATCCTGTTGAGCTTGCCGTTCAGGTTTTGAAAGACCTTTATGCTAAGCTTCCTGAAGATGTATATATTGCCCGTGCTGTTTCTACAGGTTACGGTGAAGCTCTTTTTCAGGCTGCCCTTGGTGTAGACTCTGGTGAAGTTGAAACAATCACTCACTTCCGCGCTGCAAACTTCTTTGTTCCAGGTGTTGAGTTCCTTCTCGACATTGGTGGACAGGATATGAAGTGTCTTCGCATGAAGGACGGTGCTATCGTAAGCATTCAGCTTAACGAAGCCTGCTCTTCTGGTTGTGGTTCCTTCTTGGATAACTTTGCCAACACAATGGGCATGGACGTAAAAGAGTTCGGAAAGATTGCCCTTATGGCGCAGAAACCTGTTGACCTTGGTTCACGCTGTACTGTATTTATGAACAGCCGCGTAAAGCAGGCTCAGAAGGAAGGTGCTTCTGTTGCTGATATCGCTGCAGGTCTTTCTTATTCTGTAATCAAAAATGCTTTGTTCAAAGTTATCAAACTTCGCAAGGCTTCTGATATTGGTGAAAAGGTAGTTGTACAGGGTGGTACCTTCTTTAATGATGCTATCCTGCGTGCCTTTGAAAAAATTGCAGGTGTTCATGTTTACCGTCCTGATGTTGCAGGTCTCATGGGTGCTTATGGTTCTGCTCTTATTGCTTATGACCAGTGGCAGGATCTTATGGCTCCAAAACCAGGCGAGCCTGAAGGAACTGTACATGATGTACGTTCTCACATTGCAACTCTCAAGCAGCTTGAAAACTTCCATGTTGAACTTGATCTTCGCCGCTGCGGAAAGTGTCAGAACAATTGTCTTCTTACTATAAATACATTCTCTACTGGAGATGAAAAGCGTACCTTTATTACCGGTAACCGTTGTGAAAAGGGTGCCGAAATTGAAGGCGAAGTAATCGACGCAAGTAACAAGAAAAATACAGATCTTGATGGTGATGATGCTGGTCCACTTCCAAATCTTTTTGAATGGAAGTATAAGAGACTTTTCAATTATGTACCTCGTAAGCCGGAAGATGCTCCTATGGGAGATGTTGGTATTCCTCGTGTTCTTAATATGTACGAGAACTATCCAATGTGGTTTACCTTCTTCAATGAACTTGGCTTCCGTGTAATTTTGAGTCAGCGTTCAAGCCGTACAGTTTATGAAAAAGGTCTTGAGACAATTCCTTCTGAGTCTGTATGTTATCCTGGAAAAATCAGCCATGGTCATGTGGTTTCTCTTTTGCAGCGTGGTATTAAGTTTATTTTCTATCCATGTGCACCTTATGAATATCAGGAAGACCCTGGAGCTGGAAACCATTATAACTGTCCTATTGTAACAAGTTATCCTGAAGTTCTCCGCAATAACGTTGATGAACTTCGTCAGGATCCTACTGTTACTTATATGGATCCATTCCTTCCTATTTATGATAAGGCTGCTCTTGCTGAGCGTCTTTGCGAGGAAATGCTTCCAAAATTCCCTAAGCTTACACGCGACGCAATTCTTGATGCTGTAGATAAAGCTTGGAAAGAACAGGAAAAATTCCGAGAGGAAGTTCGCCAGAAGGGTGAAGAAGCTCTCGAAGAAATCATTACAAAGGGCGGTAGCGGTATTGTACTTGCCGGTCGTCCTTATCACCTTGATCCGGAAATCAACCATGGTATTCCGGAAATGATTAACGGACTTGGTCTTGCTGTTCTTACAGAAGACTCTGTTGCTCATCTTGGAAATATTGAACGCCCTCTGCGCATTATTGACCAGTGGGTATATCATAACAGACTTTATCGTGCCGCTCAGTTCGTAAGTGAAATGCCTAGCCTTGAGCTTGTTCAGCTTACAAGCTTTGGTTGTGGTCTCGACGCCGTAACTGCTGATCAGGTAGATGAAATCCTTCGTGCTAAGAGCCGCATGTATACTCTTATCAAGATTGATGAAGGAAGTAACCTCGGCGCGGTTCGTATTCGAATCCGTTCTCTTATTGCAGCTGTTAAAGAGCGTCGCCGCAATAAGGCTAAGCCTGTTATTAAGTCATCAGCTTATAACCGTGTTATCTTCACAGAAGAAATGCGTAAGAACTATACAATCATTGGACCTCAGATGTCTCCAATTCACTTTAAGATTCTGGAGAAGGCTTTTTCTGCCTGCGGTTATAACTTTGTAGTTCTTGATGCTGTAGATCCTAAAGCTGTAGAAGCTGGTCTTAAGTATGTAAATAATGATGCATGTTATCCGTCTCTGCTTGTTGCCGGTCAGATGATTGCTGCTCTTGAAAGTGGAAAATATGATCTTGATAGAACTGCATTGATTATCACTCAGACTGGTGGTGGATGTCGTGCTACAAACTATATTGGATTTATCCGCCGTGCATTGAATGACGCGGGCTGGGGACAAATTCCAGTTCTTTCTCTTTCTGCTCTTGGGCTTGAAAAGAATCCTGGCTTTAAGATTGATTTCCCTCTGATTGATAATCTTGTAAAATCAATTATGGTGGGCGATGTATTTATGCGTGTGCTTTACCGTACACGTCCTTACGAGGCAGTTCCGGGAAGTGCTAATCAGCTTTACGAAAAATGGAATGCGCGTGCAGAAGCTCTTTTCAGTAAGAGAGTTTCTAACCGTGCTTACAATAAACTGATGAAGGATATTATCCGCGACTTTGACAATCTGCCGCTCAAGCCTATTAAAAAGCCGCGCGTTGGTGTAGTAGGTGAGATTCTTGTAAAATTCCACCCGACTGCAAATAATCAGATTGTTGAAACTATTGAACGTGAAGGCGCAGAGTGTGTAATGCCAGACCTTGCAGACTTCTTCTTCTATACTTTCTCTGATGATATTATCCGCCGCAGAGATTTGAAGTTCTCTCTCAAATCTGAAATTATTTCGAGACTGCTTGTCTGGGCACTTGATCTTTACAGAAAGAAGATGATTAAGTACCTCAAGAGAAGCCGCCGTTTCGAAGCTCCATCTTCAATTTACGAATTGATGAAGGGTGTTGATGATATCGTTCAGCTTGGAAACATGACAGGTGAGGGCTGGTTCCTTACTGCAGAAATGGTTGAGTTGATTCACGAGGGCGCACCAAGTATTGCCTGTGTTCAGCCGTTTGCATGTCTTCCTAACCATGTTACCGGAAAGGGTATGATTAAGGAATTGCGTCGCCGCTTCCCTGAAGCAAACATTTCTGCAATCGATTATGACCCGGGCAGCTCTGAGGTTAACCAGTTGAACAGACTTAAACTTCTGCTTTCTAATGCACCGGTTGGAAATCATCCGGATGAAGTTGATAATAATATGATTCGTATGCCGGACGGTTCTCTCGTTAAAGCTGAGATTCGTCTTGCAGCGGGGGCAACCGATACTGATCCTGCCGGTGAAGCAATGAAGGCTTAACCGGCCTGGTGAGGGGGAGGAAAAATTGAAAAAACTACTTTGTCTGATTACGGCTATCTGTCTTATGGTTCCGTTTTTTGCGGATTATAACAGGCTTGGTATTCCAGATTCTTCAGAAATCCGAAAGGGACTTGAAGAACGCTGGTTTACCGCCCCTTTAAGTGAGGTTCGTTCTAATCAGCCGGAAATCCGTGCTAATAATAACGGCCAGAAATTTCAGATTCGTCTGGAAGAAAGTGAGACAACGTTTAATGTTTTTGTTTCCCCTCGGGCACTTATCAAAGTCAATGTATATTCTGATAAAGGAATGTATACCGAGGAGCAGGAGCTTTACCCTGGAGATGTTGCTGGAAGCTGGGTGCTTATCCGCGACAAAAGAACCGGAAAGCCGCTGCGTATCCGTTACTATTTTGTAAAAAACAGTGAAGTATTCATTCAGTTTACTCCTCAGGGAAAAATTGCCCTTGCAGATTTAGTAATTTTTGGTAATTATGCTGCTCGCGGTGTTCCTACAGGAATGTCATTTGAAAAATTCTACACAGCATCTTTTGAAGATGTAATGACAATAACAGAAACTAAACTTCCATGGAATTATGTTTTAGTTGATCCTCAGGTATATCACAGCATGAAACAGATGTGTGCTGTAATCCATGAAAAACTGCCTGAAATCTATTATGTGCAGGATGCTATGTATGATGAAAATCATGAGCTTGTACATATTTCTAACGGGAAAAAGTTTGAAAAAGCAGAAATGACAGATTTCCCAAAAGAAAAACTTTTGTTGTCATCTGCAGGTTTTGTAAAATGGATTGCAGACGGTCTTGTTGAACCGATTTCTGGCGGAGTTCTAAAAAGAGAGCCGCTTATTAAAGAGACTGTTTCCGTAAAAGATAACGGAAGACAGGGCGTGCTCTCTCAGAAATATGATCTTTTCTTTGCTCTCAACTGGGTAAGAAATCTTGCATCTGCAGTTGTATCTGTATATTCAGGAAAAACTTACATGTTTAATCAGTCTGGAGTAGATGTTAAACTGAATCCTTTTGCATCTTCAATTACAGAAAAAGGTGTTGCAAATACAGTTACCTTTGTTGAAAACTCCGGCCATACAGTTGCAGTTTTGAATTCGCTGCTTTATGTGCTTGCGGCAACAGAACCTGGTACATTGTATTTAGGTGCAATCAGAGGAACTGACAGAACTGTATCTCCAGAAATAATGGCTTTTAATGAATGTGTTGCGTTTTTCCCATATTTCCAGGATGACGGAGGCTTTGCCTGTACAGTCTTTATGAATGGACGGGAAATGACTCTTGAAAATTTCTGTTACTATTATGCTGATGATTTTGTTTATCTTACAAGGGTAAAATCGTCTGAGAGATTTTTCCCACAATAAAACTGTCCGATGGTTGACCAGGTGAAGCCGTATTGAAACCATCGGAAAACTGATAAGAGTGGTTTTGATATGATGCTTTGCATTACTCAACCACCGGTAATTTATAAATATGAAACGATTTATTACTATATTTTTATTTCTGATTACAGGATTCTGTTTTGCACAGAATGCAGATACCGATATTCAACTCTATAATGAAGTTTGTCAGAGTTTTGAAAATGGTTTTTATCCGGGCACAGTGAGTGCTGCAGAAAAACTGCAGAAAAGGTTTCCAGATTCAACTTTGATTCAGTCGGCTTTAATCTATAAAGGCGAATCTCTGGTTTATATGGAAAGTTTTGACGAGGCTGTTACTGCTTTAGAGTCAGCGCTCGTTCAAATGCATTCTGGTTCATCTGAAATAATTCACTGTAATTATCTTCTGGGGATTGCTTTTTACAATCAGAAAAAATATTCAGCTGCACTTGATAAACTTCATTTTGTCTGCAGCCTTTCTCTTAAGCAGAAAGATATGCGTTATTATGCGGACAGCATTCTTTATTCTGGCCGGGCTTTTTATGAACTGGAAAAACACAAGGATGCAATTCCGCTTTTTGAATATGTAGTTTCAAACGGAAACAGTTTTGATTCGGCTGAATATTCAGAAGTTCTTCAGAAACTTTTTATCTGTTATAACAAAACAGGAAATCCTTCAAAAACTGTAGCTTTATTTAAAAAGCTTTCAGAAAATGATTTTGAAAATGCTGTTTATATGAAACTCTTTTTTTATTATGGTGATGCCTGTGCAGCTTTAAAGAATAATAAGGATGCATATGAAGCATATAGCCGTGTACTTGCAGGTGGAGACGAAGCCGCTGCAATTGCAAATGACTTTTTGATTCGACTTGCAATTGATGAGTTTAAAGCTAAGAATTATGAGAAGACTGAAGAGTATCTTTCCAAAATAGAAATAAATGAAGAAAATGAAAATACAGATTTGAAATTATTTAAAAATCTGTATGAAGCAAAACTTCTTCTGGAAAAAGGAAATCCTGCTGAAGCAGAAAAAAAATTATCTGGTCTTGAATCAGCTGCAAAGAAATCTGTTGCAGATGGTGCTGCAGATGCTTACTATTCAACTCTTTTGCAATGTAAGCTGCAGAATGAAAAATGGGAAGAGATTCCTGGTGTTTATGGAAAAATAAAAAATCCTGCAGCATCAGACAAGTTTGCTGTTTCTTCATATTATTATAAGAAAGGTCAGTTTGAAAAAGTTGATTCTTCTTGTGGTGAACTTTATGCTTCTGCACTTTGTAAACTTGGGCGTTATTCAGAAGCTTGTTCAGAATATGCAAAACTAAATTCTGTGTCTTTTGATTATGCACTTGCGCTCTTTAGAACCGGTCGTTATGACCAGGCTGTAAAAATTGCAGATGCAGGTGCTGCTGGGGAAAAAGAATATCTTGCAGGACTGTGTTTTATAAATCTGAAAAAATGGAATAATGCGTCTGAGCGTTTTGCGGCGTATATCCGACAGAACTCTAACCGCACGGACTTTAAAAAGCTTTCTTTATATTACAAGGGATATGCGGAATATAATCAGGCTGAATTTAAAAATGCATATTCATCTTTTGTCCGTTATTGTTTGGAAACTCAGGACGAGCCGGGACCATATCTGCTGCGCGGTTATGAGTATGCTGTAAAGTCTGCGCTGCAGAGCGGAGATTTTAAGAATGCATCTGTTCAGGCTGCAAATCTCGTTCGTTATTCACAGGACGGAGAACAGAAACAGAAAGCTGTTGTTCTTAGTGCTGAGATTTTTGCAGATTATGGAAATTATGATGCAGCGATTCAGCTGCTCGCTCCATATACAAATGGCCGTGATGAGTTTGCTGCTCAGTCTCTTTTTATGACAGCAAAACTTTATGAACGTCAGGGAAAGATTTCTCAGGCAGATGAAGGGTTCCGCCGTATTTATGAAGGATTACCTCGCTCAAGTTATGCAGAAGAATCAATGTATCGGGTAGGCGAGGTTTATTATTCGGCAGGAGATTATTCTCAGGCTTATTCACGTTTTAATAAATATGTTTACAAATATGCTTCGGGTCGTTTCAGTGACGCTGCGATGTTCTATTGTGCAGACTGTGCGCTTCGACTTGGAGAAAACGACCGCTGCGTTATGTTAAATAAGACTTTACTGCAAAAGTGGCCGGCTAGTATCTATGCTTACGGTGCAAATAAAAATCTGCTGGAAGCATATTACAAGCAGGAGGAGTATTCTCAGGCACTGAGTGTTGCAAGAATTATGCTCCGCGATTTTGCACAGCAGGCTGCTGATGATGAAATTGGAAAGCGTGCCAAAGAACTCGAAAAAATCGTAAGCGGAACAGACCGCCGTGTTGCAGAAAAAGAAACTGAATTTAATAAACTTGGTGGTGCTGGAACTGCAGCAGGGCGTAACGCTGGTACTGAGCTTGTCCGTCTGTATGCAGAAAGTTTGTCTACACAGAATGAAGCTTATGAACTTGCAGTAAAACTTCTGGCACGACAGACTGGTTCAGAAGAGCGCGCAGCTGCTGCCTATAATGCAGAGTTCATTGCTGAGTACAGCCGCAAAAAAGGTGAAAATAAAAAGGCAGCAGAAATGTATCTTAAGGCTGCAGAATATTATAGAAGTGTAAAAGACAGTTCAGGGGCTGCAGCTGCACTTTATGGTGCGGCAGAAGCATTTGCAGCAGATGGTCTTAAGGGTGACGCTCGTGAGACAGCGGCATTACTGAAAGAACTTTATCCAAAGAGTATACAGGCAGAGCGTGTAGACCGTGTTACCGGTGATGCACGTAACTAATGGAGATATAAAATGAAAAAGAAATTATATGCGGTTATGACAGCTGCTTCAGTTTTAGCTTCCGGTATGTTTGCACAGAATATTGAACTACCGGAAGTAACAACTGTTATTTCTGGTGAGACAGAAAAAGCAGCCGAAGATACACTTCCAGATTTTGGTGATGTTTTAAAGATACCGTCTGGAAGTGGTGGAGTAGAACCTGTACTTCCAGAGGTTGAAACTTCAGGAAATACAGAGGTCGCAGAAGGAAAATCAAGACCAGTAGAAAAGTCTGTTTATGCTGAAGGTTTTGTTGGTGGCGGATATCCGTTGTTCTTTATTGGAAATATTTCTGTTGCAAGAACTGTCGGCGCGAGTCCTTTTAAATTCAGTTTTGAACATGAATCTGCTCTTGCTTATGCAAATCATTCTGTAACAGATGGTTTTAATGACAGAACTACAAAACTTAGTGCGGAAAAAGAATATCACAAAAATAATGTTGACTGGTCTGCATCAGGTTTTTATAAATCATCGGCTGATGGTCTTCAGGGAAATGTATTTGAAGGCAGTTCTGAAATCGGACTTTTTAACCGCGACCTTTATAATGCAGAAAGCAACCTTTCGTATACTTTTGATAATGATTTTTCTATTGGTGTTGAAGCTGGTGCCTGGCTTTATAACAGATATCCTGAAATTTCAACTTCATGGATAGAGAATGTTTTCTTCTATTCTCTTGAGCCTTCTGTCTTATTCCGTTGGGCAGGTCATGGTTTTGATACAGGTTTTACTATTGATTATGAATATGGCTCAGAGATATTAAAAAGCCATCGTGTAAAATTTATGGTAGACCTCCAGTGGAAAAATGATTTTGTAAAGTTATATGGAGATGCTGCTGCAGTTATTGGAAAGAATGTTATGGAGAAATCTGTAATTGTTCCTTTTACTGTTGGTGTTGATGCATCGTTCCCTGTTTCTTTTTCTAACCGAAGAGTTTCAATTGCTGCTGAAGGAGGAATCGATTCCTTTAAGCCTAAGGCTTTTGAACTTGAAGAAAATTATAAATTTACAACAGTTCAATGGAATTTAACTGAGACTTCTGAATGGTTTGGAAAATTGAATATAGCTGTTCCAATTAAGACTTCATTTACCGGTAGTGCAGGCTTTGAATATCGTCAGACTGCTTTTGATAACGGCAGATGGATTCCAGGCTATGATTCAAACTTACCGATTTATGGTTATGAGACTGGTGATTTCCAGGGACTTGCTACTGATTTTTCTGTTTCATATCACAAGGGAATTCTTACTGTAAGCGGAAACTGGCATTCTAACTGGATTGATGTTCCTGCAGATGAAAATACACAGAATGTAAAAATTACTGTAAATGTACAGGAAGAAAATACAAAGTGGGGAGTGAACTCAAGCTTTGAACTACCTATAAACGAAAGTGTTGAAACTCCGATTGTAGGAGCTGAAGGTTTTGTTCGTGTAACTCCTTCTGTTCGTGCAATTCTCAGTATTAACGATTTAATAAAATTGTTTAAAGGAGAGACCCGTACTTATGCCGGAAAATATGAGGCACGAGGTGGATCTGCAACTTTACTGTTAAAATTTATCTTTTAATAATTTCTGAACTTATGGATTTTTAAGGGGGTATATATGTTTCAGACATTAAAATCAGGTGGACCGTTGATGTTCCCAATTATCGTTTGTGGAATCATTGCGACCTTCATTATCATCGAACGATGTATTTATTTTTTTAATATCAATAAGCGTGATCAGAAACTTATGAGTGATCTTGATGGCTCTCTTGCTGCCGGAAACTTTGAGGCTTGTGCAGTTGCCTGTGCTCAGGCTGATACTCCGCTTTCTCAGGTTGTAAAAAAGGCTATGGATTGCCGCCGTTATGAAGAGCTTGATTTACGTGAAGCTGTAGAAGCAGAAATGGATTTTGTGATTCCTTCTCTTGAGCATCTTTTGACTCCGCTTGGAACTATTGCAAATATCGCTACTTTGCTTGGACTTCTTGGAACTGTAACCGGTAACATTAAGGCATTCGGTGTACTTGGTTCCGGCGGTTCAATGGGTGATCCAGCTCTGCTTGCAGGTGCAATTGCTGAGGCTCTTGTAACTACTGTTGCAGGTCTATGTGTTTCAATTCCATCTGTAATTTTTCATAACTATTTTGTTTCGCGGGTAAACCGACGCGTTGTAGAAATGGAAGCACGTGTAACTTC
Organism: Treponema bryantii; assembly: GCF_036492245.1. Lineage (NCBI taxonomy): Bacteria > Pseudomonadati > Spirochaetota > Spirochaetia > Treponematales > Treponemataceae > Treponema > Treponema bryantii. Next base: position 2,445,121 of record NZ_AP025286.1, on the reverse strand, counting down.
TGTATTGCTTCGTCTTACCGGAAGAGTTCGCTAAGTTGCGAGGGTTGTGCTTATGAAACTAAAAACTAAGCGGGAGCGTATCCGTTCTAACGTTGATATGACTCCTATGATTGATATTGTATTCCAGTTGATTCTTTTCTTCCTGGTTTCTACTACATTTGCAACCTTGCCTGGAATCAAACTGAATCTTCCTCAGAGTCATACTTCTGAAGCTACCAGCCTTAAAGGGATTACAATTACTGCAGACAGCAACGGAGGTCTTTATTTTAATGATAAGGAAGTTTCGATGGCTGGCCTTGGTGAAGAGCTTTTGATTTTTGATACAGGAACAACGAAAAAAGAAGAGTTCCCTGTTTCTCTCGAAGCAGATTCTGAAGTAACAAATGGAACTATCGTAAAGATTTTTGATGTAATTCGCGAAAGCGGTTACTGTGTTATAAATCTGAGGACAACGGCAGAAAAATGATAAATTATAGAGGAAAGCCTGTTTTAGGTCCGGACAGTTCAAGCAAAAACACAAGTGAGTTTTTTGCGCTTTCGGGCACTGTTCTGTTCTGGCTGCTTTTTCTGATTTTCTCATTTGTGATTAAACCTGAACCTAAGAAGCAGTACAAGGAAGTGCAGATTGTGCTTTCAAGTACTCCGGTTGTTCAGAAAACCGAAGAGTCTCCGGCTCCTGCAGAGCAGTCTGCGGCAAGTGCTGCAAGTCCAGAACCTGTGGTTGAGAAAGTAGTGGAGACACCAGCGCCCGCCCCGGAACCGATAAAGAAAACTGTAGAAACTCCGGCTCCAAAAAAGGTTGAGACTCCAAAGCCTAAGGCACAGACACAGCCTAAGAAAGAGCCTGCTAAAACAACGACTACACAGAAGTCTGCTGCGAAACCGGCTGCAACTCAAAAACCGGCGGAGCCTGTACAGTATGCAGTAGATCCAATGGAAGCCTTTGCTCAGCAGACTAAACAGCAGCAAAAAAAAGCTGTTGATTGGGATGCGATGTTTGGTGATGACGAACCTGACGAATCGTCTACCACAAATCAGGTGAAAACCGTACAGAATAATACTCCGGCTTTTTCTGGTTCGGCAGGAACAGCTGCTGCAACTTCAGATACAAAGCAGACCAGTACATCTACTTCTAACAATACTAAGACTCAAACTGCGTCTTCTTCCACTTCGAATGCATTGCAGGGAATTAAGAATTCAACCTTTAAAGGTGTTGCTGCAAATGGAGTTCAGTCTGAAACTGCTGTAAAAACAAAGAACAGCGGTTCTGGAAAGGTTGAGATGGAGATGTCGAATGGAAAATCACGTGCTTTGATTAAACCTGCAAGCCCTGTGATAAATCTTTCGGCACAGGCGGCAGCGACTATAGATGCATCTAAGACTGTTTCGATAACTTTTAAGGTTCTGGAATCTGGTAATGTAACAGAAATAAAAATTTCTCCTGAATCAATTTTAAGTGCAATTGTTCGTGATGAAATAAAAAGTCAGATAGGTCAGTGGTTATTTGAAGCAGCTGACTATACTGCAACTGCAACCTTCGAATATAAGATTGTCAAACGTTAGCGATGGGAGCCACGCCGAAGGCGGCCACCGCAAGCGAGCGAACGAAGTGAGCGAGTGCGGAGGCTGGAGCGAAGTGGAATGGCGGACGTAGCGACCCGACCGGAGGGAGGGGAACGTACTGTAAATTACCTATATTTTAAAATATAAACTTGTATGCTAGTATTTTAGTTGATAAAACGTTTGACAGATGCTATACTGAAATCATAAAAAACTGGATATAAATATTTCAGATATTCGAGGGTTCATAAATGGAAATGACTTTACGTTGGTACGGAACAGGTTTTGATTCCGTTACTTTGCAGCAGATTCGTCAGGTGCCTGGGGTACATGGCGTTATTACAACTTTGTATGATTCTGTTCCTGGTGATGCATGGGAACTTTCTGCTATTCAGAAGATTAAGAAGGAAGTGCAGGATGCTGGGCTTAAGATTGCCGGTATTGAAAGCGTAAATATTCACGACGACATTAAGATTGGTGGTGGCGATCGCGATAAATATATCGAAAACTACATTAAGACATTGGAGCGCCTTGGACAGGAAGATATCCACATGGTTTGCTACAACTTTATGCCTGTTTTCGACTGGACTCGTTCTGAGCTTGCACGCGTTTGCGAAGATGGTTCTACTGTTCTTGCTTACAATTCTAAGGCTATTGATGGTGTAAAACCGGAGGAAATGTTTGCTTCTATCGATAAGGACTCAAACGGATTTATTCTTCCTGGCTGGGAACCTGAGCGTATGGCTCGTGTAAAGGAATTGTTCCAGATGTACAAGGAAGTTGATGAAGAAAAACTTTTCAACAACCTTGTTTACTTCCTTAAGGCTATTATGCCTGTCTGCGATAAATACAATATTGATATGGCTATTCATCCTGATGATCCTGCATGGCCTGTATTCGGCTTGCCTCGTATCATCACTAGTCAGGATAAGGTTTGCCGCATGCTCAAGGCTGTAGACAATCCTCACAACGGTTTGACATTCTGTACAGGTTCGTACGGAACTAACCGAAAAAATGATCTTTGCGAATTTATTAAGGCTGCTCAGGGACGTATTCACTTTGCTCACGTTCGCAACCTTAAGTTTAATACTGCTATTGATGATCCTGTTCTCGACTTCCAGGAGTCTGCTCATCTTTCAAGTACAGGTTCTTTTGATATGTTCAAGATTGTAAAGACTCTTTATGAAACTGGTTTTGATGGAATTATCCGTCCTGACCACGGTCGTATGATCTGGGGCGAAAAGGCTATGCCTGGTTATGGTTTGTATGATCGCGCTCTTGGTGCTACTTACCTTCAGGGACTTTGGGAAGCCTGCGAGAAGACTATTGACCGCAGTAACGTGAAGTTGTACCGATAATGTGTAAGCCCGCTGGCGGGCGTTGTTCAATAGCAAAGCGTTAAAAAAAATTGCGAAAGCAATTTTTAGCTTTACCTCTATAAAGGATTAATTATGAAACTTACTAAAGACGGAATAAAAAATACAGCAGAGTGGGAGAGCAAAGGTTATTCTCTTCCAAAATTTGATCGTGCAGCTGTTGAGGCTGCAACTAAGGCAGAGCCATTCTGGATTCATTTTGGTGCGGGTAATATTTTCCGTGCATTCCAGGCTAATGTTGTTCAGAATCTTTTGAATGACGGTGTGCTTGACCGTGGTCTTGTTGTAGCTGAAGGCTATGATTATGAGATTATCGAAAAGATGTACCGCCCTCACGATAATATTGGTGCTCTTGTAACGCTTAAGAGCAGCGGTTCGGTTGAAAAAACTGTTGTTGGCTCTATCATGGAAGCACTTGCTGCTGATTCTGACAATGAGGCTGACTGGGCTCGTCTTTGTGAGATTTTCCGTGCGCCTTCACTTCAGATGGTTACTTTCACTATTACAGAAAAGGGATACCTTCTTCGCAATGCAGCCGGTGTTATGATGCCTGGAGTTGAAGAAGATTTTGCTCAGGGACCTGTACTGCCTAAATCATATATTGGAAAGGTTGTGACTCTTCTTCATGAGCGTTATGTAAACGGTGAACTTCCAGTTGCTATGGTGAGCATGGATAACTGCTCTCATAACGGAGATAAACTTTATGCTGCTGTAAACGAGTTTGCAAAAGAGTGGGAGACACGTGGTGTTTGTAAGCCAGGTTTCCTTGACTATGTAAACAATGCTTCGAAAGTAAGTTTCCCATGGACTATGATTGATAAAATCACTCCACGACCTGATGCAAAAATCGAAAAGATTCTCGCTGATGACGGAATCGAACAGCTGGAGCCTGTAATCACTTCTAAGAAAACTTATGTTGCTCCTTTTGTAAATGCAGAAGAGTGTCAGTATCTTGTAATTGAAGACAGCTTCCCTAACGGTCGCCCGGAGCTTGAAAAGGCTGGTTTGTATTTTACAGACCGTGCAACTGTAGACAAGGTTGAAAAGATGAAGGTTTGTACTTGTCTGAATCCTCTTCATACTTTCCTTGCTGTAAGCGGTTGTCTTCTCGGCTACACCTTGATTGCAGATGAAATGAAGGATGAAGATTTGCTTCGTCTTGTAAAACGCCTTGGCTACGAAGAAGGGCTTCCTGTTGTTGTTGATCCTGGAATTATTAAGCCTCGTGAGTTTATCGATGAGGTTGTAAATATCCGTATTCCAAATCCTTTTATGCCGGATACTCCACAGCGCATTGCCTGTGATACTTCTCAGAAATTGAGTATTCGTTTTGGTGAGACTATTAAGGGCTACCTTGGTCGCAGCGACCTCCACGTTGCAGACCTTAAGGTGGTTCCTCTTGTATTTGCTTTGTGGCTGCGCTATCTTACAGGAATTGGTGATGATGGTAATCCGTTTGAACTTAGTCCTGATCCATTACTGGATGAGTGCAGAAAGTATGTGCCGGGAAACATTGATTCGTTGTTACACCGTGCAGAGATTTTCGGTGTAGACCTGTTTGAAGCTGGCCTTGCTGATAAGGTAAAGGAATATTTTGCAAAATTAAATTGCGGTAAGGGTACTGTTCGAAAAACTCTAAAAGAGATATAATAAGCAGTATAAGTAAAAATGGTTGCACGACTCGTGCAACCATTTTTTTTTGAATAGTATTCAGGAGTTTTATTTATGACTAAATCTCAGAAAGCAGCGCTTGTTTTAAATTGTCTTGTTGTTGTATTTACAATTTTCGCAACTATCTGTGTTATTATTGGATTTAAGTTTATGCAGGATATTTCTGTCCTTTCAGAAAAGAACTTTAAGTCTTTCCGTTATTTTACAAATTTATCTAATATTCTGGCGGCAATTGTTGCTGTTATTTACATTGTTTTCAAATTCAGTCCAACTGGAAAAAATACAGAGAAGCTTCCTTGCTGGTTATATCTGTTGAAAATTGCATCAACTGACGCTGTTGCCTTTACAATGTTCATTACTGTTTTCTATCTGGCACCAACTTCAAAAACTGGTTATTTTTCGCTTTTTATGAATTCAAATCTTTTCATGCATTTTGTAACACCAATGCTGTGTATCATCAGTTTTATATTTTTTGAAGCTGCTGAAAAACCTTCCTTTAAGTTGAGTTTTGCCGGTATAATTCCAATGGCTCTTTATGCTTCTGTTTATACTCCGAATGTACTTCTTCATCTTAATAATGGAAAACCCGATCCTGCTTACGACTGGTATGGTTTTCTTGCTTTCGGTTTAAACACTATCTGGATTGTACTTCCTCTACTGGTTATAACTGCATGGCTTATTGCTCTTGGACTGTGGGGAGCAAATAAGAAAATTGCTTCAAGTTAATTTATTAAAGAATGTCTTTATTGTGAAAACTGTAAAATAATCTATAATTTAAAAAAAAGGATATATATATGACATTTTACAGAATTCACACAGCAGATATTGCTTATATTACCCAGCAGCCTCGCGGCCTGTTTACTGCAATTGGTAAACTTGTAGATTCAAAAACTCTCACAGAAGAAGAAACTGCTGAGTACTGGAAGAACCGCGAATATTTTGAAAAGGTTCTGCCGGTTCCGCCTTTTTATGAGCAGGGAAATCCAGAGCACGCAACTACCTGGTTCAAGGATACTCCACAGGGAAATGACATTTACCGCCAGATGACTTTTTATCGTGAGATGGCAAAAAAGTACGGATTAAAACTTTACATGTCAAAGTGTTCTGAAGTTCCTGGTGAAATTATTTACGAGGATGATTTTCAGATTGCAGTTAAGAATCTGAAAGAAAATATTCAAATAGAAGTTGTAGAAGTTTAATGGTATTCAGATCTTAATTTGCATCAAAGAAATCCAGAATAACTGTGTTGCCGTCTATTCCGTTAATCTGTTCGGTAGGCCAGAAGTGATGGCTGTCTTTTACAAGCAGATGCCACACCTGGCAGTCTTTATTTCCAGAATTCCATTTTGTGAGCTTTGAGCCGCGGGCAACATTTTCCACAGCAATAGTTTTCAAACCGTTTGAAAGTGCCCAGTAATCCATAACATCTTCAATTGCAGGATCGCGTGAATTGTTTACTGTGCCGTCAAATCTCTTTGGAACAACATCATCTTTTTCGCCTGTAATCTGCATAACGCCAATGTGATTTTTTCTGTTCCTGTTGTTCCAGACCTTTTCAGGCATTTTTCCTGCAACACATGCAACCGCACGGAAAGTATTTCCTGCTTCCATTGCAAGCCTGTGTATCATAAATCCACCGTTTGAAAAGCCTGCTGCAAAAGTGCGTTCTTTATCAAAGCCATATTCTTTTTGAAGATATTCTGTAAGCGCCACAATAAACTCAACATCAGGATTACCTTTTGCAGCAATTCCCGAGTTCCATCCAAGTCCACCCGTTTTTTCATATTTACTGATTGAGCCGGTTACATAAACTGCCGCATAACCGCGTGAGTTAGCTTCTTTATGAAAACCCGTAGTAAAACGAAGATGATCTGCCGTATTACTGTAGCCGGGAAGGAGGATTACAAGGGGAACTGATTTTATTGCATCATTTTCTGAAGTTTCTTTCTGGACAGGTAATTCAACTATAAAATCATGTTCAATGCCATCAAAGGTACATGTAAAGGTATCGCTGTTGAGCTGGTTGATGCTTTCGAGGTTAAGATTCTGGCTAACTGATTTTTTTTGATTACAGCCAATAAATAAAAAAAGAGAAATAAAAGAGAACAATAAAATAAATGTTTTTTTAAACTTCATCTTACATATTATTATATCACAATTCTGATTTTACAGTATAAACAGATGTTAACTACCTCATAAACCCAATATTAGGTTCCTCACTTTAGTATTGTTTTCTTTCTGTCATGCTTTATGATTTGCAGCGTGAGGTTTTTATGAAAAAATTATCGTTTATCTTTTTGATAATGCTAATGGCATTTACTGAAAATTGTTTCGCTAAGGCCAAAGATGGAATAGAACTTCCTTCTGAACGTATTCAAAAGTTTGAAACATATCTGGATGAATTAGCAGAAGTTTATCACATTCCCGGAATGGCTTTCTTTATTACAAGCCCAGACCATACGCTTTTTGAGAAGGCATATGGTGAATGTACAAGTTTAGATCAGCAGTTTTTTATTGGATCTATGAGTAAGTCGTATACTGCGCTTTGTGTAATGCAGCTTGTAGAGAAGGGTAAGATTAAGCTTGAGGATGATATTTCTGTTTATCTGCCGGATTATAAGTTTTCAAAGCCTGTTACAGTGCTTTCTCTTTTGAATCATACAAGTGGTTTTGATACTCATGCAAAACTCCATAATGCGAAACTTACGAAGTCTTATGGTAAATATGAATATGCTAATGTAAATTATGATTTGCTTGGAAAAATTATTGAGAAGGTAAGCGGAATGGCTTATGAAGACTATATTAAACAGAATGTTTTTAATCCTCTGGAAATGAAAGATTCAAATGCGAATGCCAGGAAGGTAAAGGATAGTCCTAAACTATTGAGGGGAAACAGAAATTATTTCGGCTTTTTCAAAAGAGAAGAGGCTATATATCCTGTTGAAAAATCGTGGTTTCATGAACCTGCTGGTTATATCGCTACAACACCACATGATCATGCAAAATATTTGAGGATGTATCTGAATGAAGGAGTTGTTGAAAACAGACAGACTGGTAAAAATCAGATTATTTCTCAAGAAAGTATTAATTCCATGTGGTACAAAAATGTTTCGTTAGGTGTAAAAGAATTTGAGGCTTATTATGGTATGGGCTGGAATTTTATGAAATGGAAGGGACAAAAACTTGTTTTTCATGGGGGACAGGTTGAAAATGGAATTACCTATATGTTTATTTTACCAGATGAGAAGCTTGGAGTCTGTTTTATGCTGAATGCAAGTGACCAGTTTGGCTTAAATAATCTTATGGATAATGCAATCTGGGATAGCCTTTCAATTATTCGTGGAGAAGAACCTGAGAAAATTAATCATAAATCTTATGTTCTGCTGCATATTATGATTGATGCTGTTTACCTTTGTATGCTTTGTTTTTCTATTTTTATACTCATTAGATCAATAAAAACAAAAAGACGTATCAGTATAATATTTGCTGTAAGCTGCTATATTATCTGGCCGCTGTTGTTAATCTTTTTTACAAAAATATTTGTACAGACCCCACTCTGGGTGGTACAATTATTTGTTCCAGATTTGTATATTATAATAATATTAAGTGTGATTCTTTCGGTTGTCGCAGGAATCATAAAAGTAATAAAAGTTATAGGGAGATAAAAAATGAAAAAAGTAATAGCCATTTTACTTGCAACTGTTTTAACTGTTTTTGGAGTTTTTGCTCAGGATGATAATAATGATGCAGATAAAAAATCTCCATTTACTCTTGCGCTTCAGACAGACTTCGCTTACCATCCGAAAGCTGAATTTATTACAGGAGATACTCATTATGCCCCGATTACCGGAGTCTATGATGGAGTGGAAGCCTGTACAACTTTAACTGCTGCATATAAGCTGAATACACCTCTTGGAGAACACTGGCTGGTTTCTGACGCTAATGTTACTTTTCGTGGTGCATTAGAACTTACTCCAATTTCATTAAAGCAAAAGTTAAGTATTGAATTTAAACCTGTGCCATTTTTGATTTTTTCGGCCGGAGGTTCAATCGGTTGGGGCTGGAATATAGGACCAATTGAAGGTTTGTGCGAAATGAATAAAGCAACTTATGAATACGAACCAATCTCAACTATATCACATCCTTATTATGAGGCATGGGGTACAGTAACTTTCCAGTTTGATACAGGCGCTCTTATTCCAGGAGACTGGAGTCATGTTGTTTTGCTCGCATCCTATACAACAATTTATTTTGGAATTGCAGGTTTAGAAAGCGACAGTCTGTATGAATGGCAGTGTTCAAAATATCAGGTACGTGGTTTAGCTTATCAGGTTCAGTGTATTTTAGGTTATCAGATGCCACTTCCAATAAATCTTGCAGGAGTTATGTTCAAGGCTGCCGGATATTATAATGGTGATGCTTATGGAGTGTATAATGATGTTTTTGATGGGGATTTTCCGGAAATCTCAATAAGCCCTCTCGTACAGTTTAAAATTGGTAAAAAAGATAATCTGATTTGTCTGTTTGATTTCTCAAGCCGCCGAAGCTTTGAAAATAAAATCGAAAAAGAAAGTGATATCTTAAATACTAAAGTAACAGGACGTGAATGGTACTTTAAGCGCTTTGCAATTAGCTGGACTCATACTTTTATGTAATGAAAAAGCTGAATTACTTTTTATAAATAATTTTAGCATTTGAATAAATTGAAAGAAAACCGATGCGGTCGCCAGTTTCAAGAATGTGATAGATTTTATTGAGCCTGTTCTGAACAGTGCCAAGAGTCAGTTCATAGTCAATGGCGATCGCTTCGTATTTAACTCCCTGCTGTACGAGAGTAAGCCATTTTGCATCTCGTTCTGTAGTTTCGGAATAATCTGCAATATTCAGAATCTTGTCTGTTGACGTCTGCGCTTTCATATATTCATACATTATGTAAATGATACAGAAGGTAATAAGCAGTATCTGCAGAATCTCAAGAAGCTGTTCTGCAAAATAAGCCCATCCAAAGCGAAGATAAAGCAAAACCGGAATCAGATAAATCAGAACCATACCAAAAATTTTAATTGTTTTATGACAGTTGAAAAAACCGCGGATCCATAAAAGAATGGCAGCAAGTTCCAGAAAGATTATGGGATAAGCTGTATTTGCATTTCCAATTGCATTTGAAACTGAATATAGAATAAGTGGTGGGACAAATAAAGCAAGTTTCTGCGGATTTCGTATAACAAAAATCAGAATTACAATACTTACAGGTCCACATATAAGTCCGAAAATACATGGGTAATCATGATTCAAAAATACATCGAAAACAGCGTGTCCGGTCAGATAACAAAGAATTCCGATAAAAATGATAGAAGTTATGCGAATAAATAATAAAAACTGTTTCGAATAGAAGGATTTCATGTTTTAATTATATAACATAATGGAAACATAAGAAAAGTGTTTTCAAAATCATTGTTATAAAACATAAAAAAAAATATAATTTGACGAACTGGAGAAAACAATGACAAAAAAGACAATTAAAAATTTAAAAATCTGTACAGTTCTGTTTATCGTGCTGGTTATAACTGGACTTTGGATAGGAATGCTTATTTCTTATAAGTTCAATTTCTGTAATCGTTATATTACGCCTGATGAAGACAGACTTTATGTTGAAAATTTTGAAGGACTTAAAAGAACAAGATATGATTTTAAGTCAAATAAAGGACAGCGTCTTGCCGGTTATATGTATAATATTGGCAATGATGAGAAAAAAGGTATAGTTGTTTTTGCACATGGTTTTAGCGGAGGCGGACACAACAGATATACAGATATCATAAATTATTTTGCTAAAAACGGATATTCTGTATTTGCCTATGATGCAACCGGAAATGATGAAAGTGAAGGTTTTGGAAAAGATCAGGTTGTAGGTGGTCTTCCACAGGGAGTAATCGATTTAGATTATGCAATTTCCTTTGTTGAAAACAGTGGAAATTTTGAAAAACTCCCGATTGTTTTATTTGGACACAGCTGGGGTGGTTTCAGTGTCAGCAGTGTTACTGCCTATCATCCGGAAGTGAAGGCTGTAGCCGAGGTTGCAGGGTTTAATGATTCACCTGGAATGTTTGTTGCAGGTGGTAAAAAAATCGCCGGTAATCTGGTACTTTTCTTTGTTCCATTTTATAGAATCTTTGAAGCCTGTAAGTATGGAAAGTATGCAACTGCAAGTGGCGTAAAAGGTTTTTCTGCTACAGATGCAAAAGTTATGATTATTCATAGTATGGATGATGCAACAGTACCTCCTGAATATGGATATAAAATCTACTACAGAAAATTTAAGGATAATCCGCGTTTTACCTTTGTTCCAAATGAGGATAGAGGTCATACCGGACTTTTGCGTTCTAATGAACTCCCTGATGAAGATTTATTTAAGCGTATCCTTGCAATGTATGATTCTGCAGTAAAAGAATAAGGATTGTATGAACCGTAATAATTTTAACTGGACTTTCAGATATTCGCTGATAAATATTTCTTATTTTGCAGCCTTTTGTACTGTACATGCTTATGCCGCAGTGTATCTGCTTGCGAACGGCTTTACAAATACTCAGGTTGGAATTCTGCTTGCCCTTGCAAATATAATTTCTGCAGTTTTTCAGCCGCTGATTGCCGGAGTAATAGACAAGCCCGGCCCGCTTACAAACCGCCGTTTTATTTTAATTTCTGTGGTATTGATTCTTGCCGGTTCAGCAACACTTCTGGTGTTTCATGAAAATAAGGCATTTATCTTTGTTGTTTATGCATTGATTTATCTGATTCAGTTTTCATATCAGCCGGTTGTACTGGCTCTGTGTTTTGAGTATCAGAAAGCTGGCTGTCCTATTTATTTTGGACTTGCACGAGGACTTGGTTCTGCAAGTTTCGCTGTGACTTCTGCATTTGTCGGCGGCTTTGTTGCAAAACGTGGCGTGAATGTGCTTCTTTTTGTGAATATTATTTCTATGATTCTTTCGGCTTTAGTTGTGTTTACTTTTAAGAAACCGAAGACAGAAGGGGAAGCCTCTGGTAATGGGGATGTCGTGAATTCTTCTAATTCACAGCCCGCTGCCGCTCATAATAAGATTTCTGATTTTGCCCGAACTTATCCGGCATTTATGCTTTTTCTGGTTGGAACAATCTGCTTCTTTTTTGCCCACAATATGATAAATGATTTTATGATTCAGATTATACGTGGACTCGGGGGCGGTGAAAAAGAACTGGGCTATTCAAACTTTCTGCAGGCTATTCTTGAACTTCCTGTTATGGCACTGATTGGCTTTGTTCTTAAAAAGATTGCTTCCCGCTGGATGCTTGTATTTTCAGGTGCTGCGTTCTTTATAAAAATGATTGTGCTGATGGCTGCCGGAAATCTTGCAGTTTATTATTTCAGCCAGTCGTTCCAGATTTTTGCCTATGCTGTATTTGTTCCGGCAGCTGCATATTATGTAAGCGAAACAATGGAAGAACTGGATCAGGTTAAAGGTCAGGCTTATATCACAAGTGCAATTACAATAGGCGGTGTTTTTTCTAATCTTATAAGCGGAGTAATTCTTGATAATCTGGGAATAACTCAAATGCTTTTGACAGGAACTGTTGTCTGTGGAATTGGTGTGATTATAGCTTTTGTTGCCATGAAAAAACTTCCTCATAATACACAAAAGGTATGAAGTGTGATATACTAGTATTCGAGGTAGAAACTATATGAAATCCTTTTTGAATGATGACTTTATTTTGCAGAGCGAACCTGCTCAGATCTTATATCATAAATATGCAGAAAATCAGCCGATTTTCGATTTTCATAATCATTTGAGTCCACAGGAGATTTTTGAGAATAAAACTCTTGGAAATCTCGCAAATGCATGGCTTGATCACGATCATTATAAATGGCGTGGCATGAGAGCTGCCGGGGGTGATGAATCTCTTATTACAGGGCACATCCGCAAAGACGGCACCGTAAAATCAGATGCTGAACGTGGCGGAACCGCTGCCGTAGAAAAAGCCGACTACGAGCGTTATCTTGCCTTTGTTAGAACACTTCAACTGTGTCCTGGAAATCCGTTATATCACTGGAGCCATCTTGAGCTTGCCCGCTACTTTGGAATTACCGAGCCTGTTACTGAAGCAAATGCCCGTGAGGTTTGGGATAAATGTAACGCGCTTTTAGCAAAGCCTGAGTATGCGCCTCGCGGTTTACTTTCTAAACTCGGTGTCCGTGAATTGTGTACCACAGATGATCCTCTTGATAGTCTTGAGTGGCATAAGAAACTGGCTGACAACAGCGCAGAACTCCGTGTGCGCCCGTCTTTCCGCCCGGATGTTCCGCTTTCTCCAGACAGTCCTGCCTATGCAGATTACATCAGCCGCCTTCAGAAAATGGACGGTACAAAGTTGCAGTCTGTGTCTGATATGATTGCTGCTCTCGGCCGACGTATGGACTTTTTCAAAGAGAACGGTTCTGTAGTAAGTGATCATTCTCTTGAAGGAGACTTCTACCTGCCGGCTTCTTACGATGACGTAAACTACATTTTTGAAAAGGCGTGGATTGGTAAAAAACTCAGCCACGACGAAATTGCAAAATATAAGGGGTGGGTTCTGGTGGAACTCGGAAAGCTTTATGCTCAGAAGGGCTTTGTAATGCAGATTCACATTGGAGCCCTTCGTGACAACAATGCTGCAATGCTCGAGGCTGCCGGAAAGAATATTGGTGAAGACAGTTTGAATGACTTTAATTTTGCACCGCAGCTTGGAGCTGTTCTGAATGCGATTTACAGTGCAGCACCGGGTGCCCGTACAATCCTCTATAACCTTAATCCAAAAGATAACGAAGCTCTTGCAACTATGGCTGCAAACTTCCGCAACTGTCAGTTTGGTCCTGCATGGTGGTTCAATGATCACAAAGATGGAATTGAAGAGCAGATCCGTGTATATGCAAGAACTGCACCTCTTGGAAGTTATGTCGGCATGCTGACAGATAGCCGCAGTTTCCTTTCGTATCCGCGACATGAATATTTCCGCCGCATTTTGTGTAACTACATCGGCGGTCTTGTAGAAGCAGGTGAGTTCCCGTGGCATGAAGAGAGCCTCGGCCGTCTGGTGGCTGCGGTTTGTTATGAGAACTCCGTAAAATTCTTTCTGAACTAACGTTATTGTGAATAAGATGTCGTCATTGCGATCGCAGCGAAGCAATCCATTTAATAGATAGGTTCGTCGTTTCACTCCTCGCAATGACGGGGGTTCTTGAAACTTCCTCTTATTTCTTCCATAATTAACTCATGAAGAAAATTGAGATTCTTGATTCGACATTACGCGACGGTGCTCAGGGCGAAGGTATTAGTTTTTCTGTTCAGGATAAACTGCATATTTGTCATGAGCTCGATAACCTTGGCGTAACTTACATCGAGGCTGGCAATCCGGGGTCGAATCCTAAGGATATGGAGTTCTTTAAGGCTGTTGCTGAAATTCAGTTTAAGAATGCTCAGGTTTGTGCCTTTGGTTCTACAAGACGAAAAAACTGTAAATGCGAAGACGATGCAAATCTCAAAAGTCTTCTTGCCGCAGGAACTAAAACAGTCGTAATTTTCGGTAAGTCCTGGACTTTCCAGGTTACAGACATTCTCAAAACAACTCCAGAAGAAAATCTCAATATGATTCGCGAATCCTGCGAGTTCCTTGTTTCTAACGGACGCAAAGTAATTTATGATGCAGAACATTTCTTTACTGCTTACGAAGAAGATAAAGCCTATGCACTGGAAACTTTAAAGGCTGCCGTGGACGGAGGAGCCACTGTCCTGAGTCTGTGCGAAACAAAGGGCGGCTTTATGATTGACGAATGCCGCCGTGCCGTAGCTGAGGTTGTAAAACTGTATGGAAAGAAAGTAACCGTAGGTATTCATACTCACAATGATTGCGGACTTGCCGTTGCAAATTCCCTTGTTGCCGTAAAGGAAGGTGCAACTCATGTTCAGGGTGTTCTCCTTGGATTTGGTGAACGTACCGGTAACGCAAATCTTTCTACAATCATCCCTAATCTTCAGATTAAAATGGGCTATCAGGTTATTCCTGAAGAGAGCATGAAAAACCTTACTGCAATCTGTAAGCGTGTTGCAGAGCTCACAAATATCCGTGTAAATCCTCAGTCGCCTTATGTTGGAAAAGATGCTTTTGCGCATAAGGCTGGAATGCATATTGATGCTGTTCTGAAAAATCCTTTTGCCTATGAGCATATTACTCCCGAAACTGTAGGTAACAACCGCGTTTTCCTTATGAGCGAGGTTGCCGGCCGCAGTATGATTTTGGAGAAGATCCGCCGCTTTGTGCCTGATGTAAAACGCAACGATCCTATCGTAAGCGACCTTATGGCTAAGGTAAAGGAACTCGAATCTGCAGGCTATCAGTTTGAAGGTGCCGACGGAAGTTTTGAGCTTCTTGTAAAAAAGATGCTCGGTCAGTATAAGCCGTTTTTTAAGCTTCATTACTATCAGACAACAGGTTCAAATCCGCGTCCGGAAGAGGGCGTTTGCTGCTGTGCACAGATTAAGGTTGAAGTAGACGGAAACTTTGAAATTACAGCGGGTGAGGGAGACGGTCCTGTCAACGCTCTGGATATTGCGCTTCGTAAGGCGCTCGAAAAGTTCTATCCTGTTGTTTCTAATTTCAGACTGGTGGACTATAAGGTACGTGTATTGGATTCTAAGTCTGCTACTGCTGCCCGTGTACGTGTAATTATTGAATCTACCGACGGACAGAGCAGCTGGACTACAGTGGGCGTATCTTCCGACGTAATTGAAGCGTCATGGATCGCCCTTGTAGATTCGTTTGAATTAAAACTCAGCAAGTAACATATCAATATTATCGCTTACAACTTTCTTAAGTGCGTCGTGTTCAACGGCAGTAGGGAAGTTGCGCCATTCAATGTATTTTGCCTTTGGAAGAATTTCAGTAACAGGTTTTCCAGTTGGGTTATGAATATTATCAATAATAAGATCATAGCCTTCTTTCTTTGCTTTAAGAAGTTCTTCTGCACTTACAGGACCAGGCCCGAAAACTCCGACGATATCAAGTCCAAGTTCCTTTGCAAGATAGGTCTGATTCTTGTTACAGAGAACTTTCTTTTTATTGAGTTTCTTTTTTAAAGCTTTTTTCTGACCGTCTTTTACAAGTTTTTCATATTCTGCAAAACGAACTTTCTGAATCTCTTCTGTTCCAAGAGCCTGCGCAATTTTCAAAGTAGATTCCTGAACAGTTGCAAGTGAGTTATCAAGAACAACCTGAACACTTACGCCCTTATTAGGAACTTTTGTTCCAAGAGTTTTCATCATGCGTTCAAAGCCAGCGAAAATGAAAACTTCAGAATCAGAAATTTTCTGAACATCGCTTACTGTAATTTCGTACTCCGGCGGATGGCGGAGATTTACAGGGGCAATGCTTTCAACTTCATCAGCACCGGCAATGTCTGCAAAGGCAGCGGCCCATGAAGTAGAGGCAACAATTTTCTTTGGTGCAGCCCATGCAGAATTAACAAGCGCAAGAGCAGCGAAAAGGGCAATAGTGATTTTAGAGATTTTTTTCATTTAAAAATCCTTCCTATAAAAAATAATATTCCGGCGAGAACTGCAATAGTTCCAGCTGGAGGAAAATCTGCGGCAACAGCTATAACATAGCCTGCAACCGAGAGAATAAAGCCTGTAATACAGCTTCCGATAAACAGTGAACGGATTCCGTTGTGGTTCAATTTTTTCAGGAATGGCGCGGCACACATTACCGGAAGAATTAAAAGTGAGTCGATTAGAAAAGCTCCGAGCAGCTTCATTGCAATTGCAACTACAGAGGCAATCAGAATAACCATTATTGTGTTATGAAGTCTTACGCGGATTCCAAGACTCATGGAAATCTCTTTACTGAAAAAAAGATTTTTGATGTTTCTGAAATTTATGATGACGTATAAGAGGAGCACGAGGGCAAGTATGCCAAGCGCTGTAATGTCCAGATAGCTCAAGGCAAAAGGACTTCCCCATAAAAGGTCGAGAGTGTCTTTTGCAGGAACATCAGCTACATGCATAATCAGTGAGGCGAGGGCCATGCTCAAGACCATTGTAGCTGCACTTGTACCGCCGAAGTTTCTTCCTTCACCGCTTCCTGTCATCATAATCATCATAAAAACTAAAAGCAGATTTACTGTGATTGTTACAGGAAGCAGGGGAACATTCAGTGCCATCGCAATTGCACCGCCGAGTATTACTCCGTGCATCAGCATGTAACGCATTGGAACAAGATTCAGTCGCAGGACCATAACTCCACAGAGCGGGAAAACGGCTCCGCTTATGCTCATGGCAATAAAGCCTTTCATTACGGGTGCAAGAGAAAAAAGTAATGCAAGTCTTTCGAGTTTATCCAATGTTGAGTACCTCCCATTTTTTTAGAGAAGTAAGCTCTTTGTCGTGAGTTACCATTATGATAGTTGGGATTTCCGAAATCGAAAGAGAAGTAAGAATATCAACTACCATGCGGCGGTTATCTTTGTCGAGGTTTGCGGTAGGTTCGTCCAGCAGCAGGAGACGGGCTTTTTGCGCAAGACAGCGGGCAAGTGAAACTTTCTGCTTTTCACCGCCGCTGAGTACTGAAAACTTTCGTCCGGCAAGATGTGCACAGCCTGTTCTTCTCATTGTCTGTTCTACAAGGTCTCGGCGGCTTTTTCCGCCAGATTTCTCAGTTTTGCCATTTATTCCAAGTCCTACAACTTCTTCAGCTGTAAGATCAAAACTCTGTTCTTCCTGAAGTTCTGAAAGCTGCGGAATATAGCCGATTGTGTATTTTGGGAGCTTGTCTACAGGTTTTCCGTCAATCAGAATGCTTCCACTATCTGGTTTGTAAATTCCACAAAGCAAGCGGAGAAGGGTAGTTTTACCGGTTCCGTTTTCGCCAAGAATCATCAGTCGCCCACCTGCGTGTATTTCAAGATTCAGACCGTTTATTTTTCCGTATTTATATGAAAGATTTTGAATGCTGACTGGAACTCCAAGTACAAGTTTTGCCCGCTGTCGTATTAAATAGTACATTTCATCAGAATCTGTAAGATTTTCCAGCTGATTTTCTGTCTGGCACATAAGTCGGTCTACCAGAGTATCCCAGGTGAGTTTGCCTTCGCCAAGAGTTTGAGCAATATATTTTACTGCAAGATTACTTACAAGTTCGCCGTGAATCTGCTCAACACCTAACCGCACCAGTAAAACAGCTGCAGCTTTTCCAATGGCGCTGTCCCAGGCACTCAAATTAGTGCGCGGCCCATCATAAGTCTTCAAAAACTCTTCAAATTCAAAAATTGGATGCAGCCACTTGCTTTCACTATAAAAAATCTGTGTGTCTGAAGAGAAAATTTTCAGCATAAATATAGAATAACATGAACATTATTAAATGACAAATAACAATTCCTATGATAAAATTGTATAAAACAATATTTTAAGGAAGCTTTATGGGTTCGTATATTAAAAAAAATGGCCTGCTATATTCTGAGGATTTACACACAGTTCTTGGAGTTGACGATACTTCAACAGACTTTACTGGTCGTGTTCCTTTTGGAGCACATAGAATAGAAGATGATGTTTTTTCAGATTGTCCGTATGAGTCTATCTCTCTGCCAGATTCTGTAAAAGAGCTTGGAAGTTGTCTTTTTTCAAATTCAAAAGCACTCGAAAAGGTTAAGCTTCCATCTGGTGTTACAGAACTTCCTTCTTATCTTTTTTCTGGATGTTCTGCTCTTACTAAGGTAACTATGCCAAATGCGGTTAGTGCTTTTCCAGAAGGGCTTTTTAAGGATTGTGTATCTTTACCAGAAATTCCTTTCCGTGCCGGAATTACAGAATTGCCGGAAAGTGTTTTTGAAGGCTGTGCTTCATTAAAATCTCTTGTAATTCCACCAACCGTAAAGCGAATTGAATCCAGAGCTGTTGCCGGTTGTACGGCTCTTGAAAGTGTCGTATTCCCATCTTGTATTGAATATATTGCTCCAGATGCCTTTGAAGGCTGTAATTCTCTGCACAATCTGCGTGTAGATGGAGAGGGCGGACTTTTCTATATTGGTGAAAACGATGGCTATTTATACGAAGCCGCTGATGAAGGAGACCGCGTTGTTTTGAAAACAAATGGCGGTAATGCTTCAAGTGTATCTTTCTTTAAGGATAATGCAGATGAAATATCAGCAGGCCTTTCAGAAAATGATGACGAAGATTTCGAAGATGATGATACATTCAGCGCTGAAATAGGGGCTTCAGAGGAAGAAGCTGTATTTATTAAGGCAGAAAATGCTCCTGAACCAGTGTTTGATACAAAATCAACTTCTGCAGCTCAGGAAGAACCTCAGATTATGCAGGATAGCGCAGTTGATTCAATGCTTGCAGATATTATGGGTGATGAAAAGGAACGTAATACACTTTCCGAAGAAGTTGCCGTAAGCGAGCAGGAAACTGCAGTTCTTTCAGAAACTATGGCTGTAATGTCTGATTCAAGTCAGGGTGATACAAGTGCTGCAATTTCAGAAGCTGAACTTGAAAAGTTATTTGCTAAAAATGAGGAATCAGAACTCGCAACTCACAATGCTGATAATCCTGATGTTCTGGACAGCAAGGCTCAGATTCTTGCAGATTCAGTTGGTTTAAGTGCTGTATTTGAATGTGAACCTTCGGGAGAACTTCCTGAAGATCCTGAACTGTTCGTCATTGCAGAAAAAATTGTTAAGGATGAGAACGGAAAATCAAACTTCAGTTCAAAACTTATTACCTGTTGTAAGACTTTTGCAAGAATTCAGGATTATAAAAGAATCATTATGCTTTACGGACTTCCTCTTGATAATGAGGAATTTGCACTCTTCTTTAAGCATTTTATTGCAAAGAAGAATGTTATTCTTGCCTGTGAAGCAGAATCTCCTGCAACACTTTCTGATTTCGGAAAGACAATCTGTGATTATGCCAGAATCAGCCTGAAGAAAGAAGAACTCGCAGAACAGCGCCGTACAGCAGTGCTCAAAACAAAAACTCTCGTAAAACTTGTCATCCGCGACAAATATGAGTAGAATACCGACATAAAGAGGACCTCTATGAAAAGTGATAACGCTAAAAAAGGTGTTGCCCGCGCGCCACACCGCTCGTTGTTTTATGCAATGGGTTATACTGATGAAGAATTAGACCGCCCGCTCGTAGGCGTTTGTTGTGCTAAAAACGAGATTATTCCAGGTCATATTGAACTTGACCGCATTGCCGAAGCTGTAAAAGCCGGCATCCGTATGGCTGGCGGAACTCCTGTAGAGTTCCCTGCAATCGGTGTCTGTGACGGTATTGCCATGGGTCACGAAGGAATGAAATATTCCCTTGTTACACGCGAACTCATTGCCGACTCAATTGAATGTATGACAAAGGCTCATCAGTTTGATGCCCTCGTTATGATTCCTAACTGCGATAAAATTGTTCCTGGTATGCTGATGGCTGCAGCCCGCCTAGATCTGCCTACAGTATTTGTAAGCGGCGGTCCTATGATGCCTGGTCACCTCCCTGGAGCTGATGCTTCTAATCCTTATGCCGGACGTAATTTGTCGCTGACAGATATGTTCGAAGCTGTTGGTGCAGTTGCCAGCGGACGTATTACAGAAGAACAGCTTCGTGAAATGGAAACTGTAGCTTGTCCTGGCTGTGGTGCCTGCTCTGGTATGTTCACAGCAAACTCAATGAACTGTCTTACAGAGTCTATCGGACTTGGTCTTCCTGGAAATGGAACAATTCCAGCTGTCAGCGGTCGCCGTATCGCTCTGGCTAAAAAAGCCGGAATGAAGGTTATGGAAATGTTTGAGCGTGGAATTACTGCGCGCAACATGCTTACAATGAAAAATTTTGAGAATGCCCTTGCTGCTGATATGGCACTCGGCTGTTCTTCTAATACAATGCTTCACCTTCCTGCAATTGCACATGAAGCAGGTTTGTCGATTGACCTTCATATGGTTAATGAGATTTCTAACAGAACACCAAACTTGTGCCATCTTGCTCCAGCCGGTCACACTTTTATGTGCGAACTTGATGATGCGGGTGGTGTTCAGGCTGTTCTTGCAGAGCTTGCTAAGAAAAATCTGATTGATACAAGCCTTATGACTGTTACAGGAAAAACTGTTGCAGAAAATATCGCAGGCGTTCGTAACCGCAATCCTGAAGTTTTGCGTCCAATTGAAAATCCTTTCAGTGACAATGGTGGACTTGCAATTCTCTTTGGAAACCTTGCTCCAAACGGAACTGTTGTAAAACGCTCTGCCTGTGCAAAAGAACTTATGAAGCACACAGGACCAGCCCGTGTATTCAACGACGAAAGTGAAGCAATGGATGCTGTTCAGAACCGTAAAATCAAGAGTGGTGATGTAGTAGTTATCCGCTACGAAGGACCAAAGGGCGGACCTGGTATGCGCGAAATGCTCGCAGTAACTGCAGCTCTTGCAGGTCAGGGACTCGATAAGGAAGTTGCCCTTATTACAGACGGCCGCTTCTCTGGTGCAACACGCGGAGCTTCTCTTGGACACTGTTCACCGGAAGCTGCTGTAGGTGGACCAATCGCACTTGTAGAAGAGGGCGACAAAATCACTCTCGACATCAATAACTACAAGATTACCCTTGAAGTAAGCGATGAAGAACTCGAGCGTCGTCGTGCCGCTTGGAAAGCTCCGGAACCAAAAGTTAAAACCGGCTATCTTGCACGCTATGCAAAACTCGTTTCTTCTGCAGATAAAGGTGCAATCCTCGAATAAATAATTTTTCGTTATATTTTTCTTGTTTTTTCATGTTTTTGGATTTAAAATTACTTAACAGTAATAATTTGGAGTTCAAGACATGAGAAACAAGAAGATTTTAATTTTTCTTCTCAGCTTGACCATCCTTGCCTTAGTGCTTGACGTGTTGAGCTGTTCATCCAGAGCATTAAAAAATCGTAATCAAAACAATAATGAAAATATTTTACTCTCTCACAATCAAGGCAATGAAATTACAGCAGGTTCAAAATCTGATGTAATACATAAGGAATTTCTTGATTCCTATAAGCCTCAGAAAACCGACTATAATTTTTATTTTACCTATAAAATAGTACATTCCTGGTGGGATGCAGTTGCGCTTGGAATGGAAGATGCCGTACGCCAGTTTGAAGAAAAAGGCATTCATATTACTTATGATTATCGAGCTCCTGAAGCCATGTCTGCAAATGATCAGGTAAATAGAATTAAAAAGGCAGCTGCTTTAAAAGAGTATGATGTAATTGGTGTTGATGTTGCAGATATTGATATTGTCACACCGGTAATCAATCAGATTATTGCACAAGGTAACAAGGTTATGACATTTTCCAGTTCAGATTCCGGAAAGGAAAATGGCTGTAAAAGAATTGCCTATGTAGGAAATACTCATAATTTTGAAGATGGTGAAGATTTAGCTGAAGCGCTTTGCTGTTATTTAAATTATAAAGGTAAGATTGCAATGCTTGTTGGAAATGTAGGAGCTCCTTGCCATGAAGACCGTGCAAGGGGAGCTGAAAAAGTTTTTTCAAAATATGAAGGCATTGAACTTGTTGATGTACAATACGATGAAGACAGCGATATAAACGCTTATAATTTTACAAAGGAATTTCTGGCAAATTATCCGGATCTTGATGGAATTATCTGCTGTAATATGAGTAATCCTGTAGGGGCAGGCCGTGCAGTGGAAGAAGCGGGAAAAGCAGGTAAGGTAATTATCGTCGGAATGGATCATGATGAACGGGCAATAAAATATCTACGTGATGGAGTTATTTATGCGCTGGCCATTCAGGACTGTTATTCAATTGGTTTTGATACAATTACAACTGCCGTAAAAATTGCAGATGGCGTATTACCTGGCAGCTTATATCCTGAGAAAACAGAAGAAGAATCGACCATCTTTTATCAGAAAGATGCAGCGGGGCTTCTTCGTTCGCTTTATGGTGTAATTGAGTAGGTGGTGCAGCAATGAATAAAAAAACAAGACTAGTCATACATATAACTACATCAATCAGTATTAACTATTATTTTCATTCTGCTTCTGGTGATGGCGTTTAAAACTGCCAGTACCACAAGAAATGGCACAGACGATGCAATTGATAAATTGAGCCATTTTTATATTCAAGAAATTGCTAAAAGTCGTGCCTCACTTATCTCTGATGAACTTGATAAAAAATATACTTATGTAAATAACGCACTCGATGTTATATCTCAAAAGGATCTTGAGTCGCCGAAAGCGCTTAGAACTTATCTTGGAAATATGAGAAGACTTTATAACATGGATACGTTTGCCCTTGTTGATGAAAACGGTCTGGTTTATACTTCGCACAGTACCTGTTCCGGTAAAACCCGTTATCCGTTCCTTGCAGAAAAAATTACTGAACCGATTTATTCAACAGTTTTGAATTACGGCGGTGAAAAACAGCTTTTTATGGCAGTACCGGTTTCGGGTTTGTATTTTAATAATTCAAGAATTACAGCCTGCTTTGTAGAAATCAATATTGATCAGATGATGCGTTCTATGACCTATCATCATGATAATATGGATACTTTTTTTAGTCTTTACTATAAGAATGGTGAATGTTTAACTAATTCAGAATTTGGAAATATTCCTGCAGGTCAGAATCTTTTTTCTTTAATGGCTGCAAGCAATAATGATTCTAAAAAGTTTAAGAAACTTCAGAAAGATTTTACAGAAGGTGTTTCTGGCTTGGCAGAAGTTAATCTTGGAAATGAATCTGTACACCTTCAGTATATTCCAGTAAAAAATACCGGCTGGATGCTCACAATACTTGTTTATGAAACTGCAATTAATGAGCAGGTCAGTACAAGTATTGCTTCCCTTATGCAGAATACAAGAATTCATGTTTTCTGTACTATCAGTTTAATTTTGCTGCTGTTCATCAGTTTAATTCTGATTATCAGAAGTACATCTCGTTTTAAAATAGAACAGGAAAAAACAATCAGTCATAGAACTCAGCTTGCTTATGAAAAACTGGAAAAGGAACAGCAAGCCATGGGTATTATTCAGTCTGTTCTGGACTCAGGCCCCTGGACAATTGAGTTTGATGAAAACGGCAAAATCATAAACTGCGAATGGTCAGAAACCTTCCGTGAACTGCTTGGCTTTAGTTCAGAAAAGGAATTCCCTGATAAGCTTGAGTCATGGTCAGACAGACTTCATAAGGGAGATAAGGATGCAGTTTTAAAAGCTTTCTGGGATACTGTAAACGATACAACTGGAAAGACAGTTTATAATGTTGAATACAGACTTTTGACAAAGAATAATGGCTGGCGATGGTATCATGCTGCGGGAAATATTATCCGCCGTGCAGATGGTTCTCCGCAGACATATGTTGGACTCTTTATTGATATTGATGATAATAAGAAAAATGAGCTTGGACTTCTGGAACAGTTTAATATTGTAAATGCATTGAGTCGTGATTATGCAAATATTTTAAGTATAAATATTATTACAAGAACTCTAAAACCTATTAAGTTAGGCGGTTATGTCCCGGAATCCTTTAAGGAAAACTATTCCTTAGATTCTTCATATGACACTTTCTTTTCTGAATATATTGAAAAACGCGTATATTCAGAAGACAAAGCCTTTATGCAGGAAGCCATTGCACTTGATACTATCATACAAAAACTTAATGAATCAGATGAATATTCTTCCAGTTATCGTATTGATGATAATGGTGAACTGCATTTTTACGAATTCAAGTATATGAAGCTGAATGCTGATACTGTAATTCTTGGTGTTATGAACATAGACAAAATCGTAAGTGATGCCAGAGAAAAAGAAAAACTGATTATACTTTCTGAGACCGACAGAATGACAGGACTTTTGAATCGTGTATGTGGTGAATTAAGGATTGAAGAAAGTCTTAAACAGGGAAAAGGCGGTCTCTTTATCCTTCTTGATATAGACCATTTTAAGTTCTTCAACGATACCTTTGGTCATGGAACAGGAGATCAGGTAATCATAAATGTTGCAAAATGTCTTAAAGCAGCTTTCCGTGAAAATGATATTGTATTCCGATTAGGTGGTGATGAATTTTCTGCATATGCTGCCGAAGTTCATGATAAGAAAATTGCAAATGAAATAATCAACCGCTTTATCGAAAATCTTAAGACAATTGTTATTCCGGAAATTGGTGACCGCCCTGTAACTGCAAGTATTGGTGCAACCATAATTAAGTCAGGCGAGCCGGCTGATTTCGGAGATAACTATAAACTTATTGATAGCGGTGTTTACGAGAGTAAAAAGGTTGAAGGTTCGTACGTAACATTCAAATAATATGTCATCCCCGGATTGCCCCGGGGATCTGCACAATACTATAACTTTTCAAACCCTTAAAAAATCATTATAATTTACACTCATATTCTTATTTTACAGACGGAGCTTAAAATGGCTGCTAACAGTTTAGAAAAAATGCGCAACATTGGAATTATGGCGCATATTGATGCTGGAAAAACTACAACTACAGAACGTATTCTCTATTATACAGGTAAGATTCATAAGATTGGAGAAATTGACGACGGCCAGGCAACAATGGACTGGATGGCTCAGGAGCAGGAGCGTGGAATTACAATCTGTTCTGCAGCCACAACAACTTACTGGAAAGATCATCAGATAAATATTATTGATACACCAGGCCACGTAGACTTTACTGCCGAGGTTGAGCGTTCTCTGCGTGTTCTCGACGGCGCGGTTGCAGTTATCTGTGCAGTAGACGGAGTTCAGCCACAGACAGAAACTGTATGGAAGCAGGCCGACGAATTCTCAGTACCTCGCCTTTGTTTTATGAATAAAATGGATCGCATTGGTGCTGATTTCTTTGGCTCAATGGAAGATGTTCACGAAAAGTTCGGCGTAGACTGTCTTGCACTCCAGATTCCAATTGGAGAAGGCCAGGATTTTGAAGGTGTAATTGACCTTCTTAATATGAAAGAAATCCGCTGGCATGAAGATGATGAAGGCGAAACTTTTGATATAACTGATGTTGATGCAAGCCGTCTCGACCAGGCAAATGAATGGCGTGAAAAGCTTGTTGAAATGGTTGCCGGCAGCGACGACGCTTTGATGGAAATCTACCTTGAAGGCGGCGACATCAGCGTAGATCAGCTTAAGGCTGCTATCCGTAAGGGAACAATTGCACGTACTTTCGTTCCTTTTGTAATGGGATCTGCCCGCCACAATCAGGGGGTTCAGCCACTTATCGATGCTGTAATCGATTATCTTCCAAGTCCACTCGACATTCCTCCTGCAAAGGGAATCCGTATTAAGAAGGATGAAGAAGAAACTGTTGATGTTCCAACAGATGTTTCAAAAATGCCTCTCGGTCTTGTGTTTAAGATTCAGTATGACCGCGAAATGGGACCTTTGTGCTATGTCCGCATGTACTCAGGAAAGATTCAGGCCGGAACTCAGATTTTCAATATCAATAAGAAAAAGCGCGAACGTGTAAACCGCATTTTGCGAATGCATGCTAATAAGAGTGAGCCTTGCGATTCAGTAAGTGCCGGCGATATCGCAGTATTTATTGGTCTTAAGCTTGCTCAGACTGGTGACTCTATTGGAACAGAAGCATTCCCAATTCTTCTCGAGCAGCCTAAGTTCCCTCAGCCTGTAATTTCTGTTGCACTTGAGCCGGAATCTATGAGCGAAAAGGATAAGATGAACGAAACTCTCGAAATCCTCAGCCGCGAAGACCCGACATTTACAAGTCATGAAGATGCAGAAACCGGTCAGCTTATTATTTCTGGTATGGGTGAGCTTCATCTCGATGTTCTTGTTACTCGTATGCGCGATGATTTTGGCGTAAAGTGTAACGTAGGAGCACCTCAGGTTACTTACCGCGAGTCTGTAAGCGGTACTGCCGAAGCTACAGAAGAGTTCAGCCGCGTACTTGCCGGAAAAGAAAATACAGCCGGACTTACAATTACAGTTGAACAGCGTGAACAGGGTAGTGGAAACAGCTTTGAAATTACCTGCCGTCATGCAGAAGTTCCTGATGAAATTATTGAAGCAATCAAGAATGGCTTTATGTCATCTCTCAATTCTGGAATTAAATACGGCTACCCTTGTACTGATGTTGGTGTAAAGGTAACTGCTATCAATTATAACGAGCTTACTTCTACAACTTTTGCTTTTGAAGCTTGTGCTGCACAGGTATTTGATAAGGCATGTAATGCTGCAAATCCTGTAATCCTCGAGCCTGTAATGAATGTTGATATTGCATGTCCTAAAGAATTTGTGGGACCTGCATCAAGCCAGCTTTCTCAGCGTGGTGGAAACATTATGGGCCAGGATTCTAAGACTACTGGTGAAGTTATTCATGCTCAGGCACCTATGGCAAACATGTTCGGATTTACTACAAATCTCCGTTCTGCTACACAGGGCCGTGCAAGCTTCTCTATGGAATTCAGCCACTTCCAGCTTAAAGTTGGCGGATTGAATAACCTGTAAAACCTTTTTCTTCTAGGGGATTTGACTGAATAAGAGAATTAACCGATTCGGAGGTTGTTCTTATCTTTGGTCATTTACCCCATGTTTTCATTGCTTTCTCTTAATTTGGTTTTATAATTTAATAAATAAAAAAAATTAGGAGTATTTTATGAAAAAAACAAGTCTCATTTTTGTCTCAATGATGTTGTTCGCTGGATCTCTTTTTGCTGCGCCAAAAAAGAATGCAGCACCTGTAGAACCAATCTCAGTTACTTTCTCAGAAAGCACACGCTGGGGAACCGATGCTACCTTGGCAGATGGAGTTTATGGTGAAGATGGATCTGTAACATATACAGCTATGTACAGATATGGTGGAGGTGGATATACTTTCAATATAAATGGAAAGACAGGAATTAATTTAAAAGATTATTCTTCATGTGAAATTGAATTTGAATACAAAACTGGTTCATGGGAAAAACCGGAAGTTATGCCAAAGTTTGGTATAAAATATTTTGGATCAGGAGCGACCTTCTTTAACGGTGGTCAGCCACTTGACTGGGTTGATGCAGAGGAGCCAAGCGGAACAATTACTAGAACTATTGATCTTACTGGAAAATCTGGAAAAGCAGTTCGTATTGGTGTCCTTGCTAATTCATGGCAGTGGGCTGGAAACGGAAATGGAAATGATAAAGGTGATGATACAGTAATCATCACAGTTAAGAAAATCACTTTCCTGCCATAAAATCAATCAAAGAAGTAAGATTGTGAAAAAATTATTTCTCGTTACCCTTATTTCTGCACTGTTTACGGTAGCAGCTGTTGCGGCACCAAAAACACTGGTAATTGATCTTGGTGATAGCGAAGTCAAGACAATTGAAATTGTTAAGAATCCTTATGGTGTTAATTACCAGAATAAGACACCGGCAGTATTTACAAAATACTTTAAGAACAATATGCCGGTTCCAGGTGATACTATTGAAGTACATTATAACTTTACATCTGATGTAAATATTCCTGGTCTTGTTATGGCCGTTATTGATAATTCTCCAGCAGCTAATTACTGGCTTGAAATTTCAAAAGAGTATAAAACTCTTGTAAATATCAAGGCTGGAGTTCCCAATAAAGGTGTGCTTGTTTACAAGGTTGTTGCTAAACCTGTTTCTGAGGTTACAGTAGAATTCTTGTATGACGATAAAATCGACAGCAAATTAACATTGCAGAAAGCTGGTGTGACTACCGGAAAGAAATAAGTTAAAAAAAATGGCAGTGCCGGAGAAGGAAAACCGGCACTGCCACAAAAAAACGTTTTACAAGCAACTGAAGTTCTACTTAATAACCTTTAATGATTCATGATCAATAGTTAATGCTACTACAATCAAAAAGATTATACCTTTCACAAGCTGCTGTGTTGCTGCCACTGGGAAAACCATAGGAAGCGATTTTTCGAGGACACAGTAGGTAAGGGTTCCCAGAATGATATTTGAGAACCGTGCTTTTGCTCCACCGGAAATCGGCATTCCACCTAATACAAGTGCAATAAGAATCTGTGTTTCAAGCTGACGTCCTGCAGTACCAGTTATGGCACCTACATGAACAACGTTGATAAACGAAGCAAATCCTGTAATTGCTCCTGCACTTACATAAACTAAAAACTTTTTTAAATCCGGTCGACATCCAGAAAATCTTGCAGCAGTTTCGCCCGCACCAATTGCCCTTAAATCTGGTCCGACTCTTGTAAAATGCCAGATAACAAATACAACAATAAGTACAATTCCCATCAGAAGGAATTTGAACCAGGTCTGATCCAAAGAAAGTACATTATAGCTGGCAGGAACAGGTCCTGCTGTTGTAATGTATTTACACAGACCTCTGAAGAAATATTGTGAACACATTGTTACGATAAAAGATGCAATCTTGAACTTAACATGGAAGAAGCCGTTGAAGGCACCCATTAAAGCTCCGGCAGCAACTGAAGCAATTACTGCAAGCGGTATGCTGTACATTGAAACCCAGCAGAAAATTATTGATGAAAGACCGAGAACAGATCCCTGAGAGAAATCAAGGCCTCCGACTGTCATTATCAAAAATACACCGCTGCAGCAGGTCATCAAAACAAAGACCTGACTAAGCATAAGGCTTAGGTTTTTAGGCTGAACAATTTTTCCGCCAGTCAATATTGAAAATAATAAGATAATTCCGATAAAGCCAAATAAAGGACCAAAGTTAGAAAACAGCTCCCGTTTCTTTGCTTTTTTTGCCAAATCATCTTGTGTAATCTTTTTTTCTGCTTTAAATGCGATTTGATTTGTCATACTTTTCTCCTGATTAAATCATCTTTGCAATGAGGTCTTTTTCTCCAAGTTCGCGGCTGCGTTTAAACTCACCATTGAACTTGCCGTCCTTCATAATAAAGATGCGGTCACTCATACCCAAAAGTTCTGGCAACTCTTCCGAAATCATAATGATTGATTTACCCTGTTTTTTGAGTTCACTCATCAAGGTATAAATATCAGCTTTTACGCGTACATCAATACCTCGGGTAGGGCTGTCCAGAATCAGAATATCAGAATCTTTTCCAATCCAGCGGGCAAGAACAACCTTCTGTTTATTTCCTCCCGAAAGTTCAGAAACATACTGTTTAATTCCAGTCATCTTTGTACTCATCTGTACTGCGAACTTCTGGGCAAAACTTGCAGCTGCTTTCAGATTCAGGAAACCTTTTTTAGAAAGATCATCCAGAGACGGAAGAATAATATTGTCGCCGATAGAATCTGCAATAACTATAGATTCGTTATCGCGGTCCTTAGAAGCATAAGCGATACTATGCTTGATTGCACCCGGAATACTGTTTACCTCGTAGCCATTCTTTAAGATAACTTTTCCTTTTCTGTTATAGGATGCACCAAAAATTGCTTTTCCGATTTCGTGCATACCACATTCCGAAAGTCCACCGATTCCGATAATTTCACCTTTGTGTAAATCAAGATTGATGTTATCGAACTCGCCTGGAACACTTACATCATTAAGAGAAAGAACAACTTCGTTGGAAACTTCTTCGTCGTAGTCAGTGCGGTAATACTTGTTTTTAAGTTCACGGCCAACCATTTCGCGTTTAAGGTCATCGGTTGTAACTTCCTGTGTATTCAGAGTTCTTACCAGAACACCGTCACGAAGAACTGATACGCGGTCTGTATGTTCAAGAACTTCATCAAGGTCGTGTGAAATAAAGATTACGGTTGAACCCATTTCGCGGGTTTTGTTCATAACCTTAAAAAGTTCCTGACGTCCGTCGTGACTCAGGGCAGTTGTAGTTTCATCTACAACAAGAATCTTTGGATTAAAGTAAGTTGCCTTTACAATTTCAACAAGCTTGCGTTCCTCAAAAGAATAGTGGTCAATCATTTTTGAAGCTTTAATATGATTAAAACCATAAGAATCCAAAAGTTTCTGAGCTTCTTTATTCATTGCTCTGGAATCTTTTACAATTCCGTGCATGAATCTGTCTTCTTCTCCAAGGAAAAGATTTTCTGCAACAGTAAGACCTGGCAGAGTTCCCATTTCCTGAACGATAATAGAAATACCAAGTTTGTTTGCTTCAACCTGACTTTTTGGTTTGATTTCTTTTCCAATCAGAGTTAATGTTCCGCTTGAAATTGTATGAATACCACACAGCATGGAGCTGAAGGTTGATTTTCCAGAACCATTTTCACCAATCAGACCATGAATCTCACCGGTAAATAACTCCAGATTAAGATCGGCAACTGCATGTGTCGCACCAAAATATTTGTTTATGTTTTCTGCTTTTAAAAGTACCTGACTCATTTGCATCCCTCCACTTATTTAATTACACTGCCAATCTTACCGCGGTTGGTAAGAGTTACAATTGCAAGGAGAACTGCACCAGTAACAAAGTCATTGATTGTTGTAGGTACATCAAGAGCAACAAGGCCATTAAATATCATAGTAATAATGAACTCACCGATTACAATAGCAGTAACCGGACAGCCATATTTTTTGAAGGCGATACCGAAGAAGGTTCCCATCAAAGGTTTAAAGTTGCGGTCCATACTTGTCATTCCGGTAACAGCCAGAATTCCTTTTCCGTAGCTTACAGTCAGGAGAGCCATAATACCTACGAAGAAGTGAAGAAGAACAAATCCGATAAATTTATATTTTTCTACGCTGATACCCATGTTCTTTGCAACAAGCTCATTGCTTCCGATGGCGTTACAGTAAGTTCCGATTCTTGTGAATCTTAAAATGAATACCATCAGTAAGAATGCACTGAATGCAACAATATAATTCCATGGTGCGTGATTGAATGCCAGGATATTAGCATTAGTCAATTTTCCAGGGAATCCGGATGTATCAAGACGTACAACATAATTTGCAACACTTTCGAGAATAAGCATAAGACCTACGGTTACAATCATCGAAGGGATCCTAAGCTTAGAATAAAAAAATCCATTAAAAGAACCTATTAAAGCACCAGTAAGTAAGGTTCCGCCAATAAGGCCAACATAGCCAAGGTGTCTTGAGAGTAAAACACCTACCATTGATGAAAGAACAATGTTTGCTCCAATGGAGAAATCAAAAAGTCCCATTACAACAATAAAGTAAAATCCACAGCCGCCAACGGCATACTGAATACTTGTCTGCAGATAGTCAGACATAAGTTTTGGTGTTCCAAAATTCTGAGGAGATAAGAGTTTAAAGATTCCCCAGCACAAGATTGCTAAAACAACAAGAGTCGTAACACCAAAATACCGGCTCTTCTTGAATGAGGCAAAACGTCCGTTGCCTGCTATTGCTTTTTCAAAATCACCCATCTTTATACATCCTAAAAAAAGGGGAGCAGTAAAATAATTGTGCTGCTCCCCTGATATTTTTTAATAAAAGAGACTATCTGCGGCTCTTTACATCTTCAATAGAGAGTTTAGCAGTTGCAACTTCAAGTTCTTTTTCAGAAAGTGCTGCCATAGCTCTAAGTTCTTCCTGGTTGTATGGAAGTGCATCTACGAAGTACTTAGCATAAGATGCATAGTCTTCTGGAGAAGCAACATAAAGATATGGGAAGTTTACGTCATAGAAACCATTTGTTGATACGGCATAGTTTCCTTTGATTGCATTGTAAACGAGCATGAATGCGATAAGTGGGTCACAGTAGTGTCCGCCAGATTCAGCAGCCATACCACCGCTCTTAAGCTGTTCGTCGAGGTCTGCAAGGAAGTCTGTAGAAACTACAGCGATCTTTCCTTTCTTACCCATAGATTCAATAGCAGCAAGAGCACCTACGAGAGTATCTCCACCACCACCAGCAACGATCAATGCATCGATGTCTGGGTTAGCGTTGATGATAGCTTCTGCAGTAGAACGTCCTGTATCAGATGTTGTTCCACCGTACTGTGGTTCAAGAAGTTCAATTTTGTTAGAGTGTGAAGCATTCCACTTTTCAACACCCTGCTTGTATCCCTTCCAGCGGAGAAGGAATGTAGCGTCACCAGCTTCCCAGCCTTCAAGAGCGATTTTCTTATTTCCTTTTTCAGCAAGAATTGTTACGAGTTTTTCACCGTTTTCTACTTCGTTCTCGTGTACAGCTCCAACAAAGTATGGAGATCTTGCAGCAAGAGCATATTCGTTAGGGTTTGTTTCTTCACTGATGATGCGGAAGAACTGTGCACAGTAAACTTTGTTCTGTGTACAAGTGTTGATTACAGAAGTCATTTCAGCAGAAGCTGAGTTACAGATGATGATACCGTCACAACCAGCAGCACTCAAAGTTTCTGCAGAGCTTGTTACGTTCTCAGAGATATGTCCCTGATCAACATACATAACCTGTACGTCGAGGGCCTTTGCAGCTGCGTCTACGATGCGCTTACACTGGCTACCAAGAGTATCAGTAGAACTCCAGATAGAAACACCAATTTTAATCTTCTTTTCTTCAGAAGATGCACTAGATCCTGCCTGCTTCTTTGAACAAGAAACAAGAGCCGTTCCAAGTAAAGCTACAGTAACGAGCATACTTAAAATTTTTCTCATCTAATTTTCCTCCTAATAGATGCATTTTTTTATAGCCAAATCATAGAGTGGAATTTGTGAGAATTGAATAAAGATTTTTAGGAATTTATTTTGAAATTTTTAGGTATGTTTAGTACAAAAACATAGTGTAGGGGATTTGTCTTAGAAAACTTTAAAAATTTTTGGTAAAAATTGTTAGATATTTTACGATGAAACAACCAGCTGCAGCAGGAAGTGTTGCAGCTGGTTGTTGGATAGCTTTGATAATTTACTGATATTTATTCTTCAATCAGGAGTTCGCCAGTCAGAATATTACTTTTGTTTCCTTTATTATCAGATATGTATGCAGAAAAAGTTATATTACCAGTTGGGAACTCTGAAAACTTTACATCACTCCAGGTTGAATATTGATATTCATATTTTTGATTGAATGTAAGAGTATTTTCTGTGTTAATTATATCAAATGATAAATGGAGTTCATTTGCATCAAAATCAGGATCATGGAAATCTATAACGAGAGAATATGAAGAAGATTTGTTTACGGTAGTAAGTCTTTCCCATGTTTCGAATGGTCCGTTATTATATGGATTAGCATTAGTACAGAAAATTGCATTCAATTTAGGTGCAGAACCAGAATAAGGTGTATTTGTAATTGTGATATTTTCAATTGTAAAAGTTTTACTTATATTACCTTTTTTATCAATTGCTCTAACATAAATTGGTTGATTAAATTGAATATAGTTTACCTTATATTTGGCTTCAATATTCCATCCACAACGAACATAATCCCAGACCTCCTCTTCTGCAGTTGAATAATCCATATTTTTCCAATTATAAAAAAAGTCAAAATTTTTGTCTGGGCTGAATTGTATTTCAGTGAAATCCTTGTCAGGATCTTCGATTTTAAAGACTAATCTATCTGATGCGCGATTTAAGTTTAACTCTGTAATTTTATAATTTTGTTCAACAGAATCAAAATCGTTAGAGGTGCTCCAATTACCTGATGCGAAGAATGCGCCCAAAATTTTTGGACTAGTTCCAGTATCCACATTGTTTTTACAACCTGTAAGAGATAGAATTATAATTGCTGAGGTAAGCAATCCTGCTAGTAAGTTTTTTTTCATAGTTTTTACTCCTTAATTTTATTTATGATTATAGAATAGCTTATACAAACAAAAATGTGTAGATTCCATTTGTCCATTTTTAAAGAAAAAAATAAAAAAATATTTTTAAAATATGCGATATTTGCATTGACATAAAATATTCTTTTTGATATATTCATTATCACATTCCGCGCGGGGGTGGTGGAATTGGTAGACACGCAAGCTTGAGGTGCTTGTGACGTTAGTCGTGGCCGTTCAAGTCGGCTCCTCCGCAAAAGGCTTCCTGAATAAGGAAGCCTTTTCTTTTTAACCCTGATTTTCGGGGAGGTGAGGTAAAAAATGTTAGCAGTATTTGTAAATTGCGGTGCGGTAATTCTTGGTTCAATAATTGGTCTTTTGTTCGCCAAAAAGTTTACAGAAGAGCTTTCTGATATGATTCAGACGGCCTGCGGTGTAATTACTCTGGTACTGGGAATCCAGATGGCCTTTAAATACAATAACATTGTTTACTTGGCCCTTTCTTTGATTTTGGGCGCAATTGTCGGCTATGCCCTTGATATTGACGGGGCAATACTTAAGCTTGGCGGTAAACTCGAAAAACTCACAAAAAAGGACGAGAATTCTGGCTCTTCTAACTTTGCCTATGCCTTTTTGAATTCTTCTGTGCTTTTCTGTGTTGGAGCTATGTCTATTGTGGGCTCTTTTGAAGCGGGCGTAAATCACAATTATACAACAATCTTTACAAAATCAATTCTCGACGGTTTTCTGGCAATCAGCTTTACAGCCGCTATGGGAATTGGAACTGTTTTTTCTGTAATTGCCATTTTGATTTATCAGGGAGCACTCACTCTGCTTTCTGAGTTTCTGCAGCCTTATGTTTCTGATTTACTGATTCAGGAGCTTTCTGCCTGCGGTGGTGCCATGATTATCATGATTGCGATTAACCTTCT
This sequence comes from Treponema bryantii, assembly GCF_036492245.1. NCBI lineage: Bacteria > Pseudomonadati > Spirochaetota > Spirochaetia > Treponematales > Treponemataceae > Treponema > Treponema bryantii. The sequence goes on along the minus strand of NZ_AP025286.1, from coordinate 2,409,947 downwards.
GGGACTTAAAAAAATCAAAACTGCAAACTTCCTTCCGGCACTGGTATTTGAGATTTTGTTTGTAATGCTGGTGCCTTTAGTATTAAAACTCTTTGCATAAAAGTGGGGTAGCGCTGGGAGCCCCTTGCCGACCGCAGGCTGAACTTGTTTCAGCCGAGGACGGTGAGCGTTAGCGAAGGGTGGACATAGCGACCCGAACGAAGTGAGGGGAACCCCGAAAAAATCACACTTATACGAAAAATCTCTGTTGACTTCTGCCGTGGATGTGCTACAATAGATCTAATAATATAACCCTTAAGGAGGCCACATAAAATGGCAAAGGTAGAACTTAAAGGTATTGGTAAAGTTTACGACGGCGGTGTTCGTGCTGTAAACAATGCTAATATCACTATTGAAGACAAGGAATTCTGCGTATTCGTAGGTCCTTCTGGATGCGGTAAGTCAACAACTCTCCGTATGATCGCTGGTTTGGAAGATATTACTGAAGGTAAGCTCTTCATTGACGGTATTGAAATGAACGACGTTCCTCCAAAGGATCGTGATATCGCCATGGTATTCCAGAACTACGCTCTTTATCCACATATGACTGTTTATGATAACATGGCATTCGGATTGAAGATTCGTAAAATGGACAAGGCAGAAATTGACCGCCGTGTTCGCGATGCTGCTAAACAGCTTGACCTTACACAGTACCTCGATCGTAAGCCAAAGGCTCTCTCTGGTGGACAGCGCCAGCGTGTTGCTGTAGGTCGTGCTATCGTACGTAACCCTAAAGTATTCTTGTTCGATGAACCTCTTTCAAACCTCGATGCTAAGCTCCGTGTAACAATGCGTTCTGAATTGGCTGGTCTTCACAACAGACTCCAGGCTACAATGATCTACGTAACACACGACCAGATCGAAGCTATGACTCTTGGTACAAAGATCGTTGTAATGAAGGACGGAGTTATCCAGCAGATTGGTGCTCCACTTTACCTCTACAACAACCCAATCAACAAGTTCGTAGCAGGATTCATCGGAACTCCTCCAATGAACTTCTTGACTGTAAAGGTTCTTGAGAAGAACGGTAAGATCGTTTGTGACGAAGGTTCTTTCGAAATCAACCCTACAGACGAGCAGGCTAAGAGCTTGAAAGACTATGTTGGTAAGGAAGTATCATTCGGTATTCGTCCTGAAGACCTCACATACGTTGACAAGCCAGCTGCAAAAGATGATATGCAGATGAAGATTACTAACAAGGAACCACTTGGTGCTGAAACACACTTGTACCTCGTTTCTAACAAAGGTCAGTCTATCATCGCTAAGACAACTGCAAATGCTGAATTCCGCCTTGGTGACTCAGTAAACGTTGTTCCTAACATGGAAAAGGCTAAGTTCTTCGCTCTCGACGAAGGCGAGCTCAACATCTGTGACAGCATTGAAAAGAAGTGGTAATTAACTTCCTGTCATAATTAATACAAAGACCGTCCGAATGGGCGGTCTTTTTTTTATCTTTTTTTTCTGATAGTATAGGCGCTATGAATAAACTTTCTGTTGTTTTATATAAAAATCAGCCTGCGGTTGTGAATGACCGCGACGGCGATAAATATATCATTAAATTCTGTACACAGCCTGCGACTCCGGGCGGAAAAAAAGCCGTTTATGGTGAGCAGAAGGTTCGTGAAAAGGATGTGGTGCTTCTGCATGAAGGTCCATGTTCTTCTCTGGATGCTGTGCTTGATTTTTCAACAGAAGGTATGGCGGCTCAGCTTGTAGAAACTTACGAGCTTTTGATGTCTGATGAGTCTACTGCCAGTGAAGCAATTTCTCTTTCTGATTTGGCTGAATATTCTCGCGGTGGTTTTAAGGCTGATGAAGCGTGGGCTTTGTATTCTGTTGCTGCCGGGGATGTTCATTTTCAGATTTCACAGGATGCTCTGAAAAACGGTGAGATTTCTTTTACGCTCCGTTCTGCTGATGAGATTGAAGCACTTGCTAAAAAACAATATGAAAAAGAGCATGAGTCTGAAATAAGGGCTGCTTTTATTGCCCGTCTTAAAGCTCGTAAACTTGACCTGCCGGAAGATGCAAAATTCATGGGTGAAGTTGAAGCTTTTGCCCTTTGTAAAACTGATAAGTCTAAGGTGCTTGCTGATGCAGGTATTTCCCAGACTATAGAAGCGGCACATAAGCTTTTGATTGATACTGGTATCTGGGACTTTACAAAAAATCCGTATCCGACACGTTTCGGATTCAGCTTTGATTCTGCTAAAGATCAGCTTGGAGCAATGCCTGAAGAAGAACGTCTTGATGTTCCGGGTGTTGCTTATGCCATAGACAGTGAACATTCTGCAGACCCTGATGATGCTGTTGCTTTTGACGGTGAGTATCTTTGGGTTCATATTGCAGATCCGGCTTCTTCTGTTGAACCTGATTCAAAAATTGATATTGCGGCGCGAGACCGCGGAACTACCTTGTATATTCCTGAAGGAACTTCGCGTATGCTTTGTGAAAGCTGCCTTGAAGATTATGCTCTTGGCCTAAAAGAAGATAGTCATGCCCTGTCTTTCAGAATCAAGCTTGATGATGAAAGTCAGATTGAAGAGTGTTCTGTTTTTAAGACTAATGTAAAAGTAAAGCGTCTTACCTATAAATATGCCGAAGAGCATAAGGAAGATGCTGAACTTAAGCCACTTTTTGAAATTGCCCGCAAAAACCGTGAGCGCCGCGAAAAGAACGGGGCTGTCACAATCCAAATGCCTGAGGTTGATATTTCTGTTGATAAGGAAACAAAGAAAGTAACAATTGAACCTGAGGCTCGTCTTGAATCAAATGAAATGATTGCGGAACTGATGATTCTAGCCGGGGAGGGTGCTGCCCGTTTTGCTTTCAAAAATCAGATTCCGTTTATGTATATTAGTCAGGAAACACCGGATTTTCCTGGAAATCTTCCGGATGGCTGGGCAGGACAGTTTGCCCGTATTAAGTGCATGAGAAAACGTTCTGTTGGAATTACACCTGCTCCTCATGCAGGGCTTGGCGTTTCATTCTATAGTCAGGTAACTTCGCCGCTTCGCCGTTACGGAGATTTGATTTCTCATGAACAGCTTCGCGCCTTTATTGATGGCCGCCATCTTATTGCAAAAGACGATATGCTCGAACGTGTTGCCGCCGGAGATGCTGCATCGATTGCAGCAAAAAAAGCAAGCCGCCAGAGCGATACTCACTGGAAACTTGTTTATCTTCTGCAGAATCCAGATCAGGAATACGAAGCTTTCTGCATTGACCGCCGCGGAAACGATGCGCTGTTCTTAATTCCTTCATTGGATATGCAGGCAACACTTCATAACTGCAGCGACGTTCAGTTGAATGATGCTGCACGACTTAAAGTTTCTAAGGTTGATATCCCGGAACAGAAGGTAGATTTTAAGCGTAACTAAAGTTACCCATATCTCGGTGACAAAAGTCACTAAAATGTAACCATTGTCACCGTTGCTTTCTGGAAATTTCCTCCGTATAGTTAAAGTGTACCCGGCCGGAACCGGGTATATTCTGGCTTCAGGAGGAAAAAATGAAAAGTTCAAGAACTTATGTCGTATCAGTTGTTGTTTTGTTATCAGTTCTGCTTGCAGGCTGTGCAAATGCTTCTAACAGCAAAAAATGGATTAACTCAAATCTTGATGGAAATCTCCTGAGTGAAAAGCCCTCTCTTAAAGACGATTTTTATCAGTCTCTAAATTATGAGACTTTGAAAAAGCCTTTGTCAGGATCTGAGGATTCGGGAACAACAGAAAATAATGATGATTTCACCAATCCGTTTGTAAGTCAGATTGCTTCAATGGCTGCTGCTAGTGGAGCGGAAAGTCTGGAGAACTCGGACAGTCAAAACCTTTCAGAAAAACAGAAATTAATTGCCATTTACAATATGGGAATGGATTGGGAACACCGCAATGAACTTGGTTTGCAGCCAATCCTTCCGCCCCTGAAAAAAATCCAGTCTGTAAAATCTATTGAACAGTTAAACTCGATTCTTGAAGATGATAATATTAGACTCTTCTTTCCAATAAAAATAGATCGAAAATCGAAAGTTGGTAGTCTTTATTATAGTCCTAAAATAAGCCTGATATATGTTATCAGTGATGATTATGACCTTTATTTTGATTTTTATATGACAATGCTTCAGAGAGTCGGCTATTCACAGGAAAAAGCTGAAGAACTGTTAAAATCAGCTTATGAACTTGAAAAGCGATATAATCTTAATCTTGCAAAGGAAAAGGGGACAGGTAAAAATTTATATTTTGGTCAGCTTAAAGATTCTTATAAAAACTTCCCGATTACAGAATACCTGGAATCTAATGGACTGGCAGGCTTGAATTTTGGCTTTACCCCGGATTTTGAGATATTTGATTCTCTTTATGTTAAGGAAAATCTTGAAGCTGTAAAAACACTGTGTTTATGCAGGCTTTTTACTGCAAGTACATGTTTGCTGGATAGAGAGGCCATTGATTGTTATCTGAAGGTAAATGAAAAATTTACAGGTTTTAAGAGAAATTTTAGCAATGAAGAACTTGTCGTTCTTTTTTTGAATGAATTTATTCCGAATTATCTGGGAAAGGTGTGGTGTGAAGAGTATTGCTCAGAAGAAATAATTGCAGATATTGAAAATCTTTGTAACGACATCCTCTCAAATTATAAAAAAGAGATTTCTTCCTGGGAGTGGCTTTCAACAGGTTCGCGTTATACTCTTGTGGAATTACTCAATAAAACAAAGGTGATTGCAGGTCATTCAAACTTTTATGATTATTCGGATTTACAACTAAAAGATAATTTCTTTGATTCCATTCTGGAAGTGGTAAAACTTGAAAAAAAGATTCAGTCAAAAAACTGTTTTAAGGATCCGGATATATATGAATGGTCCTGGGCACCACAGGTAAGTAATGCTTATTACAATCCATCGAATAACAGTATTAATATACTTGCCGGTTATATTTTTCTAAGCAGAATCAAATATGATGTAAATGATTCTTATGAAAAGAAGCTGTCAGGACTTGGTTTTACTATGGCGCATGAAATCAGCCATCTTTTCAGCAGCCCTTCAGATAAGGAAGGTGTTCTTTTACAGATTATAGGAACGACTGATCATAAAGAAATTGAAAAGCGCATAGTTTCTGTTTCTGATTATTTCAGTACCTGCGAGATTTTTGACGGAGTAAATTGTGACGGAACAAAATGTAGAACGGAAATTGGAGCTGATGTTTTTGGAATGTCTGCAATATTGAAAACTGCCGCTGCGGTTCCTGGTTTTGATTTTAAGCTTTTCTTTGAATACTATGCTAAGAATAATGCTTCGAAAAGTACGGAAAAGCTTTTGAGAAATCAGCATGAAATGGATCCTCATCCGCTGGATTTTCTGCGTGTGAACGCTATTGTTCAACAGTTTGATGAGTTTTATGAAGCCTTCGATATTAAGCGGGGCGATGGTATGTATCTTGCACCTGAAAAAAGGTTCAAATTATAAGGAGGTAGCCATGGACAGTATTATTTCAGTTTTAGCTGATAATCTTCCCTGGGTTTGGGTTGCGGTGACAATCATCTGCGTGGTGATTGAATCGCTTACACTTTCCCTTACTACCATTTGGTTTGGAATCAGTGCGTTTGTAATGGTTTTCCTTGCATTTACGCCTCTTCCTTTTCCTGCTCAGTTGTTCATCTTTGTTGTGCTTGCTCTTGTGCTTTTGATTTTTACACGTCCGGTTGTAAAGCAGAAGCTTAATCAGAAAAAGATTGCAACAAACTATGAGCGGATTATAGGACAGATAGCCGTAGTGACAAGAAAAATCACAGCACTCGACAAGGGTTCTGTAAAAATCAATGGTATGGAATGGACTGCTGCTGTCAAAGAGGATATTACTCTCGAAGAGGGCAGTAAGTGCATTATCGAAGAAATCGCCGGTGTTACGGCGTATGTAAAACAAATTTAACATGGTGATTGAGTAGCCCGCAGGGCGTATCGAAATCACCGTTAAAATGTGGTTTCGACAAGCTCAACCACCGTACAGTTTAGGAGGATTTAGTTTATGATTTACGTAATTATCGCAGTTGCAGTTTTGGTTATGATTCTGATTATTACAAACATCAGAATTGTTTCTCAGTCTAATGCTTTTGTTATTGAACGTCTTGGTGCTTACCATGGAACCTGGAATGTAGGACTTCATGTGAAGATGCCGTTTCTTGACCGTATTGCCAAGAAGGTTTCTCTGAAGGAAAAAGTTTTTGACTTTCCTCCACAGCCTGTAATTACACGTGATAACGTAACTATGATGATTGATACTGTAGTTTATTTCCAGATTACAGATCCAAAACTTTATACATACGGTGTTGAAAAACCAATCAACGCTCTTGAAAATCTTAGTGCTACAACTTTGCGTAACATTATCGGTGAACTGGAGCTTGATGAGTCTTTGACAAGCCGCGACGTTATCAACACTAAGATGCGTTCTATTCTTGATGAAGCAACAGATCCTTGGGGAATCAAGGTAAACCGTGTAGAGGTTAAGAATATTGAACCTCCAGCAGCAATCCGCGATGCAATGGAAAAGCAGATGAAAGCAGAACGCGAGCGCCGTGAACAGATTCTTATTGCAGAAGGTCACAAGCAGTCTGCAATCCTCGAAGCTGAAGGTCAGAAGCAGGCTTTGATTCTTGAAGCAGAAGCTCACAAGGAAGCTGCAATTCAGAAGGCAAAGGGTGAAGCTGAAGCTATCCGCGAAGTTCAGCAGGCAAAGGCCGAAGGTCTTAAGATGCTCCGTGATGCCGGAATGGACGACAAAGTTCTTAAGCTCCGCAGCCTCGAAGCTTTCGAAGTTGCAAGCAACGGTCAGGCAACAAAGATTATCGTTCCATCAGATTTGCAGAACTTAGCAGGTGTAGTTACAAGTGTAGCTGAGATTGCGAAGAAATAAAAAATCCTCACGGAGTTGAGGAGTTCACAGAGGGGTAGTTGAGTATGTCGAGACTGCCCCTTTTTTTAGGGGGAAATATGAAAAAAAGTTTTTTATCAATATTGTTACTTGCTTTGTTTGTAGGTTTTATTTCCTGTAAAAATCAGAAAGAAAATGTTACTCCGGAGCAGTTGTGTTTTGATATCCAGAAAATACAACTGGATATGGAGTATTCTTCACTTAGAGAACTTTATGATCCGGAGCCTTTTGAACAGCTTAAAGCTGATGTGATGGCCGGTAAGGCAGACCGGCTGGAATGTTTTTTCAGAATTCAGAAAATACTAAAAGAATACAAATGTCTTCATCTAAATCTTTCGCCTCTGGATTCTTCAGTTTTATATTCAAAAATGCTGCCATTTTACTTTTACTGTTTTGGAAATGATTATCATATTTACTGGACTATTCCAGAATATCAAAAATATCTTGGCTGGAAGCTTGTAAAAATAGGGGAATGTTCAGTTGAAGAAGCACGCCGCAGACTTCTTAATCTTTCAGTTTATTCTTATGAAACTGTTACTGGTGAAAAATATGATTTAGATGCACCTTTAAGCTATGTAAAATTTCAGAGTGCCGGACTTGTAGAGAAGAATGGAAAGGTAAGCTTTTCTCTTGAATCACGCGATGGAGAAATAAAAACTATAAAATGCAAGGCGCTTAAGCCTTCGAAAATTAAGCGCTTCGTAAAAATAACACCAGAAAAAGCAAATAATTTTAATCATTATGATACAAGTAAGAATTACAGAATTGTAACTTCAGAGGAAAAGAAGGCATTGTATGTTCAGTACAACAGGTGTCTGGAAGATGAATCTTATACCTGTCAGAAATGGTTTGCTGATATAATTTCAGAATTGCAGACAGGAAAATATAATACCGTAGTTTTTGATCTGCGATATAATCCGGGTGGATACGCCACTATGGAATTTATGATTAATAATGAACTATGGAGATATAAATCTGAATTTGATAAATATAACCTTGCAATGATTACTTCGGGAAGGACGGCGTCTTGTGCAACTTGGTTTATGAATGATTTTATCCGAAATTATCCGGATGTAAAAATCTTTGGAGAAGAAACCGGAGAGGCAGTTTTTAATTATACAAACAGACCATTAACCAATAAACTGAATGCCTTAAATTGTGATTTTGCCTTTCCAAAACAGCTTGATGAAGATGTTCCGGAATTGTATAAGCGGGCCAGAGAAGTGACCCATTCAGATGTTCACCGTGGTACTCTGCCGGATGTAGAAGTTTTTGAAAAGTTTGAAGACTTTATGAATGGTGAAGATACAATTTATAACGCAATTTATGAATATTTTCAAAAATAATCTGAATTATGTGGTATAATATGACTATGAATATTAAAAAGTTTTTAGACAAACCATTTAGACTCATGGCCCTGATTGGCTCCATCTATCTGATTACCATGATTCTGATGAATGTGTTTACAGATTTTTTCTACGAACTGAGTGTTATGCCTTTTTCCAGAACGGTTTCGTATTCTGCAGAAGGAGTAGCGCTGGTGCTTTGTGTGCTCTCATTCTTTTTTTATACCCATCATAGTATTTATTATATTGCCCTTGAAACACTTGCCTTTTCGTATCTTTATACAGGCAGAGTCTATACTGCGTTGTTCATAACGGCCATTCTGTTTTTTCTGTTGATGACAGAAAACCGGCTTGCTTCAAAGGTAAGGCTTAGTGTGTATCTAGCACTGGAAGTTGCAAAAATGATTTTTGTAATTCCTTATGGAGTTCGCAGCTTTTTTGAATATATAGGAATTACGCTTTTCTCCCTTGCAACAATCGGCTGTATCAATCTTTTGTTCCGCCACGCGTATGAGAAAAAAGATTCGGGAGAAATCAATCTTGATTATTATAAATTCACTGATCGTCAGATTGACTGTATAAAAGAGACAGTTGTTAATAACACTACCATTAAAGCACTTGCAATTACACATAATGTCAGTGAAAGTGCAATTAAAAAAGATTTAGCACACATTTACTCAGTTCTCGGAATTGACGGCAAGGCAGATCTCAAAGCACTGTTTATCGGGTATAAATTCGATTAATCGAGAATAAGTTTTTTTGTTATTTTTCACTGACAGAAATCTCTTCCAGAACTCCGTGCATGCGCCAGAAAATGAGCGGAGCGGGGGAAGGTGTACGGGAAGTATGGAAAGGGAGGAAAGAAATTGTGGGACGCAGATCCATTTTTTTTGTATTTTCATTATGTGAGTTATTATTTGTGTTTTCTTTCACTGACAGAAATCTCTTCCAGAACTCCGTGCATACACCAGAAAATGAGCGGAGCGGAAAAAGGGCAGAGACTGCATTGAGCCGATACTGAGGCCGCCGGTTCGGCAGAAGATACGAGCGGAGCGACGAGGCTCACCGCAGTCTCTGTTCTTTTTCAGCGGGAGCACATTTTGTGGTGATATGAGCCGGAATCATGTGAGAATACTGAATAAAAAAAAGTTACAAAAAAATAAAAAAAAGTGAAAAAAACACAAAAAAAACGGGATGAGCTATTGACAGTTTTCATGGAAAGATATATATTCATTTTCACCGTCGCAACACTGAGTTGCGACACAGAACAAACAAAAGGTTCTTTGACAGATCAGGGAAGGAAATAACTGACTAAATAATTTTTTTTATGTTTTTTTTTATATCAACGAACAAAAACATACCCGCGAGTTTTAGTTCTTAAAACTCGATTGTAAATCAATTCAGCAAATAGATAAAAGCTGGTTTGAACTGTTTATGAAGATCATTAGCCTTCGGGCTATTGAAATAATCATGGAGAGTTTGATCCTGGCTCAGAACGAACGCTGGCGGCGCGTCTTAAGCATGCAAGTCGAGCGGTAAGATTGGTGCTTGCACTAATCCTAGAGCGGCGGACTGGTGAGTAACGCGTGGGTGACGTACCTTTGTGACGGGGACAGCTCCTAGAAATAGGAGATAATACCGGATACGCTGCATGTTGTCAGAGGACATGCAGGAAAGGATCTTTTGATTCGCACGAAGAGCGGCCCGCGTACTATTAGCTAGTTGGTGAGGTAACGGCCCACCAAGGCAACGATAGTTACCCGGCCTAAGAGGGTGATCGGGCACATTGGGACTGAGATACGGCCCAGACTCCTACGGGAGGCAGCAGCTAAGAATATTCCGCAATGGACGAAAGTCTGACGGAGCGACGCCGCGTGGATGATGAAGGCCGGAAGGTTGTAAAATCCTTTTATGACTGAGGAATAAGCAGAGTGAGAGAAACGCTTTGTGGTGACTGTAGGTCATGAATAAGCAACGGCTAATTACGTGCCAGCAGCCGCGGTAACACGTAAGTTGCGAGCGTTGTTCGGAATTATTGGGCGTAAAGGGCATGTAGGCGGTTCTGCAAGTCTGGTGTGAAATGCCGGGGCTCAACCCCGGAACTGCGTTGGAAACTGCAGAACTTGAGTCGCTGAGGGGCAGCCAGAATTCCAGGTGTAGGGGTGAAATCTGTAGATATCTGGAAGAATACCAATGGCGAAGGCAGGCTGCCAGCAGATGACTGACGCTGAGGTGCGAAGGTGCGGGGAGCAAACAGGATTAGATACCCTGGTAGTCCGCACAGTCAACTATGTACACTGGGTGTCCGTTCATGAGAATGGGTGCCGAAGCAAACGCGATAAGTGTACCGCCTGGGGAGTATGCCCGCAAGGGTGAAACTCAAAGGAATTGACGGGGGCCCGCACAAGCGGTGGAGCATGTGGTTTAATTCGATGGTACGCGAGGAACCTTACCTGGGTTTGACATACACAGGAATTATTTAGAGATAAGTAAGCGCAGCAATGCGCCTGTGAACAGGTGCTGCATGGCTGTCGTCAGCTCGTGCCGTGAGGTGTTGGGTTAAGTCCCGCAACGAGCGCAACCCCTACTGCCAGTTACTAGCAGGTAAAGCTGAGGACTCTGGCGGAACTGCCGGTGACAAACCGGAGGAAGGTGGGGATGACGTCAAGTCATCATGGCCCTTATGTCCAGGGCTACACACGTGCTACAATGGCAGGTACAGAGTGAAGCGAAGCAGTGATGTGGAGCAAAACGCAGAAAGCCTGCCTCAGTCCGGATAGGAGTCTGAAACCCGACTCCTTGAAGTTGGAATCGCTAGTAATCGCACATCAGCACGGTGCGGTGAATACGTTCCCGGGCCTTGTACACACCGCCCGTCACACCATCCGAGTGGGGGGTACCCGAAGTCGTGAGTCTAACCGCAAGGAGGACCATGCCGAAGGTACGTTCCGTGAGGGGGGTGAAGTCGTAACAAGGTAGTCGTACCGGAAGGTGCGGCTGGATCACCTCCTTTTAAGAAAAGGAATCAAAAGTGTTTGTGTACACACAAAACAATCGGTCAGTTATTTCTTTCTCTGGTATGTTAAAGAACATACAAAAGGTACTGAAGGATGTGAAAGTCTGGATGTACGAAGTTTTTTGAAATTACGAAGGAAGGACGGAAGTTAATGCGGGAATATCTTCAGACGCATTAACGAGAAGAAACGCTTGTAAGCGAGGGATTGTGTACTGCTTGGTTAGAAAATGTACACACACGAAAATCCCGGTTTAAGTTTAAGAGCGGAAAAGATGATATGGCCAAGCGAATACAGGTCTATGGCGGATGCCTGGGAGCTGTCAGGCGAAGAAGGACGTGATAAGCTGCGATAAGCCGGGGACAGGAGCACATATCCGTTTACCCCCGGATTTCCGAATGGAGTAATCCGGTATCAGCGATGATATCACCTGAATGTCTGAATATATAGGACACAGGAGCAATACTGAGTGAAGTGAACCATCTAAGTAACTCGGGAACAGAAATCAACAGAGATTCCCCAAGTAGCGGCGAGCGAACGGGGAGAAGCCCAAACCACTTAAGTGGGGTTGTAGGACCGCATACGAAGTTTAGAGAAAACTTTTTTATAGGAGAAGCTTCTGGGAAGGAGCGTCAGAGAGTGTGAAAGCCACGTATCCGAAATGAAAGAGTCTTCAGCGGTATCCTGAGTATGGCGGGGCACGTGAAACCCTGTCAGAATCCGGGTCGACCACGATCCAAGGCTAAATACTGAACAGCTACCGATAGCGGACAAGTACCGTGAGGGAAAGGCGAAAAGAACCCCGGTAAGGGGAGTGAAAGAGAACCTGAAACCATAGACTGACAAGATGTCACAGCCCGCAAGGGTAGTGGCGTGTCTTTTGTAGAATAAACCTGCGAGTTGCGTTATGCAGCGAGGCTAAAGAATAGAAGTTCTGGAGCCGGAGCGAAAGCGAGTGTGAACAGCGCGAAAAGTTGCATGACGCAGACCCGAAGCCAAGGTGATCTTGTCATGGGCAGGCTGAAGGCAGGGTGAAACCTGTTGGAGGGCCGAACAGTAATCTGTTAAAAAAGGTAGTGATGACCTGTGACACGGAGTGAAAGGCTAAACAAACCTGGAGATAGCTGGCTCTCCCCGAAATGCCTTTAGGGACAGCCTCATACAAAAATGCCGGAGGTAGAGCACTGGATGGAAAAGGGGGAGTCAAATCCTACCGATTTCAATCAAACTGCGAATGCCGGTATTCAGCGTATGGGAGTGAGACTGCGTGCGCCAAGGTTCGTAGTCGAGAGGGAAACAGCCCGGACCGGCAATTAAGGTCCCAAATTCATGCTGAGTGTGAAATGAAGTGCGGATGCACAGACAGCCAGGAGGTTGGCTTAGAAGCAGCCATTCCTTAAAAGAGTGCGTAACAGCTCACTGGTCGAGCATCCGTGCGCAGACAATGTAACGGGGCTAAGCATGAAACCGAAATTCCGGAATCATTACATAGGTAATGATTGGTAGGGGAGCATTGAATTAACTGATGAAGGAATACCTGTGAGGGGTTCTGGAGGAGATTCAAGAGAGAATGCAGGCATAAGTAACGAAAAAGCGGGTGCGATCCCCGCTCGCCGAAAACCTAAGGTTTCCAGGGTAAAGGCAATCTGCCCTGGGTAAGTCGGCCCCTAAGGCGAGGACGAAAGTCGTAGTCGATGGGAAATTGGTTTATAATCCAATACTTAATTAGTTTTTATGGAATGACGCATGAGGTGAAATCCGGCCGGGCGACGGTTGTCCCGGTCAAAGCGACGAGTTGCTGAGGAGCTGGTTAAAAGAAGCTCTGAGATGAGTCGTTACAGCGAGGAAGCAGAAAGTGCAACTGAAGCGGACGTAATCAAGGTGCCGGGAAATAATTCCTAAGTGTGGCTAATTAAACCGTACCGGAAACCGACACAGGTAGGAAGGATGAGTAATCTAAGGCGCACGAGCGAACTCGCGTTAAGGAACTCGGCAAAATGCGCACGTAACTTCGGAAGAAGTGTGGCTCACGTTAGAAATGATAGTGAGCGGCAGAAAGCAGGCCCAGGCGACTGTTTATCAAAAACACAGCCATCTGCGAACCAGCAATGGGACGTATAGGTGGTGACACCTGCCCGGTGCAGGAAGGTTAAGAGGAGATGTCAAGAGCAATCTGACGCATTGAATCGAAGCCCCTGTAAACGGCGGCCGTAACTATAACGGTCCTAAGGTAGCGAAATTCCTTGTCGGGTAAGTTCCGACCCGCACGAATGGTGTAACGATTCTGGGCACTGTCTCAACGCGAGACTCGGTGAAATTTATATTCCGGTAAAGAAGCCGGATACCCATAATTAGACGGAAAGACCCCGTGAACCTTCACCGTAACTTAATATTGGGATCCTGTTTATCATGTGTAGGATAGCTGGGAGACTGTGAGGCGTGGCCGTCAGGTTGCGCGGAGTCAATGGTGAAATACCAGCCTTGATGAACAGGATTTCTAACCTTATCCTTGAAGCAGGATTGGGGACAATGTTAGGCAGGCGGTTTGACTGGGGCGGTCGCCTCCCAAAGAGTAACGGAGGTGCGCGAAGGTCTCCTCACTCCGGTTGGAAATCGGAGCACGAGTGTAAAGGCACAAGGAGGCTTGACTGCGAGAGTGACAATTCGAGCAGGTACGAAAGTAGGTCTTAGTGATCTGATGGTGCTGAGTGGAAAGGCCATCACTTAACGGACAAAAGGTACTCCGGGGATAACAGGCTGATTTTCCCCAAGAGTTCACATCGACGGGAAAGTTTGGCACCTCGATGTCGGCTCATCACATCCTGGGGCTGGAGCAGGTCCCAAGGGTTTGGCTGTTCGCCAATTAAAGTGGTACGTGAGCTGGGTTCAGAACGTCGCGAGACAGTTCGGTCCCTATCTGTTATGGGCGATGGAAGTTTGAGAGGAGCTGCTTTTAGTACGAGAGGACCGAAGTGGACGAACCTCTGGTTTACCAGTTATCCTGCCAAGGGTAAGTGCTGGGTATCTAAGTCCGGAAGGGATAACCGCTGAAAGCATCTAAGCGGGAAGCCCACCTCAAGATTAGACTTCCCTGGAACTTTAAGTTCCCTGAAGACTCCTGGGAGACTACCAGGTTGATAGGATGCAGGTGTAAGCGTCGTGAGGCGTTCAGCCGAGCATTACTAATAAGTCGTGAGACTTGGCCATATCATCGTTTCCGTTCAAAAACTACTTGAACAAAAACTTCTTTTCTGATATATTTCCGTCCTGCACGCTCTGAGATTTCAGATTAGTGCTCTTCGTATAACACAGTAAATAATACTGGTGACCATAGTGGAGAGGTAATACCCGTTCCCATTCCGAACACGGAAGTCAAGCTCTCTTACGTCGATGATACTGGATTCGTTCCGGGAAAGTAGAAAGTCGCCAGTTTTTTTTTCGGGCAGTTAGCTCAGCTGGTACGAGCGTCTGGTTTACACCCAGAATGTCGGGAGTTCGATCCTCTCACTGCCCATCTAGAGACACTTCGTTTTGAAGTGTCTTTTTTTTTACTATGACTTCATTTGGTTTGTCCCGGATCGAACTCCCGACATTCTGCAGATCTCGTTCGCTCCGCTCTCTCGCGCCATTTATTGGAGAATCCTAAAAAATTGCTTTCGCAATTTTTTTTAACGGATTTCCAATTTTAGGCGTGTCGGGAGTTCGACCTCTCACTGCCAATCTAGAGACTATTCGTTTTGAAGTGTCTTTTTTTTTTGTTATGAGACTATTTTTGCGGTTTTGTCGGATCTCATTTCTCCCGACATTCTGTCAGAAGTCGCTCGCTGCCGTTCGCTCCTACCCATATATCGGATAATCCTAAACAATTGCTGGCGCAATTGTTTTTAACGGATTTCCGATTATAGGCAAGTTCGATCCTCTCACTGCCTTGTACAATAGATATTTTTATGACTTCCCATTTATATTCAGTTTTTTTATAATTGTAAAAAAGGGGATTTTATTTCATGATTCAAGATATTGCACCTTCTGTTTTTGATAATCATTTTGAAAATATTTCAGTTAGTGATGATGATATTGTATTTGATTTTTGGGATGATAAGGTTTATGTCTGTTATGATTCGAAAGAACAAAGGCTGATATTACCCACTTTTAAGGATTTTTCTTATCCAAAGCTTTCTGCAACTTATCTTTTTTCAATTGATAATAAAAAATATTTTCTTATTAAAGATGAAATTGTTCCATTTGCTAATCTTCCAAATTATTCTTTATTAACACCTCGACAGTTACGGGATATGCCGCTCGCTTCTAATGTTGAACTCTTTGCTGTTTTCTCGGCTTATCATATCTGGAAGTGGTATGATGATAATAAATTCTGTGGACGCTGCGGACATGAACTGAAGCTGGATACAGTAGAACGTGCTCTCTTCTGTCCAGAATGTCAGACAAAAATCTATCCACGTATTAACCCTGCTGTAATTATCGGGATCATAAATGGAGATAAAATCCTGATTACTAAGTATCGTAGAGGTTATGCACATTCGGCTCTTGTTGCAGGCTTTACTGAGTTTGGTGAAACACTGGAGCAGACTGTTGAACGCGAGGTCATGGAAGAGGTCGGTCTTAAGGTAAAAAATATCCGTTATTATAAGTCACAGCCATGGGCGCTTGCACAGGATATTCTTGCAGGATTTTTCTGTGAGGTTGATGGTGACGATACAATCAGAATGGATGAGGGCGAGTTGAAATATGCTGAGTGGGTTAGTCGCAGTGAAATTGAACTTCAGCCTTCGGATTATAGTCTGACAAACGAGATGATGAGGATGTTCCGGGACGGGAAGATTTCCTGAAATCCCTTGGTGACATCTTATAAAACTTCTTGAAGGTTTCAGCCATATAACTGGCTCCTGTAAAGCCAGTAATTTCAGCAATTTCTGCCATACTCATATCACCAGCCTGTAATAAATCTGCAACCTTTCGGCTTCTGTAATGCATAAGATATTCAATTGGAGATTTTTCCGTAAGCTTATTGAAAATCTGATTACATAAACTCTGACTTACGCAGCCAGCCTGAGCAATATCTTTTAGGGTAATCTGTTCGTTATAATGCTCATCAATATAAATCATCATGCCTTTTAGTTTTGCATTGTGAGAATCAGCATCTTCTATTCGACCTACGTGCAGACGATAAGCGTCTGTAAAGCGGTGCATGATTATTTCCCAGAGCTCAAAAAATCCCTTAGTAATCATAAACTCACTTTTGTTTTCTTCTTCCTTACAGAGATTTTTGAGAAGCTGTTGAATTTCAGGACCATCAAAATCATCAGCTTTAAAATGTATGAAAGGAACGGAACGATCTGAAATTATTGGCTTTATGGCTTTTGTTTCAACCGCATAAGATGAACAGATAATCCGTGGATTCATAATGGCGATATAATATTTTGTAACTCGGTTTTCTGTAGCTATGGAGTAGTGGATGGCGTCTGCATTTACAAAAAGTGTATCTCCTTTTTTAAGACGAATATTTACTCCGTCTACAGAATATTCCATGGAGCCGGAATAAACAGAAACGAATTCAACATCATCATGATAGTGAGCAACCCGCTCCCAGGTACAGCCTGGATAAACATAACCGTCATGAATATATGTTGGAAAAGAATCTATATTATAATTTACAACTTCAGAACCATCATTGCGCTTCATGATGATTCCGCGCTTTGGTTTTTGTGCTGTCATAAAACTTCCTAAAAACAATAACAATATTACATTATAAGTGTAAAATAGTTATTAAAATATGTAAAAACAATAATTATATTACATCTATTTACTAAGTATAATTCAACTATCTTGTAAAAGCAAGGGAATCTGGAATGGAATTATGGACACCTTCTGTTTCAGATTCCCTGTTATGGAGGGCTTTATGGCTGAAGAAGACTTTGCAATCAGAATGAACAACGTGACTAAGGAGTTTAAAGTTCTGAATCGTCATGAGGGGTTGAAGGGGAGTATTAAAGATTTATTTTCCCGCGACTATAAAACTATTACTGCGGTTGATAATATTTCCATCAATATCAGGCCTGGTGAAATTGTAGGATATCTTGGTCCTAATGGGGCTGGAAAATCCACTACAATCAAAATGATGACCGGCGTTCTTGAACCGACCCGTGGAAAGATTCTTGTAAATCAAACAATTCCATATAAAGACCGCAGCCGCAATGCAGAGAATATCGGTGTTGTTTTTGGACAGAGAAGTCAGCTCTGGTGGTCACTGCCACTTATTGAATCCTTCAAACTGCTTAAGGATATCTATATGATTGATACGGCAGATTATAACAGAATGCTTGAACTCTACCACGAGCTTGCTGATATAGAAACTCTTCTGCACAAGCCTGTTCGCCAGATGTCTCTTGGTCAGCGAACTTTGAGTGATATTCTTGCGGCCTTTTTGCATAATCCGAAAATTGTCTTTCTTGATGAACCTACAATTGGTCTGGACGTTTCTATGAAGTCAAAAATCCGTGAGCTCATTAAGGGGCTGAACAAGGAAAAGAATACAACAGTAATTCTTACAACTCATGATATGGGGGATGTTGATGCGTTGTGTCAGAGAATTGTAATCATTGATCACGGAAGTATGATTTATGATAACGACATTGAGCATCTGAAGCATTATTTCGGCTCATACAGAACGCTACGCCTGAATCTTGCGGATACAGGCTGGAAGGAAATTATTGTTGATGAATGTAAAACTGATGTTATGTCTGTAATTTCAGAATATCAGAGAAAGGGCAGCATTAAGGATATCAGTGTAGAGGATATTTCGACTGAGGAAGTTATTAAAAAGATTTACGATGCTTCAAATCGAAAATCCGTTAAAAAACGAGCCTGAAAAGGGGCGTTTTAGGATTATCGAAAGAATGGCTTAGAGGCAAGCTGTTCTTGCCGACTGTTTGTTTATTACGGAGATGTTATATGAATCTAAAAAAATACTTAGCTTTAACCCGCCTTGGCATGATGGAAAAACTCCACTACCGCCTTGGAACTTTTGTAACACTTTTCGGAAACCTGATTTATCTGGTTCTGATTTATTTTCTCTGGAAGGCAATTTATGCCAGTTCTGGAAGTGATGTTGTAAACGGCATGACTCTCAATGACACTTTGGTTTACCTCGTCCTTGCAACAGCTCTGTTCAATTTTCTGGAGGTATTCCTTGTCTGGGATATGAGCCGTGAAATTCAGTCGGGCTCAATCGTTCTGAAACTGCTTAAGCCAATGTCCTTTCGTAATTATAGTTTCTGGTCATACATCGGAGAGAATATCATGTCTTTCTTTCTGACTTTTTTGCCCACATTTATCATCATAAATATACTTACTCATGGCAGTATTGCTCTCAGTTTTAATCTGCTTTTCTTTGTGCTTTCAGTCGTGATGGCTCTGGTAATCAATTTCAGTATAGATATGATCTGCGCGACAATCTGTCTGTATACAGAATCTACCTGGGGTTTGAATATGGTAAAGGAATGTATTGTGCTTCTTTTGTCTGGAGCTTCAATTCCTCTTGCTTTCTTTCCAGAGTCGCTTCGAAAGATTGTTCAGTATCTGCCGTTCCGTTGTATTTATGATACTCCATTGAATGTCCTGCTGCAGAAACCCGGTTATACAATTGGAAGCGGTCTGTTATTTTCACTTGTTCTTCAGCTTGCCTGGTGCCTTGCTCTTACAGCTATAGGCTGTGCTTTCTGGAGTGTTTCGCTTAAAAAGATTACTGTAAACGGAGGCTAGAAAATGAGTAATACAGTTGCAACTAAGAGAAGGGGACTTCGCTTTTATCTTGATATATATAGAAAGATTCTTGTACAGGATTTGAAAAGTAAGATGAGTTATCGTGCAGATTTTATTATTTCGAATATAGGAATGATAGTTTCGAATCTTGTTGGTTTTGTGACTTTTGGAATTTTGTTCAGAAACTTTCCATCAATCAATGGCTGGACAATGTACGAAATGCTTTTTCTGTATGGCTTTTCGCTGGTTGCTTTGACTCCGGTTCAGTGCTTTTTTGACAATAACTGGAATCTTCGTTATGCAGTAAAAACCGGAGATTTTATAAAGTACTGTTTCCGCCCAATCAACATATTCTTCTATTATATTTCTGAAGTTTTTGATGTTAAGGGACTGGGACAGCTTTGTTTCGGTGTGGGAACTTTAGCCTTTGCCTGGAGTCATTTGGGAATACCTGTGACCTTTGTGATTCTTGCACAGACTCTGCTTTTTTTGATAGCAGCATCACTTTTTATGATAGCAATTATGAATTTTGCAGCTGCTACCTGTTTCTGGATTCAGAATTCGGGATATATTATGGTAATCATGTTCCGCTTTAAGGATTTTGCAAAATATCCGGCAAGTATTTTTAATACAGTTTTCAGAATTATCTTTACTTTTGTGATTCCGATTGCGTTTATTGCGTATTATCCTTCACTGGTAATTCTGCGTCCTGATAATATTCCGCTTCTTTCGTGGCTTTCACCACTCATAGGCCTTCTGTTCTTTTATCTTAGTTACAGATTCTGGCTTTTAGGGGCTAGAAAATATGATGGTACCGGCTCGTGAAAATAAAGTGATTTGCAATAGTAACAAAAATACGTTACTCTTTTGTTATAATATTATGAATCTACTTAAAGAGGAGATGTATTAAAATGAAGAAGATTATTGCTATGGCTTTTACAGCTGTTTTAATGCTAAGTGCTACTTTTGCTCTTGATTTTGAAGTTGGAGCACGTGGTATTCTTGGTAGAAACTTTGATGGTGGTTCTTTTGCTGATAATTACAATGCTGCAAAAGAAGATAAGACTTTCGACTTTGGTTTTGGAGCTTATGCTAACTTTGCATTGTTTGGAGGTCTTGGAATTCAGGCAGAAGCAAATTATGTAAGAAGTTCGATTACATTTGCAAAAGATGGTACCCAGAATGTTCAGTATAATATGCATATTCTGGATCTTTCTCCAATGGCATGGCTGAATCTTGATTTGTGGAAATTTACAGTTGGTTTTGGTGTAGGTCCAAATTTTGAAATTCCTTTAGCTTCTTTGGGTGATATTACAAATGCAAAGAAACAGGATTTTACAGTAGGTCTTATAACTGGAGCTGATTTTAAATTTTATTTTACAGATCATCTTGGCCTTGTTCTTTCTGGACGTTTTGTTTGTGACTTTAAAAAGAAAGATGTTCCAATTGAAGTAAATGGATATCAGGTAGGAGGAGCTTCTTATCCTACTTATTCTTTTGCCCGCAGAACCCTCTACGGTGGACTTGGACTTGAGTTTAAGTTCTTCTAATAAGGCATAAGATTTACTGTTGATTAAAAGGTCTTTCCTTCGGGGAAGGCCTTTTTTATATGGAATAAGATTTTTCAATGTACTTCCACACAATTAAGTAAATCACTATAATCAATCTATTATAAGGAATATAAATATGATAGTAATGAAATTCGGGGGTTCTTCTGTTGCTAATGCAGAGAGAATCAAGCATGTTGCTTCTATTATTAAGGCTTATCAGGATAAGAGACCTGCTGTAGTACTTTCAGCTATGGGAGATACTACAGACCATCTTCTGGAAGCTGCAGATAAGGCTGTGCTCGGAGAGGTTGATGTTGCTGGAGTTGCTAAACTCCATGAGGATACTGCCGCTGAGCTTGGAATTAAAATTGAAACTATTGAAGCTCTTTTGACTGAGCTTAAACAGCTGCTTACCGGTATTTCAATGCTTAAAGAAATCAGTAAACGTTCACGCGACTATCTTGTTAGCTTTGGCGAGCGTATGTCTGTTCGTATGATGGCAGCTTACTTGGAGTCTCAGGGAATTCCAGCCCGCTTCTATGATGCATGGGATATTGGAATTGTTTCTGATTCTAACTATATGTCTGCTGAACTTCTCGATGAGGTTTGGGAAAATATTCCGGCTCATCTTAATGATTACAAAAACGGCACAGACAATCATATTCCTATCGTAACTGGCTTTATTGCAAAAGACAAAAAAGGAAATATAACAACTCTTGGGCGTGGTGGTTCTGATCTTACAGCAACAATGATTGGTGCTGCTATGCGCGCTGAAGAAGTTCAGACCTGGAAGGATGTTGACGGTATTCTTACTACTGACCCTCGCGTTGTAAAAGAGGCTAAGCCTGTTCCTGAAGTTACTTACGAAGAAGCTCAGGAGCTTGCTATGTTCGGAGCTCAGGTTCTTCATCCTCGTTCTATGCTTCCTGTTCGTAAAACTGGAACTCCGGTTCGTGTTAAGAACTCTTACAATATTACAAGCCCGGGGTCTATTATTGTAGAAAAACATTCTGGAAAAGTTCCACCTGTTTGCGCAATTACAACTGTAAAACACATCACTTTGATTGATATTGTTTCTTCACGTATGCTGGGCGCTGCAGGCTTCCTGGCTCACATCTTCAATAACTTCCTTAAATGGAATATCAGTATTGATGTAATTGCTACTTCTGAAGTTTCTGTTTCTCTTACTGTAAATACAAAGTCTGATCTTACAGGTCTTATTTCCGATCTCGAGCAGGCTAGTCAGGTATCTGTTCGTAAGGATAAGGCTATCGTTACTATTATTTGTGACGCAGCTCATTCTTCTGCTATCCTTGCAAGCGGCTTTGATGCTCTTGCTGAAGAAGGAATCAATGTTCAGATGATTTCTCAGGGCGCAAGCAAAGTTAATATCAGTATGATTGTAAATGATGATGAAGCAGATAAAACTGTTCAGATTCTTCACAATGCATATTTCAGTTGATAAACAGTTATGAAAAAAGCATTTACTGTCCTGGTGCTAACAATATGCCTTGCTGGTTTTGTGTATGCACAGGCGCCGGAACTGACAAAAATCGGTGTTTACACATGTGGCGAACAGCCTAAGCAAGTTTTGTTTTCTCCGGACAGTAAATTCATAATTATGCCGTTATTAAATGATAATGGTTTTGATGTTTTCAGCATTCAGGAAAAGAAAATTGTAAAACGAATAGTTCCTCCTGATGCTTTACAACTTGGCTTTGCAGAAGGTCTTTTTATTTCTCAGAAAAATGTTTTTTTGGTTTCACAAATGACAACTGCAAAGCTGTACGAATATTCTTATCCTGGTTTTGAATATAAAAGAACTATAGCTACCGGAGGAAACTGGTCAAAGTTTATTGCTTTTTCTGACGAAAAGCAGCTGCTGGCCGTTTCTAACTGGGTTTCGAATGATGTTTCTATAATTGATTATGAGACGGGAAGTTGCCTCAGAAAAATTTCTACAGGAGCTGCACCTCGAGGGCTATATTTTATTGAGGATGGAAAAAGTCTTATAAGCCTTTCCTTTGATGCTGGACTTGTAGAAAAGTTTGATGTTGAAACAGGAAAGCAGCTTTCGGTGTTGAAAGTTGAAAAGGGAGCTATGCGGCATATTGTTTTGAATTCGGACAGTACAAAGGCATATGTTTCCGATATGTATCACAGAATGATTTACGAAATAAATCTTAAAACCTTTAAGATTGCAGGCAAAACTCAGGTGTTCAATAATCCAAATACTATTAAACTTTATCAGGATAGATGGCTTTTTGTTTCTTCTCGTGGTCCGAATAATCCTGAAGATTACACAAAACGAAGTCCAAAAAATGGAAAGATTCAAATTATAGATACCCAGTCTATGAACGTTGTTACAGCCTTTGAAGGTGGTAATCAACCTACCGGTCTTGATATCAGTCCTGATGGAAAATATCTGTGCTTTTCAAACTTTCAGGATGCAAATATTGAGCTTTATGAAATACAAAACTAATGATTAAAAAATCTTTTTTTGATATTATACGAAAATCAAACAAAGGAGTTTTTTATGAAGATTGCACTTGTTGGTTATGGAAAGATGGGACATATGATTGAGCAGGCTGCTAAGCGTGCCGGTCATGAGGTTGTTACAACTATAGATGTTATGGCAGATGATGCCAAAGTAAAAGTTGCTGCTGGAGATACAGATGCAATTGTGCGCGCTGTAAAATCAAGCGGGGCAGAGGGAATTATTGAGTTTACTCATCCAACTGCTGTTCTTGCTAATGTCCGTGCACTCCTTCCACTTGGACTTCCTCTTGTTGTTGGAACTACAGGCTGGAATGACAAGCATGCAGAAATTGCTGAATATGCAAAGCAGGTTGGTGGAACAGTTATGACTGCCGGAAACTTTTCTATCGGCGTAAATATGTTCTATAAAATTGTAGAAGAAGCTGCAAAGATTATGGCTGAATATAAAGATTATGATGTTGCAACATGGGAGCTTCATCATAATCAGAAGGCAGATAGTCCTAGTGGTACTGCACTTGAAATTGCACGCCGTGTTCAGCTTGGTTATAAAGATAAGACTGAAATTGTAACTGATGCTTTCCATGAAAGACCAGCTGCAAATCAGCTTCATGTAAGTTCAACCCGCTGTGGTAATGTTCCTGGAACGCATAAGGTTTTCTTTGATGGAACTGCAGATACAATCGAGCTTACACATACAGCAAGAAGCCGTGAAGGCTTTGCTGTTGGCGCGGTAGAATCTCTTATTAAACTTGATGCTGCTCTTAAGAGTGGTAAGGTTTCTAAGGGAAATCTCTACGGCTGGGATGATATTTATTGATAGGTCGGCAAGCACAGCTTGCCTCTGAGCCGTTTTTTCGATGAACCTAAAATGGCCCGCTGTCGCAGCCCATTTTTTAACGGTTCTTCGATTATCGGCACATCAGAATATTTGAGCACGCTATGAGAATTTGAGATATAACCAGAAGGCTGTATCTGATTTTTCCGGCGTGCTTAAATTTTAACTTTGCCTGATTTATAAAATGGAACGCTGTGAGAGCCAGGAAGATTGAGGTACCTGCAAACAGTATAATTGTGTGGCCGGTTGTCTCATAGCACAGGAAAATCAGACTGCAGAAATGCAGGTATGATGATAATGCAAAGCCAAATGCAAAAAGAATGTAAAAACGAACATCCTGCTTTCCTGAAAGTATTATTGCAATGACAGTTCCCGTCAGATAAATAGCACACATCAGAATTATAAGCCATAATGGAACTTTGTGAATAAAGAATACTGTTCTATATAATGTACACCAGCAGAATACGTTCGCAAGAATAAAAATACGACCGAAGATTCGCAGAAGTTTAATTTTTTCGAAAGCCAGAAAAACTGTTGAGAGGGTGGCAATTGAAAGTGCAAATATTGTTACCTTAATTAAGTGAAGGGAATCTGGCAGAAAATCTCTTAACAGTAAAATGTTTAGTGCACCAAAAAATGGAATTATTAAACATTCACAGATTTTCTGGAGCATAGCATGTTTGATGATATAAGAAACAATCAGAAGCCCAATTATAATTATTAAAGCGCCAAGAAGAATCCAGTTTGCAATTGTCATTTTATTACCTCTGATTATGGGCCTTTTAGACCTGTAATCTTTAGTAATATTCTAGCATAGAAATTGTTTTCTGTGAATTGAACTTTTAGTCTTGTTTCATTATAATCTGACGTATTAAAATCGGGCGTATGTTTCGATTTTTTTTGAAAAACTACCCGGTACGCCGGGATTTTGAGGATAAATATATGACAATTACTGAAATGCTTGGTCAGAGCGGACTTCTGACTCTGCTTGGTATGTGTGTTGTATTCAGCTTTATCATTATCCTGATTATCTGTATGACCATCCTGAAGGGTGTTATTCATGCACTTAAACTCGATAAAGAACAGCCTGTTGACACACCAAAGGCTTCAGCTCCGGTAAATACTGGAAATGATGGTGCTATTATTGCTGCAATCGCAGCTGCCGTGCATGACAAGGCATTGAATTCGTAAATATAGGGGTATAAATATATGGCAAAAGTAGGAATTACAGAACTTGCAATTCGTGATGCTCATCAGAGTCTTCACGCAACACGTATGACAACAGCAGATATGCTGCCAATCTGTGATAAACTTGATAAAGTTGGTTACAAATATATCGAAGGATGGGGTGGAGCAACTTATGACTCTTGTATCCGCTTCCTGAACGAAGATCCATGGGAGCGCCTCCGCAAACTTCATGCAGCACTTCCAAACAACAAAATCATGATGCTTCTTCGTGCTCAGAACCTTCTTGGTTACAAGCACTATGCTGATGATGTAGTAGAGAAGTTCGTTGAAACTGCTGCAAAGAACGGTATCGGTTGTTTCCGTATCTTTGATGCTTGTAACGACCCTCGTAACATGGAATGTGCTACAAAGGCTGCTAAAAAATCTGGCGTTGATGTTCAGATGGCTATTTCTTATGCAGTAACTCCATTCCACACAAATGAAAAATATGCTGAGCTTGCTAAGACTTATGCAGACTTTGGTGCAGATTCTATCTGTATTAAGGATATGTCTGGTCTTCTTAAGCCATATGAAGCTTATGACCTCGTACAGAAGATTAAGGCTAAGGTTGATCTTCCAGTAGAAATCCACTCACACGCAACAACAGGTCTTTCTGTTGCAACACTTTTGAAGGCTGCTGAAGCTGGTGCAGACTGGCTTGATACAGCAATTTCTTCTATGTCTATGGGTACTTCTCATTCTCCTACAGAAACTGTAGTAGAAATGCTCAAAGGTACAGACATGGATACAGGTCTTGATACAAAGCTTCTTCTTGAGATTGCTGCTTACTTCCGCGAAGTTCGCAAGCACTATTCATCTCTTGAATCTGCATTCCTTGGTGCTGATACACGTATTCTTCTTTCTCAGGTACCAGGCGGAATGCTTTCTAATCTCGAATCACAGCTCAAACAGCAGAACGCAGGCGACAAGATGGACGCTGTACTTGCTGAACTTCCAAAGGTTCACAAGGCTGCAGGTTATGTTCCACTTGTAACTCCAACATCTCAGATTGTTGGTACACAGGCTGTTATGAACGTTCTTATGGGACCATATAAAGTAATGACTCAGGACTTCCGTAACTTGATTACTGGTAAGTTCGGTAAACTTCCAACTGATGCTGATCCAGAACTTGTTAAGAAGGCTCTTGAACAGAACCATATGGATGCAGTTGTTACATGTCGTCCTGCTGACCTTATTGAACCTGAATGGGACAAGATGGTTGAAGAGTCTAAGAAGGCTGGTGGTGACGGTTCTGATGAAGATGTTCTCACATACGCTATGTTCCCTAATGTTGCTCCTAAGTTCTTTGCTGAACGTTCTAAGGGACCAGTTGATGCAGCTGCAACATTTGCTAAGAAAGAAGCTGCTCCTGCTGCTGCTAAAGAAAATAAGGGTGGTTCATATACAATCAACGTTAATGGCACAGCATACAATGTTACAACAGGCCCAGCTGGCGACAGCATGAGCGTAAATGTAAACGGTACTGCTTATAATGTAACATTCGGTGCTGCCGGCGCTGCTCCAGTAGCAGCCACAGCCGCTCCTGCCGCTGCCGCAGTAAGTGGTGGTCAGCCAGTGCCATCTCCTGTTGCCGGAACTCTTCTCCGCTATGCAGTTAGCGAGGGTGCTCAGGTTAAGAAGGGTGATACTGTAATCATTATTGAATCTATGAAGATGGAGCTCGAAGTTAAGGCTCCAGCTGACGGAAAAATCAGCTTTGTTGTACAGCCAGGCACTCAGATTGCACAGGGCCAGACTTTGGCTAACCTCGGTGGTGCACCTGTTGCTGCTGCTCCTGTAGCTCCAGCTCCACAGCCTGCTGCTCCTGCTCAGCCAGCTCCAGCACCTGCAGCATCTGCCGGTGGTAAACCTGTGCCAGCTCCTGTTGCCGGAACTTTGCTCCGCTATGCAGTTAGCGAAGGTGCCTCAGTTTCTCCTGACACAACAGTAATCATCATTGAATCAATGAAGATGGAATTGGAAATTAAGGCTGGTGCCGCTGGTAAGATTCATTTTATCGCAGCAACTGGCAGTCAGATTGCACAGGGTGCTACACTCGCTGAAGTTCAGTAAGGATTTATTATGGAAACAGAATTGAACAAAAAAAATGATAAATTCAAGTACCTTAAGATTACAAGTGTAATCTGTCTGATTGCTGTAGTGCTTTCTTTTGCTGGCTGCGGAGCTTCAGGTGATTCTGGAACTTCTTCATCTGGCAGTTATGCATCTTCAACAATCATTAAAGGTTCTGAAAATATTAAGCCTATTTCTGTTTCATCATTCTTTAAGAATGTTGGAAAGAATACAGGTATTTATAAGATGATTCATACTCCTACTGTAGCAGAGCTTGCAGAGGAAAAGGCTTCTAAGGAAGCTATGGAAATTGCTAAGGAAGAGCAGGCTGCACAGGCCTCTGCTGACCTTGCCGCTCACCCGGTAAAGGGCTGGCAGAGACTTATTATGCTTGCTATCGGCTTCCTTATTGTTTACCTTGCAGTAGTAAAGGGATTTGAACCATTACTTCTTATTCCAATCGGATTCGGAACTATTCTTGTAAATATTCCTGGTGCAGGAATGGGTGATGGCCCAGATGGTATGCTTCATATCATTTACAATGCAGGTGTTGGAAACGAGTTCTTCCCAATGCTTATCTTTATGGGAATTGGTGCAATGACAGACTTCGGTCCACTTATTGCTAACCCTAAGACTGCATTGCTCGGTGGTGCCGCACAGCTCGGTGTATTTGCTACACTCTTTGGTGTTGCTGCCATGAACTTTATTCCTGGAATCGACTATAACATGAAGCAGGCTTGTGCCATCGCTATTATTGGTGGTGCTGATGGTCCTACTTCTATCTATGTTTCTGGTAAACTTGCTCCAGAGATGATGGCCGTTATTGCCGTTGCCGCATATTCTTACATGGCACTGGTTCCAATGATTCAGCCACCTATCATGAAGCTTTTGACTTCTAAGAAAGAACGCCAGATTAAGATGAGTCAGCTCCGTCCTGTTTCAAAGACAGAAAAGACTCTCTTCCCATTGCTTTTGCTGGTTGTAACAATTCTTCTTCTGCCACCTGCAGCTCCACTTATCGGTATGCTCGCATTCGGTAACTTCATTAAGGAAGTTGGAATTGTACAGCGTCTTTCTAAGACTGTAGAGAATGAACTTATGAACATTGTTTCTATTCTTCTTTCTCTTGGTGTAGGTTCACAGATGACTCCGGAAAAGATCATGCACGCTAACTCACTTGGTATTATCGTTCTTGGTCTTCTCGCTTTCTGTATCGCTACAATGGGTGGTCTTATCATGGCTAAGATTATGAACCTCTTCCTTAAAGAGAAGATTAATCCGCTTATCGGTTCGGCTGGTGTATCAGCAGTTCCAATGGCAGCCCGCGTTGCTAACAAAGTAGGTATGGCCGAAGATCCTACAAACTTCCTTTTGATGCACGCAATGGGACCAAACGTAGCAGGTGTAATTGGTACAGCTATTGCAGCTGGTGTATTCATTTCTACTTACGGAATGTAATATAAAACTACATATCTAAATTAAAGATTTTAGGCAGATCTCTTCGGAGGTCTGCCTTTTTCTTTTTAAAGTCGCTCGATTAATCTCTCTCTGAGCCGTTTTTTCGATAATCCTAAAACGACCCTGCCGGCTCGTTTTTTAACGGATTTTCGATTGTAGGCTAGTAACAAAATTCTTGACTTTTGGTGTTATAATATTATATATTATATAATATAGATATCTAAACAATATTACACGAAGCAAAGGAGGTTCCGATGGTGTTTACAGCGGGCTCCGCCCTGCTTGATGCTGTGGTACTTTCGGTTGTCAGCCTTGAAGGAACTTACGGCTACAAGATAACGCAGGATGTCCGTAAAATTATGGATGTTTCTGAAAGCACGCTTTATCCGGTGCTCAGGAGACTTCAGAAGGACGGTTACCTTGAAACTTACGACATGGAGTTTCAGGGAAGGAACAGAAGATACTATAAGATAACTTCTAATGGTATGATTCTGCTGGATAAGTATCGCAGTGAATGGGTACTTTTTAGAAATGGTGTTGATGAGATTCTTATGGGAGTTTCATCTGGAAAAGAGGAAAAATAGATGACGAGAGAAGAATATTTGAATGAATTGAAGAGCAGTATTATGTCTCTTTCTTCTGATGAACAGTCTGAGGCTATTCAGTATTATTCTGATTATTTTGATGAAGCTGATGATGATGAAAAGGTAATGCGTGAGCTGGGAACTCCTGAGGAGCTTGCTAAAACTATTATTGAGAAGTTTGCAAATGCGCTCGTGGATACAAAGTCTTCAAAGGCTGATAATGAGTCAGATGATGATTCTGATAATGAGAGAACAAGTAGTGTAGACGGATGTAGTATTGATGCCCTTTACTTTGAGTTCAAGAAATCTGAAGTAAAGAATCTTTCTATGGATTTTGGAGCTGCTGAAGTTGTTCTGATTGAAGGTGATAAATACTGTATTGAAACTCGCGGACTTCCTGAAGAATGCATGAACTGTTATTTGAATAAGGAAGGAACGCTTGTTGTAAGCAATACACGACGATTTAATCTGAACTTCTGGAGTCATAACCGCAGAAGCCGTATTGTTCCACGTGTACTTGTTACTATTCCTAAGGATGCGAGTGTTGGAAAATTCAGAATTGGTGTTGGAGCAGGAAAACTTGTTTCAAAAATAATTTCTTTGAATTGTGAGTCTGGAAATGTTGATGTGGGGGCAGGAAACCTTGTTCTTGATGGTATTTTTGGCGGCAAAATTAATATGCGTTGCGGTATGGGTAATCTTGAATTTACAGGAACCATAACAGGAGTTGTAAATCTTGATTGTGGAATGGGTAATATGGAGCTGAAACTTAAAGGTGATCCAGCTGCTTATTCTTATGATGCAAAGGTTGGATTGGGAGATTTCCGCTTTAATGGTGAAAAGAAGAGTGGTGTCTGCCAGGTTTACAACAATCAGAAGCTTGCAAACCATTTCTCTGTAAATTGTGGAATGGGTTCTGTAAATATTACAATTAAATAGAACAAACTGATAGGAGATAGATAATATGGAAAAGAAAAGACTGTATAAATCAAGAAAAAATAAGATGATTGGTGGTGTCTGCGGAGGATTGGCAGAATACTTTAATATGGATCCGACAATCGTTCGTATTGTTGCAGCTCTTTTATGTCTGCTCAAGGGTGCAGGATTGATTGTTTATATCATCGCATGTCTTGTAATGCCTTATAATGATGAGGATTTCAGTGAAGATGATGCTGAAAATCTTAAAAGTGCAAATATTGATCCTGAAGAGGTAAAAAAAACAAGTCATAAAAAATCTGAGTCAAAAAATGATGAAAAACTTCATTCTGATGAAGAATTTGACAGCTACTTTAAGAAAGATTAAAAACAGGTAAATTACTACTTAAAAGCCGGTTCTTAATAAGGGCCGGCTTTTTTTTATCATATCCATTAAGAATTTTTTCCTATGGTATAAAAGCAAACTTATGATAAAATAGGAATACTATGGTAGGAATAAAAATTAATAAAACGTTGCGAAATGTTTTAATAGCACTTGTAGTTATTATTCTCATTTTCGCTATCCCGAGCTTTTTTCCTGATAAAGATTATCATGCTAAGTATGATAATTATGATTTATCCACAAATGTTGGGGCCGTTTCTTCTACACGAACTTATTCGGAGTATTTGAAAGAGCATTCTTCGGCTAAGAATCCTAAGAATGAAGTTTCTGTTGATGTTCTTAACTTTGTTGAAGAAAAATCAACTGGTACCCGCGTGGAAAAGAACTACAAAGGAAAAGATGTTGTTATTACAGATGAAGAATCTTCTGTAACTTGGATTGTAGATGTACCGGAAGCTGGCTTCTATAATATCAGTATGGAATATGTCGCCGTTCCTTCTCGAAATGTAAATATGGAACGTATTCTGTATGTAAACGGTGAAATGCCATTTACTGGTGCTGATACCCTTGCTTTTTACAGACTCTGGAAGGATGGCGGCCCTGTAAAATATGATAACCGTGGTAACAGTATCCGTCCAACTCAGGTAGAAGTCTTTGATTATCAGTCTGTATATTTCAAGAGTGATCTTGGCTATGAAGTAGACCCTTATAAAGTATTCTTTAACAAGGGTGAAAATGAAATTACTCTCGAAGCAACTAGTGAACCAATGGCAATCAGTGGTATTAAACTTTGTCCGGTTGTTGTTTATAAAACCTACGAGCAGTATCTTGCAAAACAGAAATCAAATCCTGACAGTTATACAGGAAAAGATATTACAGTTAAGATTCAGGGAGAGGATTCTGTAGTTCGTTCAGATCCATCTTTGTTTGCCCGCTATGACCGTTCTTCTGCTATTACTGAACCATACAGTACAAAGCAGACAATTTTGAACTACACAGGTGGTGATTCATGGAAGATTCCTGGGCAGTGGATTGAATGGGAGCTTGAAGTTCCTGAAGACGGCTGGTATACAATTTCTTTGAAAGCACGCCAGTTCTTCCAGCGTGGTTATGTAGCATGTCGTTCTGTTTATATTGATGATGAAATTCCTTTTGACGCACTTAAATCAGTAGGCTTTAAATATGATTCTGACTGGCAGTATGCAACTCTTTCAGATGCAGAAAAGAAACCATATAAGTTCTATCTTTCAAAGGGTAAGCATTCAATTAAGCTTGAAGCAACTCTTGGTGAGATTGGACAGGTAATACAGCAGGTTCAGGATTCTGTTTACAGATTGAACCTTATTTATCGTACAATTCTTGTTCTTACTGGTGAACATCCAGATTTGAACCGCGACTATGAAATTCAGAAGGTATATCCGGATGAAGTAGCTGCTATGATGCTCGAAAGCCGCCGCTTGTACAAGCTTATTGACGACTTTGTTGCAATTACCGGTGAAAAATCAAATCAGATTTCTCCTGCCGAAGTTCTTGCAGTTCAGCTTGAACAGTTCTATAAGCATCCTGACAGAATTACAAAAGGTTTTGCAAGTTTTAAGGATAATACAACAACTCTGGCTTCTTCTATGCTCAGCATGACAGAAACAAAGCTTGATATCGACTATATCCAGCTCCAGAGTATCAATGATAAGATTAAAGTAGACCGCTCAAACTTCTTTAAGAACGTTGGTCATGAAATTACTTCATTCGTAAACTCATACTTTTATGATTCTTCTTCTCTTGGTAGTGTTTACAAAGAGGGATCAGATCATCTTATTGAAGTATGGATTGTAACAGGTCGTGATCAGAGCCAGGTTCTTAAGAACATGATTGATGACAGCTTTACTCCAATTTCTGGAATCAATGTAAACGTAAAGCTTATTAAGGTTGAATCACTTCTTAATGCCGTAGTAGCAGGAAACGGACCTGATGTTGTAATTTCAACTTATCAGTCACATCCTGTAGATTATGCTTTGCGTAATGCAAACGTAAACCTTCGCCGTTTCAAAGATTGTGATGAAGTTCTTTCATGGTTTATGCCAAGTGCTTATAAGCCTTATGAATATAATGGTGGTATATATGCGCTTCCTGAGCAGCAGACATTCAACCTTATGTTCTACCGCAAGGATATTCTTGAACAGTTAAATCTTAAGGTTCCTGAAACATGGGAAGAACTTATTGAAATTCTCCCAACTCTTCAGGGTAATAACATTACAATCGGTGTTCCTTATCCAAATATTATTACTCCAGATATGACAACCTTCTATTCGATGGTATATCAGGCTGGTGGACAGATTTATAACAAAGAGGGTAATAAGTCAGTTATTGACAGCGAACCAGGTGTTGCCGCATTCAAAACTTATACAGGCCTTTATAACAGTTATGGAATTCCTACTGTCTATGACTTTATGAGCCGCTTTCGTACAGGTGATATGGCAATCGGTATCGCTAACTATACTACATACAATACAATCGTAGTTGGTGCACCAGAAATCCGTGGCCTCTGGGACTTCACATACCTCCCTGGAACAAAGGATGAAAAGGGAAATATTGATCGTTCTAATATTTCCGGTGGTGTTTGTACAATGATGATTAAGAAGGGAATCGACCTTGATGACCTTGACCTTTCAAATCTTCCTGAGCTTGCTTATAGCGACAATAACGGAAAGACATTTGAAGAGGGTGTAATTCCTGGTATCGATGAAAAGACCTGGAACGAGGTTATGAGAAATGAAACCCGTATGGCTGATTCATGGGAATTCATGAGATGGTGGGTTTCTGCTGATACACAGGTTCGCTTTGGTCGTGAAATGGAAGCTCTTCTTGGTGCTTCTGCCCGCTATGCAACTGCAAACAGAGAAGCTCTCAGACAGCTTTCATGGAACTCAAGACAGATTAAAGTTCTTGAAGATTCTATGCAGGAAACAGTTGGAGTTCCTGAAGTTCCTGGAAGCTACTATACTCCACGCCATATCGTAAATGGTACACGTCGCGTTATCAACGAAAAGGATGATGCACGCGAAACCCTTATTGATTATACACGTAAGATCAATGAAGAGCTTACCCGTAAGCGTCAGGAATTCAACCTTCCTGTTGCAGAGGACTAGTTAGGAGATAATTATGAGTGAAAAGTTAGATAAATATATAGCTAAGAAAAAGCTCTCAATTTCTGATTTAGGCCGTAATATACGTGTAAACAAAGTCTGCTATTTATTCCTTTTACCATATGCAGTTTTGTTTATTACATTCTATGTACTTCCTATGCTGACTTCAATTTATTTTAGTTTTACTAACTATAATATTCTGGAGAAACCGGATTTTATTGGTGCCAGAAACTATCTGAACCTGTTCCTTGAGGATGATGTATTTACAACAGCTGTAAAGAATACTTTCCTTATTGCTATAATTACAGGTCCTGTAGGATACATCATGGCATTCATTTTTGCATGGCTCATCAATGAGCTTCCAAAATGGATCCGTACACTGGTAGTATTCTTCTTCTATGCACCTTCTATTTCAGGAAATGCATACTTTGTATTCAAGACATTGTTCAATGATGATCAGAACGGATGGCTTAACAGATTCCTTGCAAATATGGGAATTACTAATGCTCCTATTATGTTCCTTACAGATCCTCGGATTGGTATGAAGGTTATTATTCCGATTATCCTCTGGATGTCTCTGGGTACAGGATTCCTTTCGTTCGTTGCCGGTCTTAAAGGTATTGATAAGGCACAGTATGAAGCCGGATATATTGATGGTATTCAGAACCGCTGGCAGGAACTCTGGTTCATTACACTTCCAAATATGAAGCCTATGCTGCTGTTCGGAGCTGTAATGTCAATTACTTCTGCATTCGGTGTTTGTGATGTAACTATGCAGCTTGCCGGATATCCTTCAACAGACTATTACGCACGTACAATTGTTACACACCTTTTCGACTACGGATTTACACGTTTCGAAATGGGTTATGCATCTGCAATTGCAACAGTATTGTTCCTTACAATGATTCTCTGTAACAAGGTTATTCAGAAACTCTTGAACAGAGTAGGACACTAATAGAGGGGGATGAAAATGAGTACTAAAAATATGTATAAAGATCAGACAATTCATCATTATAAATTCCGCCGTAAGCCAAACCGCTCTGTTGGTGGTGATATCGGAATCTACATCTTCCTTGCACTTTGTTCTGCAATGATGGTATTTCCTTTGTTCTTTGCAATCTGTAATGCTCTTAAACCTCTTGATGAAGTTTTGAAGAACCCTCCTACAGTATTGCCAAGAAACCCGACTTTCGATAACTTCTCTGACCTTCTTATTACAATGAGTCAGGGTTGGGTTCCACTTTCACGCTATATCTGGAACACAATTTTCATTACCGTTACAGGTACACTTGGTCATGTTGTTCTTGCTTCTATGGCTGCATATGTACTTGCTAAGTATCGTTTCCCAGGTGGACAGCTCTTCTTCCGTGTTGCTGTTGTTGCACTTATGTTCAGTGGTTATGTAACAGGTATTCCTAACTATTTGATTATGTGTAAGCTTCACATGGTAGATACATACTGGTCATTGATTCTGCCGGCTATCGGTGGTTCTCTTGGACTCTTCCTTATGAAGCAGTTCATGGACGGCTTCCCTATGTCTCTTGTTGAAGCTGCAAAAATTGACGGTGCAAGTGAACTTTTGATTTTCTGGAAGCTTGTAATGCCAAACGTTAAGCCTGCATGGCTTACAATCTCAATCTTCTCTATCCAGAACCTTTGGAACAACGCTCAGGTACAGTACATCTATACTGAAAGCAAGAAAATGCTCCGCTATGCTCTGGATCAGGTAGCACTTGGTGGTATTGCCCGTACAGGTCAGCAGAATGCTGTAATCGTATTTACAATGTCTGTACCGATTGTATTCTTTATCTTCTCTCAGAGTCAGATTATGGAAACAATGGCTACATCAGGACTTAAGGACTAGCGCTATGATGAAACGAAAACTATTATTGATTGCAGGTCTTTTTACTTTATATGCAGGACTTTTTGCAAAAGGTGATACATATATTTATGACTACTGGGGAAAAATGGAAAAGTCTCCGGATGCATATCGTGTATCGCACGTAGTATATGCAGATGATCTGGACCTTGATATCGGATTGAAAAAGCCGTCTTCATTGTTCGCACACGGAAATATGCTTTATGTAGCAGATACAGACAACAGCCGTATCATTCAGCTTGAATATACAAAGCAGAAGACTCTTGAGCTTCGCCGTGTAATTGATCATGTAAATCCTAATGGATTTGACACACCGGAAACTTTGAATCTTCCTGAAGATGTATTTGTTGGAAAAGATGAATCAATCTATATCGCTGATACTAAAAACGGCCGTGTTATCCGCCTTGATCAGAATCTGAATGTTACTCAGCTTCTTAAGGAACCGGATGATCCGACTTACGAGCAGGGAAAAGACTTCCTTCCTACAAAGGTTGTCGCAGATTCTAAGGGCCGTGTTTATGTTTCAGCAAGAAATATCAACAAAGGTTTCTTAAAGTATGAATATGACGGTACTTTCCAGGGCTTCTTTGGTGCAAACGAAGTTGTTTATAACTGGACAGATATGATCTGGAAAAAACTTTCTACTCAGGCTCAGAAAGAAAAAATGGTTCTCTTTGTTCCTGTAGAATATTCAAACTGCTATATAGATAAAGAAGGCTTTATTTATGCCGTTACAAAAACTTTCGAAGAGTGGGATCTTAAGTCAGACAGCGCAAAACCAATCCGCCGTCTTAATGCTCTTGGAAAAGATATTCTTGTTAAGAACGCTGTAAATCTTCCTATTGGTGATGTTCAGTGGGGTAATGCAGCTGGTATCAGTAATCCCTCTAAGTTTACAGATATTACAGTTCTTGATGATGAAGTTTATATCGTAGTTGATGAAAGCCGTGGTCGTCTCTTTGCTTATGACAATCAGGGATACCTTCTGTTTGCTTTTGGTGGCCGTGGTAACGTAGACGGATTCTTCCGTCAGCCAACTTCAGTTGAGCACATCGGTTATGATCTTTTTGTTCTTGATGGACAGAATGCTTCTATTACAGTATTTACACCAACTGATTATGGTAAGCTTATCTATAAGGCAACAGAGCAGTTTGCCTGTGGTGAATATGATGCTTCTGCAGAATCATGGTCAAAGGTTCTTGAATATAATGGAAACTACGACCTTGCATACATTGGTCTTGGAAAAGCTTGTCTTCGTCAGAACAAGTACAAGGAAGCAATGGATTATTTCAAGACAAAGCGTGATCGCAGAGACTATTCAAAAGCCTTTAAGTATTACCGCAAAGAATGGATTGAAGCAAATATTGGCTGGATGGTAGGAGTGCTTATTGCAATTATTGTCATAGCCTTTGTTTCAAAAATCGTAAAGAAAATTAAATGGGAGCTTGATTCACTATGAGTTATATAACACGTAAATTAAGTAAATTAGGCAAAAAAGAAACTTATATTCACTTTTTGAATACACTGCGTTATGCCTTGTATGTTATCTTGCATCCCGCAGATGGTTATTGGGATTTGATTCACGCAAAGCGTGGTTCTTATTCTGCAGCCAATTTTATTGTAATTATCACACTTCTTACTCATGTATGGAAGCTGCACTTTGCAAGCTTTGTAGTACAGCCAAACGTAAACTGGGAAGAAGTAAATATTCTTATGGAATTTGCTAAGGTTCTTCTTCCTCTGGCAATTTTCTGTATCTGTAACTGGGGTGTAACAACCCTGTTCGATGGTAAGGGACATCTTGGCGACATTTACATGGGTACTGCTTATGCGCTTACTCCGTATGTTCTCATTCAGATTCCAATTATCATTTTGAGTAATTTTGTAACTGTTGAAGAAAGTGCATTCTATTCTGTATTTAATACACTTTCGTTTGTATGGATCGGAATTCTTATCTTTATGGCAATTATGATGATTCATTCCTACAGTTTTGCGAAGACACTTCTGTTCGTGATTTTCACAGCAGCTGGTATGCTGATATTCATTTTTATTATGCTTCTGTTCTTTAGTATGATTTCTCAGGGCGTTGCATATTTTGTTTCTCTTGGACGAGAAGTAATCTTCAGATTGAACTGATGGGTAAGGGGTATTAAAAATGGAAAAAGAAAAGAAGGTAAAAGAACCTAAGGCTCCTAAAGCTCCAAAGGTTAAAAAATCAAAATATCCTGAAGGATATATTGGCCGTCCAAAGCCAATGAAGACTAAGACTTTTGAATTTCATAAGCCAACTGCAAAATTCTGGGTTGGTTTTGGATTCACACTTGCTGTAATCGGCTTCCTTACATATATAGTAATACGCCTTATTCAGGTTGGAAATGCAGTACAGCCTCCATTAGAGTATTATGAAGCAGAAAAGATTGCAGATACTTATACTCTGGAAAATAATTATCTGAAGTTCGAAATGAATGGTAAAACTACAACCTTTACAGTACTTCAGAAAAATACCGGTAAAGTATGGTATTCAAATCCACAGGGTGCAAAGACAGATAAGCTTGCTCTTGTAAAAGAAAAGAACAACATGATGTCTACACTCCTGGTAAAGTATTCTACAGAAAATGGTTCTGATGATACTTATGATACATATACAAACAGTGTTCAGAGAAACTTCTATAACATTGTTAAGAAAGGAAATGAAATTACTGTAAACTATACAGTTGGTCAGATGGACCGTGAGTATATATTCCCTCTCATTATGTATCAGGATGAATTTGATAAATGGACTGAAGGACTTACAAAATCACAGACAAGTGCTGTAGGTCGTGCTTACCACAAATATAATAAAAGTTCTTTCAAGGGATCAGAGCTTTCTGATATGCTTGAAAAGTATCCTGGAATGGAAGATCAGAATCTTTACCTCGTATTTGAAAATGTTCAGACACATGTGAAGGTTCAGATGGAAGAACTTTTTGCAAAACAGGGCTTCACTTATGAAGATTATCTTAAGAACAAAGAGCTTTACAAAGAATCAAATATCAAGGAAGTTCCAGCATTCAATGTTTCAATCACTTATAAGCTTGATGGAAACAATCTTGTTGTAAATGTTCCATTTAATGAGATTTCTTACCGTCTCAAGTATCCTATTACACAGCTTTCTGTTTTACCATATTTCGGAGCAGCAGGTCCTGATGATGAAGGATATATGCTTATTCCAGAAGGTGGTGGTAGCATTATCAACTTTAATAATGGTAAAACAAAGCAGAATGGTTATTATGCTGACTGCTACGGATGGGATTATGCTATGGAGCGTAAGGCTGTAATTACAGAAACACGTGCAGCTTATCCTGTATTCGGTATCAGCTATCCAGACAGCAGTGTTCTTTCTGTAATAGAGAAGGGTGCTGAATATGCTGGTATTACAGCAGAAATTGCCGGAAAGCTTGGCAGCTACAACTATATTCGTGCAGATTATAAGATGCTTCACCGTGAACAGTATGAAGTAACAGCACGAAGCCAGAGTGCACAGTTTGTATATGAGGCTCAGCTTCCTCAGGAAGAATATATTCAGCAGGCATTTACATTTGTAGACAGCGGTTCTTATGTTGATATGGCAAAGGCTTACAGAAATAAACTCTTTGCTGGTGCCAAGAAACAGAATGTACAGAATGTTCCTGTTGCTGTAGAAATTGTTGGTGCTATCGAAAAGAAACAGCAGATTGCCGGAATGCCAAAGGTAAGACCTTATAAGCTTACAAGCTATAAAGATGCCGGAAAAATTATTAATGAAATTGATGAACTTGGAATTAAAGATGTTAATTACAAGCTTTCTGGTTTTGTTAATGGTGGTATCCGTCAGAAGTTTATGAATAAAATCAACTTTATTAAGGTTCTTGGTGGAAAATCAGATTTCAAGAAGATGCTTAAGTCTGTTGAAGAAACTTCGGGAAAGCTTTATCTGGATGGTGCAGTTCAGACAGCTTACCGTTCAAATATTTTTGACGGTTTCTTCAGCTACCGCGATGCTGCACGTTTTGTAAGTGATGAGCTTTGTGAACTTTCAGAATATACTCCAATCTGGTACGGTAAAGATCCTGAAAGAGATAATTATTATCTTTTGAATAATAAAAACCGCATTAAGGGGGCTGAAAAGTTCCTTAAGAGTGCTTCAAAAATGAAGCTTGATGGTGTTTCATTCCGTGATAACGGTAATCTTCTTTCTTCAGATTTCAATGACCGTGCTCTTCTTACAAGAGCTCAGGAAACTGCAAATCAGATTGCAAAGTTTGATGAAGCAGCAGAGAAGGGGCTTGCAATTATGATTAATGGTGGAAATGACTATGCAGTAACAAAGGCTGACTTTGTAACAAATATGCCTCTCCATGGAAATCAGTATGCAATTATTGATGGTATAGTTCCATTCTATCAGATTGCATTGCATGGTTATGTAAATTATGCAGGTTCCCCAATTAATCTTGCTTATGAAAAAGATCAGATTCTTCTTGAGTCTGCAGAAGCAGGTGCTGGTCTTCAGTTCTCATTTATTAATGCTTCTGAACGTGATCTTCAGGAAACAAACTATACAGAGTACTATGCTAGTAACTTCGATGAATGGAAGGAGAAACTTTCTGAAGTTTATGAAGAATATAACTCAAAGATGTCTCCTGTAATGAATTCACTTATTAAAAATCATGAGTATGTTTCTGATAACGTAACTAAGACAACTTATGAGAACGGTTATGTAGTTTACGTAAACTTCAGCTATAAGAACTATATTACACCTTCAGGAAAATTTATTCCTGAAAGAGAATACAGAGTAATGAAGGTGGAGGACTAATATGAAGAAAAAAGTCGGATTAATGGGAAGACGTGCAGTATACGGATATCTGTTTATTCTGCCGTTCATTCTTGGATTTGTATTCTTTATGATAAAACCTCTGGCACAGTCACTTCACATGGCTATGTCGGAAGTAGTAATTTCAAACCAGGGATTCCAGCTCAACTGGAATAATTTTGATAACTTTAAGAAGGCTCTGCTTGTAGATGCAGAATTTAATAGAATGCTTGTTGAAGCAATCGGACAGATGGTACTTCGTTCAGCTGCAACTATCGTATTCAGTTTCTTCGTTGCTTTGCTTTTGAATCAGAAATTTAAGGGTAGAACTCTTGCACGTTCTATCTTCTTCCTTGCAGTTATTCTTTCTTCCGGTGTACTTGTAGGTCTTGAATCAAGCAACGCTCTTATGGCTCAGCTTAAGGAAATGATTGAAGAGTCTGGAAATGCAAATACAATTACAGACGTACTTGAAAAGATTCTTGTTTCAGAAGGCTCTGGAGTAAATGGTATCAGTGGTAAGGCATTCAAAACTGTCTTTGAAATTATTGATTCTATTTACGATGTTGCAATGGCTTCTGGTATTCAGATTATTATCTTCCTTTCTGGTCTTCAGAATATTTCTCCAAGTATGTATGAAGCTGCTCAAATGGAAGGTTGTACAGCATGGGAAAGTCTCTGGAAGATTACTGTTCCTATGGTAAGCCCTCTTATGCTTGTGTGTTGGATTTATACAATCGTAGACTTCTTCATGAAGAGTGATAACCAGATTATGACTAAGATTAATACCCAGATGACAGAATTGCTCAATTATGGTTTCAGTTCTGCTATGGCATGGATATACTTTGTTGTATGTATGGCATTAATCGGTATCAGTTCATTGATTATTTCAAAGGTGGTATACAATTATGACTAAGAAAGATAAAGCAAAAAAGAATGTAAATGCCGTTGAAACACGCTCTTTCTGGGAAAGAAATGAAGCATCAAATGGTATTCTTCTGAATGAGACAATCAAAAAATATGCTCTTTCAATCTTTAGAGGAATTCTTCTGTTTGGAATGTGTTTTATGATCATTCAGCCTATTCTGAATAAGATTGCGCTGAGTTTTATGGCAGAACGAGACCTTTATGATACAACAATTATTCTGGTTCCAAAGCACTTTTCTGTAAGTAACTGGAAGATTGCAATGAATCTTCTCAACTATAAGACAACCCTGTTTAATACATTATGGGTTTCTATATTGGTTTCTGTAATTGAAGTTGCAATGTGTAGTGTTGTAGGTTATGGTTTCTCAAGATTTCAGTTCCCTCTTAAGAGATTCTGGTTCTTCTGTGTAATTCTTGTAATCGTAATTCCGCCACAGACAATTTCTACATCTTTGTTCCTTCACTTCCGATATTTCAATCTGTTTGGAGCAACACTTAACCTTCGCGGTTCAATGCTTCCATACATTATGATGTGTCTTGGCTGTATGGGACTTAAAAATGGTCTTTATATCTTTATGATCCGCCAGTTCTTTATGGGCTTCCCGTTTGAGCTTGAAGAGGCTGCTTATGTAGATGGTTGTGGACCTCTTAAGACCTTTGTAAGAATTATGGTTCCTGGTGCAAAACCAATTATTACATCATGCTTCCTGTTCTCTTTTGTATGGCAGTGGACAGATAGCTTCTATTCAAACCTCTTCTTAGGTAAGATTCAGCTGCTTTCCATTCAGCTTACAGGTATCGTAGATAAGTTCGGTATCTATCTTTCAAAGCTGAATGGTGGTTCTGTAGTAGCTCCAATCGGTTACTCAAATGCTATCCTTTCAACAGGTATGCTTCTTGCGATTCTTCCTCTTATTGTTCTCTACATCTTCTGTCAGAGACTGTTCGTAGAAAGCCTTGCAAGCACTGGTGTTAAAATGTAGCCTATAATAGAAGAACCGTTAAAAAACGAGCTGCGACAGCAGGTCGTTTTAGGTTCATCGAAAAAATGGCTCAAGCGGCGAGACTATGCGAGCCGCCAATTATCGGAAATCCCCGTTAACACGGGGATTTTTTTATACCTTAGGAGAAATTTCCTATGTAATTTCACCAAAGTGGTGGTATAATTATTTTAATAGGCAATTTGCCGGTTACGGCGTAAATTTATAAAAAAGGAGTATAATTTTATGAAAAAAATTGCACTTTTGGCAATGTCTGCAATGTGTGTTCTCGCACTTGCTGGATGTAGCAAATCTAAAGGTCCTTCTGCAGCAGCTCTTAAGGCAGCTGAGAATGGTGACTATTCTAAACTTCCAGTAGCAAAGAACCCGGCTACAAAGAAAGCTTACGACTTCGGTGGTATGGCTGTAACAATTTATGACTGGTGGTCAAACCCTGATGCTCCAGCAGCTTCTAAGGCAGAAGAAGATCAGAGAGCTTACCGCAAGTACCTCGAAGAAACTTACAACTTCACTCTCATTCAGGACAACTTGAATGCAGGTTGGGGTGGACATCCAGCTGAAGTAGCTAACTACTGTATCACTGGTGGTGATGATGCTCGTATCTTCATCATTGATGGACGTTCAGCATTCTCAGGACTCGCTGCTAACCTTTGGGCAGATGTTTCTAAGACTCCAGATATCGACTGGACAAAGAAAAAGTGGAATAAGGCTGTTCTTGGTGTAATGCCTGGTAAATCATTTGCCGTAGGTATGCCAGAACCACGTCACTGTCTCTTCTTCAACAAGCGCGTTCTTCAGGAAAATGGTTTCGACCCAGATGAACCATACAACCTCCAGAAAGAAGGAAAGTGGACATGGGAAACATTCGAAGAAATGTGTGCTGCTTTGACAAAAGATACAGATAACGATGGTATTATTGACCAGTATGCTCTCTCTGGATTCAACGGAGAATTCGCATGGCCAACAATCTACTCTAACGGTGGACGCATCGTAAATGTTGATTCAAACGGAAAATACTATCTTGATATGAGCGACAACGTTCTTGAAGCTTGGGAATATGTAAGAAGAATCTTCGTAAATTACAATAAACCAG
The DNA here is from genome assembly GCF_036492245.1 of Treponema bryantii. Classification (NCBI taxonomy): domain Bacteria; kingdom Pseudomonadati; phylum Spirochaetota; class Spirochaetia; order Treponematales; family Treponemataceae; genus Treponema; species Treponema bryantii. The sequence continues at coordinate 2,366,434 of NZ_AP025286.1, read as the reverse complement.
CTGGAGAAGGTGCTAACTGGGACTACTTCAAGGCTGACTTCTTAAGTGGTGCAACAGCATTCTATAACAACCAGGAATATGATGCTCAGGCAAATGGTATGCTTGCTGATATGAAGGATGACTGGGGTATGGTATGTCTTCCACTCGGACCAAAGGGTGATGGAAAATACTTCACACTCAACCAGGATAATATGCTCGTAATTCCTAGCTACTACTCACAGGACAAGGTTGACAAGATTATGAAGATTTACGACTTCTGGTCTGATGATGTACCAGGATATGATGATCCAGATGCTTGGAAGGAATACTACTATTCTTCATTCCGCGATACACGTGCTATCGATGAGACAATGCAGTATATGATGGATAACTCAAAGTCTTGGAACGCTTGGTTGATTCCTGGCTTGAACTACGCTCCACTTTCATGGTCAATCTGTGCAGGTGCTGATGTTCAGGAAACATACGAATCAATGAAGAACGAACTTCAGGCTACAATTGATGAGGTTATGAACAAATAAGTTCAGCCTGTCAAATTGAGTTGATTTGATAAAAAAGGTCGTCGAGAATATCGGCGGCCTTTTTTTTGGATTTCTTTTTACGTTGAAACATGCCCCTATTTTTTATATAATAAAATTATGTCTAATCACGGTACAATTACAAACGATAATCATGCAGCTTTGTGGCACGGACGTTTTCAGGAAGGTCCAGATGCTGATGCTGTTAAATTTGAAACTTCCATAAATGATGATATGCGCATGGCCTTTGTTGATATTATGGGCAGTCAGGCACATGCAAAAATGCTTTATAAATCAGGACTTATTTCTGAAGATGAGCAGAATCAGATTATCAACGGACTTGAATCAATCAAAGATGATTTGAAAAATGACAAACTCAAGGTTGATCTTTCGGCTGAGGATATTCATTCTTTTGTTGAAGCAACCCTTACAGATAGAATAGGTGAGGCTGGTAAAAAAGTTCATACTGGTCGTAGTCGTAATGACCAGATTGCTCTTGATGAAAAACTTTACCTTCGTTATCAGATTAAAAAACTTCAGAAAGAGTTATTAAAACTTATTTCTGTACTTGTAAAAATTGCATCTGAAAATAAAGAAGCTTTAATACCGGGCTTTACACATATGCAGCATGCTCAGCCGGTAACTCTTGCACAGCATGTTTGTGCGTGGGCCTGGATGTTTACACGCGATTTTACAAGACTGTCAGATGCAGCAAAGCGTGCAGATTTGTCTCCGATAGGTTCCTGTGCTCTTGCTGGAAGTGGACTTCCGTTGAATCGTGAATATGAAGCATCTCTTCTGGGATTTACAGCTGTTACAGATAACTCACTTGATTCTGTTTCTGATCGTGATTATTACCTGGAAACAGCATCTGATCTTTCAATCCTGCAGATGCATCTTTCAAGAGCCTGTGAAGAAATCGTTTATTGGGCAACAACAGAATTTAATTTTGTTGATTTGAGCGAAAAATGGTCTACCGGCAGTTCAATAATGCCACAGAAGAAAAATCCGGATTTTGCAGAGCTTATTCGTGGAAAAACAGGCCGTGTGTATGGTGATATGGTTGCACTTTTCACAATGATGAAGGGGCTTCCTCTAGCATACGACCGTGATATGCAGGAAGATAAATCAAGTTTCTTTGAAGCTTACGATACTGTTATTTCCAGTGTTCGTATCTTTGCTGAGATGATTCGCACTGCAAAGTGGAATACAAGCGTTATGGCTGCAGGTTGTGACGGTGGTTATCTTAATGCTACTGATGTTGCAGATTATCTTGTTCGCAAGGGACTTCCATTCCGTACAGCACATGGTGTTTCTGCAGGACTTGTTCGTATTGCAATTGAAAAGAACTGCAAACTTGAAGAACTGGACTTCAGTGAATACGAAAAGGCATCTCCACTTTTTGAAAAAGATATTTTTGATTTGATTACACCTGAAAAATGTGTAGAAATCAGAAAGACAACAGGCGGTCCTGCTCCATCTGAGGTGCAGAAACAGATAGATAAGCTTTCGGCTTTTATTAAGGATAATACATCAGCGGAAGAAGATTCCATTGATGATTTTATTTATACAGGAGTATAACATGAAAAAAAATATTGTTGCTGCCCTTATAATGGCAGCTCTTGTTGCAGTTACAGGCTGTAAGAAAACAAATAAGAAAACTGGAGAAAATGCAGTGGATGCGCTTAAGGCTCGCGGTACATTTGTACTTGGTCTTGATGATTCATTTCCACCTCTTGGATTCAGAAATGATAATAATGAAATTGTAGGTTATGATATTGACCTTGCAAAAGAAGTTGCAAAACGTCTTGGAGTAGATTTCCGTGCACAGCCAATTGACTGGGATGCAAAGGAGATGGAACTTGAGACAGGAAAAATTGACTGTATCTGGAACGGCTTTACAATTACAGATGAAAGAAAAAATGCCCTTTCTTTTACAGAAGCTTATTTGAATAATGATCAGGTACTTGTAGTACGTGTTGATAGTGGAATCAATTCCCTTTCTGATGTTTCTGGAAAAATCATTGGTATTCAGAGTGGTTCAAGTGCTCAGGAAGCTGTAGATGATAACGCATCATTCTCTTCTTCTATCTCAAAACTCATTATGTTCAAGGATAATATTACAGCTTTAAACGACCTTGATATTGGTGGTGTTGATGGAGTTGTAATGGATAGCGTTGTTGCTAATTATTCAATTGCACAGACTAAAAAGCCATTTAAAGTAATCAATGAATCACTAGCAAATGAAGGTTATGGTGTTGGTTTCAGAAAATCTGAACCTGAGTTACGCGATGCTGTATGGGAAATCTTAAAAGAAATGCAGAAAGATGGAACTGTAACAGCAATCAGCCAGAGATGGTTCGGACGCGATATTTCTACAATTAAATAAATGTCAGATAGATATATCAAAATGCTTCAGGCGATGTTGAACGGTTCTGTAACATCGCTTGAAGTTTTTTTTCTCACAATAATATTTTCAATTCCACTTGCTTTACCTATTGCCTTGAGCAGAATGTCTAAACATAAACTGCTTTCAGGCTGTACAAATGTATTTCTTCTGATAATCCGTGGAACTCCGCTTATGCTTCAGCTCCTGGTTGTATATTTTGGACCAGGCCTCTTTATACGCTGGCTTCAGTCTCTTGGATATGTCGTTACTTTCCGATGGAACCGTTTTGTTGCGGCTATTGTAGCTCTTTCTGTCAATTATGCTGCTTATTTTGCAGAGATTTACCGTGGCGGTATTGAATCAATTCCAAAGGGGCAGTATGAAGCTGCAAAGGTTTTAGGTTATACTCCCGCACAGACTTTTTTCAGAATAATTCTGCCTCAGGTAATAAAGCGGATTGTTCCTGCGATGGGTAATGAAGTAATTACACTTGTAAAAGATACTGCACTGGTTTCTGTAATTGGTGTAAGTGAGCTTCTGATGGTTGCCAAGGAAAGACAGGGAGCTATGTTCTCATTTATCCCGCTGTTTATAGCCGGAGTATTCTATTTTATTATGAACTGGGTGGTATCCATCGGGTTCAGACAGCTGGAAAAAAAACTGAGTTATTATAATTGATGTGATTGATATGGATGAAATAATCAGAGTTGAAAATATAAAAAAGACATTCTGTAATAACCTTGAAATCTTAAAAGGAATTTCTTTTTCTGTAGAGAAGGGTGAGGTATTGAGCATTATCGGACCAAGTGGTTCGGGTAAATCTACAATGCTTCGCTGTATTTCTCAGCTGGAAACTGTTACAGACGGAACTATAAAAATCTGTGGAAAAACTCTTGTTGAAAATGGAGTGTATGCAGACAAAAAGACTCGGCATGAAATAATTTTGAAGAGTGGTCTGGTATTTCAGAATTTTAATCTTTTTTCTCATTATTCAGTTCTGAAAAATGTAACAGAAGCACAGATAAGAGTTCTTAAAAAATCCAGAGAGGAAGCAGAAGCTGTTGCAATGGAGTTTCTGGATCGCATGGGCCTTGCTGCAAAAGCAGACGCATATCCTTGTGAGCTTTCCGGCGGTCAGCAGCAGAGAGTTTCTATTGCACGTGCACTTGCCTTAAAGCCAGAGGTTCTTCTTTTTGATGAACCGACATCTGCTCTTGATCCTGAGCTTACTGGTGAGATTCTTGCTGTAATAAAGGAACTTGCTGCAGAAAAAATGACAATGGTTGTAGTTACACATGAAATGTCTTTTGCCCGCGATATATCAAGCCATATTATCTTTATGGATGGTGGAGTTATTGTGGAAGAAGGCGCTCCAGAAGATGTAATCAATAACCCTAAAGTCGAGAGAACAAAAGCATTCTTATCTCGTTTTTCGAACGTGTAAGCCTTGAATAAAATCTAAAAATCATATAAAATACTGACCTAATATACACAATAGGCATTTTTATGCCCTTAATAGTAAAAATTTGGCACTGGAAACAGCGCCATGGAGGATATAATGGTCAAAATCAGACTTAAGAGATTTGGTGCAGCTAAGCGTCCATGCTACCGTGTAGTCGTTCAGGACTCACAGAAGCCACGTGACGGCGTTTGTATCGAAGAAATTGGAACTTTCATGCCAATCGCGCAGGAAAAGGATCAGGTTTCTATCGATTTGGAACGTGCAAAGTACTGGATCAGCGTTGGTGCACAGCCTACAGACATCGTTAAGAAGTTGATGAATCGCCAGGCTGCTAAGAAGGCAGAATAGTTTACAGAGAGGCTAGAAAAATGGAAAAAGACCTGATTGAATACATCGCAAAATCATTGGTCGATGATCCGTCAGCTGTATCTGTAAATGAAACTGAAGGCGAGAAAGGCATGGTGCTCCAGCTCAGAGTGGCAGATGGTGACATCGGCAAGGTTATCGGTAAATACGGTAGAATTGCAAAAGCCATGAGAACAGTTCTGAGTGCTTCGGCAGTAAAAGACGGTAAACGCTACAGTCTTGATATTCTTGATAACTAGTTGGGAATATTGCTGATGGAAAAAGCACAACTTGTGGTTGGGTTCATTCGAGGAACTCACGGTTTTTCGGGTGAATGTAAGGTTGAGAGTGCCTCTGGAGAATATGAGCATCTGCTCGATTTGAAGGAAGTTACTTTAGTGCATGGCGACCAGCAGAGAGAAGCAAAGGTTGAATCGGTTTCTCTTGGAAATGCAGTTGCTTATGTTAAGTTTGAGGGTATTGATTCTGATGAGGCTGTATTAAAGTACCGCCACTGGGGAATTAAAGTACCACGAAAATACTGCAAGCCTTTGAATAAAGACGAGTGGTATGTTGAGGATTTACGAGATTGTTCCCTTATTTATGAGGGAAAGGACGCTCCGGCAACGTTGATTGCACCAGGCAGCAAATATGCTGTAGTTGGAACAATCACAGACGTAATGGAAGGCGGCGGGGGTAACTTGTTAGAAGTGTCACTCGCCGAGAGTTGTAACCGAAAGGTTCTTGTCCCTTTCAATAAAGAATTTATTGGTAAGGTTGATATTAAGAACAAAACGGTGCAATTGATGCACCTCTGGATTCTGGAGTAATTCCATGAAATTTACTGTGCTGACCTTATTTCCAGATATCGTTAGGGCTTTTTTTGAAAACTCAATCATGGCCAAAGCGGTAGAAAAGGAAATTATTGCTTACGATCTGGTGAACATCAGAGATTTTGCTACTGATAAACACCATACCTGTGATGACGGAACGTATGGAGGCGGCGCTGGCCAGCTTATGATGCCAGAGCCACTCGGAAAGGCACTTGATAGTGTAAATGCCCGCAGAAAGTACGTAATTTATGTAACACCGAGCGGAAAACAGCTTACACAGAAGATTGCCGAAGAACTTAGTCACAAAGACGAACTTGTATTCATCTGTGGAAGATACGAAGGTATTGACCAGAGAATCATCGATTCTTATGTTGACGCAGAAATCTCCATTGGAGATTATGTAATGTCATCTGGAGAAGTGGCTGCAACAGTTGTTATAGACACTGTTTACCGCCTTGTAGACGGAGTTATTTCTCACGAATCGCTCGAAGAAGAAAGTTATTGTGACGGACTTTTGGAGTACCCGCAGTATACTCATCCTGAAGAATGGAAGGGTATGAAGGTTCCACCGGTTTTACTTAGTGGAAATCATGAGGAAATCCGAAAGTGGCGGCTTAGAAAGCGGCTGATGAAGACAATGGCAAACAGACCGGATTTAATTCGCGATGCTCGCATGAAAGGTCAGCTTACTGAAGAAGCCGAAAAGATGATTGAGGAAATAACCGAATCTTTCTTTGCTAAACATCAGAAAAAGAAAAAGGCAAAGAAGGTGCAAAACTAAAGGAGATCACTATGGATCTTATTAAGACTATCGAAGAAACACAGAAGCGTCCTGGAGCACAGGGCTTCAATGTTGGTGATACTGTAAAAGTTTACTTCAAGATTATCGAAGGTAAAACAGAGCGTATCCAGGTTTATGAAGGAATCGTTCTCTGCAAGAAGAACGAAGGTGCACGCGAGACTTTCACTGTACGTAAGATTTCTTACGGCGTTGGTGTAGAACGTGTATTCCCATATAACAGCCCACGTATCGTAAAGGTTGACGTTGTTCGCCCTGGTAAGGTACGTCGCTCTAAGCTTTACTACCTCCGCGATAAGGTAGGTAAGAGCGCTAAGGTTAAGACTCTTGTTGGTGGAAAGATTGCTGCTGAAATCGCTGCTCGTAACGCACGCGCTGAAGCTGCTGCTGCCGCTACAGAAGCTCAGATTAAGGAAGAGCGCAAAGAAGCTGCTGAAGCTAAGAACAACGCTCAGTAATTTCAAGCTCGTGTCGTTGCGAGGCGCTTAGCGACGAAGCAATCTATAAAATGGATTGCTTCACCTTCGGTTCGCAATGACGGATTTTATAAAGATAGGACTTCCAGTCTTGGAAGTCCTATTTTTTTTAACTATAATTATCTTATGGATTTTAATGCGGCAAATATCAATTCAACTGCGGCGGCAGGAACTTCCATAACGCGGCCGGTCTCAGCTCATAAGGTACTAACCGAAGGTTCCTCTGTTCCTGTGCGCGTAACGCGTGGTCTTGGTGGAGGCCGATATGAAGGTTTTGTCGCTGGTGTAAAAGTAAGTTTTAGTTCTGAACGTGCATTAAAGACCGGAGATACTTTTTCTGCTATAGTCAGTGGTAGAGATGGAAAAATCATACTGACTCCCCAGTCTCAGACAGGCGCAATCCTGCAGAATATCGATTTTCAGATGAATGAAATGACATCCAACCGGCTTGCTTCTCTTTTACAGAGTGCAGGTCTTTCTTCGGATATTCTTTCTTCTTCCATTTTTCAGATGTTTACCCAGACAGGTCTTAAACTTGATTCTCAGATGCTGGCTCGTATAAGGAGTCTTGCCCTTCGTTTTGGTGGAAAAGAAAAATCGGCTGCAGAAATCCTTGTCATGCTTGCAGAAAAAGGGCTTTCTGCAGATGAAGATGAAATAAAAGAACTTTTGCTGCAGCTTTCAGGAGATTTGTCCTGGGATGATAGTGGAAAAAAGGGGCAGGGTAATCACTCAAAGCAAAATCAGAAAAAACTTATAAATAGAATAAACGGTGCAGAAGGTGCCTGGTATATTTTTCCATTTGAGCTTGTGCAGTATGAGGGAGGAATGATTGCTTCAGAAAATGCAAAATCTGTGCTTGGAAGTGGTAATCTTAGGCTTTTATTTGATTCAGGAAAAATATTGAAACTGATGAATCTGGACTGCAGATATAATGGAAAAAGATATTTGTTTAGTCTTACTTATGAATCTGGCCGGTGTAAAAATGTTCGTTTTAATGTTTCTGAAGGGGATTACTCTAAAACCGGCAATCATAATCAGAAAGATATAGCTGATAAATTAAAGAAAATGTTTATTGCTGCTGATATGAATGGAATAAATATTTCGGAAGCTGAAATTAGTGATATAGAAGGAAATGCAAGCGGACTTGAAATCTTTTATACTTTCGGAGGTGTGGTATGAGTGAAAATCAGAAAAAGCGTGCCATAGCCTTGAAATATCCCGAAGGTGTAGAAGCTCCGGTTGTAATGGCTAAAGGAGAGGGACGCACTGCAGAGTTTATGATAGCAGAAGCAGAAAAAAACGGCATTCAGATTGCTGAGGATGCTGTTCTTGTAGATCTTCTTGGAATGAATGAGGTTGGAACTGTTGTTCCTGAATCAGCCTGGAAAGCACTTGCTGTTATCTTTTCATTTATTATTTCTGAGGAAGAACTTAAACGCAGGGGTGCTGAATGAATACAAAGCAGATCGGAGATAATGGTGAAAACCGAGCTGTAGAATATCTTATCTCAAATGGATTTGCAATAATTGAGCGTAACTGGCGGACAAAGGGCGGAGAAGTTGATATAATAGCATTTAAGAATGATACGATTGTGTTTGTGGAGGTAAAAACGCTTCCAAACGGCACAATAGATATGATTCAGAGGGAGTTAAATTACCAGAAACGTCAAAGAATCATAAAAACATCTAAACGTTTTCTGTTAAAACATCGACAATATAGTAACAGTTACATCAGATTTGATGTAATTGTTATTGATATGCCCGGCTTGGAGCCCGTATATCATATTGAAAATGCATTTACAGAGTAATAACGCGTAGTTTTTAGGGAGATTTTATGATTTCTGGTGGAAAATCTACAGGGGCAGCAACTCTTGTTCTTGAACGGACCGAAACTGTCGATCTGTCTCCAAGAATACTGGAGTTAAGGGAGAAAATTCAAAATCAGGAATATCTTGATAATGCAATTCAAAGAATTGCACAGGTTATTAGTAATCATCTGATTGATGATCCTGATGAATTGAAATTCCGGGATTAATTATGGATAGACGTCGCAATAGAAAACATTCGAACAACTGGAATAATCAGAAAAGAAATAATGAGCAGTCTCGCGAAAATAAACAGAAGTCTTTTCAGTTTAACAAGGCTTTATATGAAGACCAGGATGCTGAAAGACAGAGATTAGCAGCTATTCAGGATGTTAAGGCACGTGAAATCATCTGTCCAAAATGCGGACAGCCGATTACTGACATTGCCAGTGCTATTGCTGATAAGACTACCGGACAGCCTCTTCATTTTGACTGTGTTCTGAATCAGGTAAAGCAGTCTGAGCCTACCGGAGAAAATGAAAAAGTAGCTTATATTGGTCAGGGACGTTTTGCAGTTCTTCAGTATGAAAATATCCGTGATCAGCGTCATTTTACAATCAAAAAAATAATCGAATGGGAAAACCGCGAAGAGCAGTCTCAATGGCGCGAAGAACTTAGCGGATTATATAGTAAAATCAATTAATAGATTGCCACGCCTTCGGCTCGCAATGACAATGGTGCTCCCATGTATATAACTATTCTGTGCAAGGTGGTAGATAACTTCGGAGACATCGGAGTTGTTTACCGTCTTTCAAAACAGCTTAAAAAAATCAATCCAGAAAATCAGATTAACCTCGTTGTTGATGATCTTATTAGTTTTAATAAGATTTGTAATCTTGTGCAGTGTGATGTAAGTGAGCAGGAAGTTGAAGGGCTTCGGGTTTTTAACTGGAATGCTGCGGATTATTGTCATGAGGCGTTTAGCCGTAATGACGGCGAGTTGATGCCAGTTATTCTCGAGTGCTTTCAGTGCGGACGGCCGGACTGGATGGAAAATATTTTATTCGAAGAAAAACTTTCGCGTACTGTTCACATTATAATGATAGATTATTTGACAGCTGAGCAGTATGCCGAGGATTTTCACTGCCTGCAGTCGCTTACCCGCAGTGCAAAGGTTCAGAAGGTGAACTTTATGCCGGGCTTTACTGAGAAAACCGGCGGGCTTGTAATTGAAGAAGAATGGCATGAGGTGCCGGAGCGTAAGGCTGATGGGCCGGTGCTTGTGTTTACGTATGAGAAGGACTGGCGGGATCTGGTGGACGGGTGGTTGAGCGCTCGTAGTGCGATCCCGCCTTATGAGCCGAAACTTCTCGTTGCACAGGGGCGCGGCAAGGAAAGTTTTATGTCTGCCGTGAAGGCTTGTGGTGCGGACGGCCTTGTAGAAGAACTTCCGTATTTGAATCAGACTGAATGGGATAAGGTTATGAAGTCCTGTTCAGCCCTTGTAATTCGCGGCGAGGAATCTATGTCGCGTGCCTGTCTTTCGGGTATTCCGTTTATCTGGCACGCTTATCCGCAAAGCGATGAATATCAGCTTGTGAAGGTGAATGCGCTCCTGGAGCGTATGAGACGGCATTTTTCAGAAGAAGATTTTGAAATCGTTGAACGTACCTGGCTAGATATAAATTCTCCGTCAGAGCCGTCATTACGAGGAGCGGAGCGACGAAGCAATCCATATTCAGACTTCTTTTCTGCTGTTGATCACCTTGCTCCGTCTTTTGATGACTTTGCATGCTCTCTCAGAAAAAACGGTGACCTCGCTGCTAACTTAATGACATACATTGAAAAACTTGCTATAATATAGAAACTATTATTGTAAATTCTTTTTTAGAGGTTTTATATTATGTTAATGACATCACAGTTAAAAGTTGGAACAGCCTTCATGTATGAAGGTAATGCTCTTATCGTTCAGAAGATGCTCGGACAGCGTTCAGGTCGTGCCGGAATGGTTACAAGCTTCCGTGTAAAGAACCTTGTTACAAACTCAACAATGGATCTCGGTATTGATGCAGGTGAAAAGTTTGATGAAGTAGATCTTGAATCACACGTAACAAAGCTTTCTTATATTGACGGCGACACATTTGTATTCATGGATCAGGATACATATGAGCAGTTCGAACTTGCTAAGGAAGACCTTGGTGACTATGCAGGATACATCACTCCAGATGATGACCTCGAAGTAAACCTTACATTCTACGAAGGAAAGCCAGTAGGTATCGATCTTCCAGTTCGCGTTACACGTACAGTAACTTACTGTGAGCCAGGTGTTAAGGGTGATACTTCTGGAAAGTCTTTGAAGCCTGCTACACTTGATACAGGAATCGAAGTTCGCGTTCCATTGTTCATCAACACAGACGACAGAATCGTAATCGATACACGCGACGGATCATTCCTCGAGCGTGCTAAGAACTAAGCTTCTAACAGCTCAGAGGCAATCTGTACTTGCCGACTTATATAAGACCGCATGGTGATAATACCTGCGGTCTATTTTTTTTAAATTTGCGAAATGCTTATATGTATGTTAAAATTATAATAATCATCTAATCGTTACTCCCCATTAAAAAAAATCATTTAAAAACATAATCATTTACTCTTATGCAAACTGGAGATTATTATGAAGCATCTATCTACTTATGCGTGTATGATTTTTTTGTCTTTATCGTTAACTGGATGTGGTAAACAGGTAATGACAGGTCCGACTGGCCCTCTGCCAGAAAAAAAGGTTAGTGGCCCGGTATTAAACGTGTCACTGGATGCTACAATAGATACTCTTGATCAGCAGGTATCTGTTTATGCAACTTCTTTCGAGCTTATTGGAAATATGATAGATGGTCTTATGCAGATGGCAGATGACGGTTCTGTAAAATATGCTGTCGCAAAAGATATGCAGGTGTCGGATGATGGACTTCATTATACGTTCAAGCTGCGTGATGATGTGTACTGGTCAAATGGAGACAGGGTTACAGCCCATGATTTTGTATATGGCTGGCAGCGTGGTATTGATCCTGCAACAGAATCGGAATACGCATTTATGTTCAGTGATATTGCACAGATAAAAAATGCTACAGCTATTCAGGCAGGACAGATGGATCCGAATCAGCTTGGAGTTCGCGCACCTGATGATTATACTTTTGAGGTAGAGCTCCAGACGCCGGTTTCTTATTTTGATCAGCTTCTTTATTTCTGTACCTTCTATCCCGCAAATCAGAAGTTTATTGAAGCTTGTGGCGATAAATATGCAACAAGTCCAGATACTTGTCTTTCAAATGGTGCGTTCATTCTGACTGATTATTCAGTTAATGCAACTTCAATTTCGTTTATAAAAAATACTGCTTATTATGATGCTGCAAGAGTAAAACTTGGTGGTATTCATTATGAAGTAATCAGTAGTGGAGAAGAGGCTTTAAGGAAATATCAGAGTGGTCAGCTGGATTTTGTTGAGCTTTCTGGTGATGCTGTTGTTCAGATGGAAAATTCTCCGGAGTTTAGACCGGTTGATTCAGGCTTCTTATACTTCCTCACCTTCAATTTTGATGACAAGATTTTTGCAAATAAAAACATGCGACTTGCCTTTGCAAATGCTATAGACCGCGAACTGATTGTAAAGGAAATGGCAGATGGCTCTGCTGCAGCTTATGGTGCTATTCCAAGAGGTTATGCGTTCTCTCAGTCTGGGCAGGATTTTACACCGGCTGGAATTGAGTTTCCTGATTTGTGTTCCTATAATCCTGCTTTAGCCCGACAATTCTATGAGAAAGCTCAACAGGAATTAGGTAAGAAAAATTTTGAAATTGAACTTCTTACTGCAGATGGTGAAACACAGGTAATCTGTTCTGAATCAATTAAACGTCAGGTAGAACGAAATCTTCCTGGAGTAACAATCAATGTAAAGGTTGTTCCTAAAAAGGAAAGACGTAAGATTATGAGTGCCGGTGCTTTCCAGTTCGGTCTTAATAACTGGGGACCAGACTATGCAGATCCTATGACCTATCTTGCGATGTGGGTAACCGGAAACTCAAATAATATGGGTAATTATTTTAATCCAGCCTATAATGCAATTATTGCAGATTGTACAGATGGTGAGCTTTGTACAAAGATTGCAGAGCGCTGGGCTGCAATGAAAGAAGCTGAAATTATGATTATGGAAGATGCGGCTATTTCTCCAATTTATCAGAAGTGTAATGCAAATCTTATAAGGAGTAATGTAAAGGGAATTGCTTTCCATGCAGTTGCTATCAATAAGATATATAAGAATACTACAAAATAGGAACTAAGAGAGGTAAAGGTTATGGACGATGTAAAGAAGAAAAAATATGGGCATCTTGCCACACAGTTCTCATTATATATTCTTGCTATTCTTGCAGTATTCTTTGTACTTCTGACTATCTTTATTGTAAAGAGTGTAAAATCTTATTCTCGGAGTGATTATTCAGATTTCAGTGAAAAGGTAATTGCTGAAGATGCAGGAAAGATTCAGTATTGGAACGAGGTTCTTGTAAATGACCTTAGAATTTATTCTGATAATGATGTTACAAAGACAGGTAATATAAACAATATTATCAACTGGCTTTTAAGTCATGAAAATATCAAAAACTCACTTTTTAATTATGTAATGTTCTGTACACCGGATGGAGTTGGTTATGCAAGTGATGGAAAAATCCTTACAGTAATTTCAAAGCCGTTTTTCCGTTCGATAATGAAAGATAAAAAGAAGGTTTATGTTTCTGATATTGACTTTCAGTTAGATGGTTCTGTCTGCTATTATATTGCACGACCTGCTTATAATTCAGCAGGAAGTCTTATTGGTGTTTTTGCCGGTGCTGTAAGACTTGATGAAATTGATAGGATGGTTGGAGAACTTTCCATGGGTAAAGATGGAAAGGCAATCCTTGTGGGTTCGAATGGAGTGCTTATTTCTCATATACGTGGTATGAGTAAATATATGGATCTTTCTTATAGTGATAAAGCCGGATATTCCGGGCTTGATGAAATTGCTTCTCTGGCTTGTTCGGGAAAGTCTGGAGAAGGTTATTATCGTGATCCTGACGGAGTGCTTACCTTTGCTTCTTATGTTCCGGTTCAGGGAACTCCATGGTCGGCAATTTTAACTATTCCTCAGTCTCAGATTGAAGCTGTAGGAAACAGAATGAGAACTTTGATTATAATTATTACTGCATTAATCGGTGTAATTATTTCTATTGTCTGTTCTTTGATTATGATTGCTGCCGTTAAGCCACTTAAGGTTGTACAGGAATCTATTCATGAAATTGCATCCGGCGAGGCAGATCTTACACAGCAGATTGTAGTTAAGAGTAATAATGAAATTGGTGCTCTTGGAGATGGATTCAATGCCTTTATGGAAAAACTCCGCATGATTATCAGTGGAGTAAAAGATTCTGAAGAGATGCTGGGAGATGTAAATACAGGGCTTCAGCAGCGAATTGAAGGAAATGGTAATTCAATAGAAGCAATTATTCAGGATTTGCACGATATTGGTACTCATGTTCAGAACCAGGCTGATAGTGTTTCTCAGACAGTAAGTTCAGTTGAAGAAATCTCAAAGAATATCGAATCTCTTGAGAAGATGATTGAAACGCAGTCGAGTGGTGTAGTTGAAGCAAGTGCTGCCGTAGAAGAAATGATTGGAAATATCAGTAGTGTAAATAATTCTGTCGGTTATATGGCTTCTTCTTTTGATTCACTTGCTCAGAATACAGAAGAAGGTATTCAGCGACAGAATGATGTAAACCAGCGTATTCATGGGATTGAAGATCAGTCAAAGGCTCTTCAGGCTGCCAATAAGACAATCAGTGATATTGCGGCTCAGACAAACCTTCTTGCCATGAATGCTGCAATTGAGGCGGCTCATGCTGGAGAAGCTGGTAAGGGATTCTCTGTTGTTGCAGATGAAATCCGTAAACTTTCTGAAACCTCGAGTGCTCAGTCTAAGACTATTCGTGAAGAGCTTAAGAAGATTGAAGGTTCTATCAATGATGTAGCAAGTGTATCTCAGGCTTCTACAGAGGCCTTTGTTTCTGTAAGTAATTCTATCATGCAGACTCAGCAGCTGGTACTTCAGATTAAAGGTGCAATGGAAGAACAGCAGGAAGGTTCTAAACAGATTGGTGATGCGCTTAAGCTTATGAATGATAATACCAGTGAGGTTAGGGCTGCGTCACATGAAATGGCAGAAGGTAATAAGGCAATTCTTGAAGAAATTGATCATCTGCGAACTACAACAGGAGAAATCCGAGACAGTATGGAAAAGATTTCTACAAGTGCGGGTGAAATCAAGGAATCAAGTAATGCACTTACCGAAATTGCAAACAGCGTAGAAGCGGCGGTAGGTCAGATTGGTGAGCAGATAAATCTGTTTACTGTATAAGGTTAAATAAAAAAGCCCGGTTAACCGGGCTTTTTTTTATGAAGGACTTAGATTAATAGTCCTTCTTTTCTGTCTTACGTCTCTTGTTAAGAAGCTTTCTCTCGAGAGTTGTCTTCTTCTGGTGGAGGGTAGCAGAAGGTTTTTCGAAGTATTCACGCTTTTTGTATTCGCGGATAATGCCTTCTTTTTCAACCATGCGCTTAAAGCGTTTGATTGCTTTTTCAAGGTTCTCTGAATCATCAACCATGATTGTTGCCATACTGTATTCACCTCCTTTTTCCGGTGGTTCCGTCTTATTACGTATCGGGTATACTGGATTCGAACCAGCGACCTCAACGTCCCGAACGTCGCGCGCTACCAGCTGCGCTAATACCCGTTCTGTGTTCTAAATAAAAAAGCCTTCCGTTTTGCGGAAGGCTTAGCGCGAGCGGCGGGGCTCGAACCCGCGATCTCCGGCGTGACAGGCCAGCGCGATAACCAGCTTCGCTACGCCCGCGTGATGTTTGTTATATTATACGAAACACTGATTTATGTCAATAACAAATATCACTTTTTTTCAAAAAAAATTAATTTTTTTTTATGCTCCAAAAATCAAGTTTGGAATAAATAATACCAGCTTTGGACAGAATACAAGTATTGCTAGTTCAAGCAAAATAGCTATAAAGAAAGGAATGCTTTCTTTTGTGTATTCTTCGGGAGGGCAATTTATAATTCCACATACAGTATAGAGTGCAGAACCTACAGGAGGTGTCATAACTCCAAGTGTTACGATTGTGGCCATAAGAACCCCAAAGTGAACCGGATCCATACCAACACTTGTTACCATTGGAAGGAAAATAGGTGTTAAAAGAAGGAAATTTACGTTGCTGTCTACAAACATTCCTGAAATAAAGAGGAAGCCCAGCATTAACAGTGTTAATAACTGTGGATTTTCTGTAATTCCAAAAATGAAATTAGAAAGAACAGCAGGAAGCTTTACCCAGGTAATGGCATAACTGAATGGGCCAGACATCGCAATAATAAGCATGATGGCTCCAGTATCTTTTACACTGGTAATGAGTGCTTCTTTGAAATTTTCCCATGTAAGCTTTTTATATACAAACTTTCCAACAATCAAGGCATAAATAACAGCGAAAGCGCCTGATTCAGATGGAGTAAAGAGTCCAAATCTGATTCCCACAATAAGAATAATTGGGAATAAAAGAGCCCATACAGAAACCTTAAGATTCTGGAAAAGCTCTTTGAAAGTTAATCTTGTGGCATTGTGGGTTGGGGGATCAAATTTTCTGATTCGGCTTGTGATAGAAACTGTTGCCATCAAGAAAATCATCATCAAAATGCCGGGAATAATACCAGCTGCAAAAAGACGTCCGATAGAAACTTCACCGACAAATCCAAAAATAATCAAACCAAGACTAGGAGGAATTGTTGCTGTGATAAGTGCTGTAAGACAGTTTACCGAAGTGATGTAGCCTTTTGTATAACCCCGGGCCTGCATTTCCGGACCTAGGATTCTTGTTTCCATTGCAGCATCGGCAGTTGCTGAACCAGATACGCCACCCATCATTGTAGACATAACTACAGAAATCTGAGCTGTACCACCATACATTCTCCTGGTGAGGAGTCGGGCCAGACTCAAAAGCTGTTCTGTAATTCCAGAAACATTCATTAAGTTTCCTGCAAAAATAAAGAAGGGAACAGCCAGGAAAGCGAAGGACTGACTCTGCAGAACAACCATCTGCGTAGCTGCTTCAAAAGGCAAAACCGGCTGACTTAAAAAGTAAGCAAATCCGGCAAGTCCAATTACATAGGCAATCGGCATTCCCAAAATAAGAAATAAAACAAAACATAAAAGCAGAAGTGTCATTCTGATACCTCCACAGATTTTTCTTCTTTAAATGAAAATATTACTTTTTTGATTTTACCTATTGTTGATAAAGCCATTGAGAAGGTTGCAACTACAAGACTCAAAGTAACAACAGAGTAAGGAATAGGTATAGACTGATATGTTCTTAATCTTTCTACCCACACAAGGCGTGCACCATATACACAAATTACACATGTCAAAAAGAAAATGATTATATAAATAATCAGTGACAAAATCTTTTGAATTATAGGAGGTAAATGTCTGGTCAAAATATCAATTCCTATCAATTGGCCAGATCTCCAGGCAATATCAGCACCCAAAAAACTAGTCCAGGCAAGAAGGAGCATTGCAAGATCAATATTCCAGGACATTGATATTCTTAAGAAACGTAATATGGCAGACATAAAAACCAGCAGAACAAGAAGAACAAATCCTCCTCCACATACTGCTTTTTCTGCCAAATCTAAATATTTTAAAATTTTTTTCATAAATAGCACCTTAAAAAAAGAGGATGCGTCAAAAATGATGCACCCTCTTATTGATTTACAAATAATTTATTCGTTCAACTCTTTGAAAAGTCTGTCTTTCAAACCTGCTGAAAATCCTAAATCATTATTTGTATACAAAGGTTCAATTGCTTTCTGGAATTCTGCGATATCTACATCAGTAATTGTAACTCCATGATTCTTCATGTTGTCATAATATCCGGCTTCTTCGTTTCTGATGATTTCGCCATATTCAAGAGCAGCTTCGCGCATTGTCTTTACAAAGATATCGCGGTCGCTTGGAGAAAGGCTGTTATAGAAGTTTGCTGAACAAACGAATGCAGACTGAAGCATATAGTGCTTTGTCATGGCAATGTTCTTTACAACTTCATAAAGGCGTGAACCATCTGCTGTTGCAACCTGAACTTCACAACCATCAAGAGTTTTCTGCTGAATTCCAGGGAATACTTCGCCCCATGAAATACCGATGTTTGCAAAACCAAAGTATTTTGCAAGATTATTTCCAATTGCATTTCCAAAACCACGGATGCGAAGTCCTGACAAATCACCAACATGAGCTACAGGTTTTGTTGTGTAAAAGCAGCGGAAACCGTTGTACATATTTGTGATATAAACAATTCCCTGCTTTTCTAATTCTGCCTGCCATTCTTTGAAGAGTGCAGTATCTGGAAGTTTTTTCAAAGATGCTGGATCTGTAAGAATATATGGAGCCATAAGAATGTTCAAATCTGGGATTTTGAACTGACTTGCAAGACGACCAGGGTCACTTGGAACTACAAGGCTAACTCCAAGTTTTGCCTGTGTAACCAGAGCATCTGTATCACCGGATAAGGCTCCGGCAACCTGAACTGTAGCGCTGAAACGGCCGGTTGCGTTGAGTCTGTCGGCAACAGCCTGCATCATACGGCTTTGTCCTGTAGTTGCGGCTTCTGTTCCTGCGAAGGTTACTGGAATCTTTTTATCAGAAGATTCAGATTTTTTTGAACATGATGATAACAAAAGAACTAATGCGATTGTTACTACACTTGAAATTTTGAATAATTTTTTCATTTTTTACTCCTAATATTAGGCATAAGGGGAATCCCTTAGCTAGTATACTAGTATATTTGTAAAAAATGCATATGTCAAATTTTTTTTATTATTCTTCTTTCATGCAAAATATTGTGGAAATGCTTTTCTGAGCTCATCTTCCTGAAAATGTTTACGGGAAAGATGTTTATTTAATACTTCTTTTGCTGCAGCAGGATCTTTTTTCTTAAAGGTCTCAAGAAGTTCTTCATGTTCTTTAATAATTCTTTCTGGATTGAAAGCCTGAATTGTCAGTTCTCGGATTCTGTCCAGATGAATACTCATAAGACGAACCATATAATGACACTGCATTTTGTTGGTAATCTTGTACATGATTTCGTGGAAAGCATTATCCAGTTCCATTATTTTATCAAGATTGTGCTTTTCATAATAAAAACGCTGTAGTGTAACGTTTTCTTCCATCTCCTGAATATCTTTTTCCGATGCCTGCTGACAAGCCATCATAGTTATTTCTGATTCAATAGTTGTACGGGCAAATACTGCTTCATCTACATGAGCCATATCAATGAGACTTACATGACTGCCTCTCTGAGGAAGAATTTCAATTATTTTTGTAGAAGATAATTCTTGCATTGCTTCATGAACAGGAGTTCGTGATAGGTTTAATTCGTTTGCAATATCCTGTTCGCTAATCATGCTTCCTGGAGCCAGTTCAAGATTTACAATGTTATCTTTTATAACACGTAGTGCATATTCTCTGTTTGTCTCTTTTTCATGCTTTTCTGTATTCTTCATATTCTCTCATATTTTAAGGATAGAGTAATTAACGGTCAATCCCTTATTGTCTTAATGGCATACGGAAAATCCCTTATCTTTTTTTTTTGTTTTTGACACCCCTTGACTTTTAAAAATATTATACTACCATTGTAGTCAAGTGTTCTAGTATACTAGTGGGACTTATTTATATTACAGAGAATTTTTAATAATGGGAAAAAAAATGTTCAAGAAAACTCAAAAAAAACAGGGTACTGAATTAAATTCTGTTACAAAAGCACAGAATTTTAAGAAGTATTTTCGCAAGTACTGGCAGTTCTATTTACTGCTTTTGATTCCGGTGCTTTATTATATTATATTCCGCTATATTCCAATGGCCGGAAATATCATCGCATTCCGCCGTTATCGTGCAGGTGGAAGTCTTTTTGGCGATAAATGGAGTGGCTTAAAGTATTTTAAGCAGTTTATTGGAGATAGAACTTTCTGGCGTGCATTCAGAAATACGCTGGTGCTTAATATTTCATATCTTGTAGTACGATTCCCTCTTACTTTGATTTTTGCACTTCTGCTTAATGAGATAAAAGCTTTGTGGTGGAAAAAGTTTGTACAGACTGTTTCTTATCTTCCACACTTTATTTCTATGGTAATCGTTACTGGTATGATTCGTGAGCTGGTTTCTACAAGTGGTCCGCTTAATCAGCTTATTGCACATTTTGGCGGTGAAAAGGTTTCTTTCATTGCCTTCCCTCAGTATTTTAATCCAATCTTTGTAATTTCTGGTGTATGGCAGGCTCTTGGATGGGGTACTATTCTTTATCTTGCAGCTATTGCGGGAATCAATCCTTCCTTATATGAAGCTGCTGAAGTTGATGGTGCTAATCATTTTCAGCGTGTATGGCATGTAACTATTCCTTGCATTCTGCCTACTATTACAACTTTGCTTATTCTTGATATCGGAGGACTTGTCGGTTCCGGCGGTGCCTTCGAAAAAGTATTCCTTTTGTATAACCCGATGACTTATGAGACGGCTGATATTATTTCTACCTTCGTATTCAGAATGGGTCTTGGTTCCGGTAACTACAGCTATGCTACTGCCGTAGGTTTGTTTGAAGCTCTGTTGAATCTGTTCCTGCTTACAATGGCAAACAAGATTTCTAAAAAAGTTTCGGGCACAGGCTTGTGGTAATGGAGGAATAAAATGGCTGAGAAAACTGGCGTAAAAGTAAGAGAGTCTTCAGGTTATATCGTTTTCAAGTGGTTTAATACTGCAATTATGATTCTGGTTTGTGTGGTGACCTTGTATCCGTTTTTATACCTGGTAGCACAGTCTTTTTCATCTGAAGAAGCAATCACTCTTGGAAAGGTAAATCTTATTCCGATTGGTTTTAATATTGAAACTTATAAGTCTGTATTTGCAAAAGGCGAATTCATGCATTCTTATAAGAACACAGTTGTTTATTCTGTACTTGGTACAATTCTTTCCCTTGTGTTCAGCTGCTGTATGGCTTATCCGCTTTCAAAAAAAGAATTAAAGGGATACAAGATTCTTACAAAGTTTGTAATCTTTACAATGTACTTTGGTGGTGGTTTGATTCCTAATTACGTTTTGATGATGAAACTTCATCTTGTAAATAAGGTAGCAGGATTTATCATTCCATCTCTGCTCAGTACTTATTACATCATTCTTATGAAATCCTTCTTCTCAGAAACTCCTCATGAGCTTGAAGAAGCAGGTGAGCTTGATGGATTGAGTCCTATAGGCATTTTTGTTCGAATAGTGCTTCCTCTTTCTATGCCTATCATTGCAACTATGATTCTGTTCAATGCAGTTGGATACTGGAATAACTGGTATAATGCTTTCCTTTATCTTGATAAAAAGGAAATGTGGCCGGTTGCTTATTATCTTAAGACTGTTATTTCCGGTGCATCAACTTCTGCAGACCCTGGAGAGGCTAGTGCAGAAAAGATGCAGATTGCTGCAAACATCAAGTCTTGTTCTATGGTTCTTATGGCTCTGCCAATCATCTGTGTTTACCCATTCATCTCGAAATACTACGTTGAGGGTATGATGCTTGGTGGTGTTAAAGAATAAAAAAAACGTTTTATTATTAATAGGAGGATAAAACTATGAAAAGAGTTGTAACAACAACTGTTGCAATTATGTGTGTTGCTGCTATGTTCGCTGCGCCTTGGTCAAAAAAAACAAAGGCTAAGAAAGATATAGCTGCATCTGGTTATACTTACGGTGAAGGAAAAACATTCCATTCTGATAAGCCTGTAACATACTCAATTTCTTTCAGTGATGCATCATGGTATGCAATGCAGGATACCTGGAAGACAGAAGGTGTTTTCAAGGATATCGAAAAAGTAACAAACGTTCACCTTGATATTACATCTTATGACAGTGGTGATTATAATCAGAAGATTAACCTTGCAATTAACTCTGGTTCTGCTACATACATCATTCCAAAAGTATATGATGAAAGCCAGTACGTAGCTGGTGGCGGTGTGGTTGCTGTTTCTGACTATACTCAGTACATGCCTAACTTTACTGCATTCGTTAATAAATACAATATGAATCCTGATCTTGATACAATCCGTCAGAATGATGGAAAATTCTATCGTCTCCCAGGTATGCATCAGGCAGCTCTTCAGGACTATACAATCATGGTTCGTGATGATATTTTCACAGCTGCAGGTTATGATGTTCGCAAACTTGAAAAAGACTGGACATGGGAAACATTGCACGATGTTCTCGTTGGTGTAAAGAAGTACATGGTTGCACAGGGAATGTGTAAACAGTCTGACTACATTTGGTCTGACCTCTGGTGTGGCGAATCAGGAAAAGGACAGGGCGGTAACCTTCTTAAATTGATGGGTGCTTCTTACAATGTTCTTTCTGGATGGGCAATTGAAGGCTCTAACGGTGGTATCAAATATGATTATAAGAAGAAAGAGTTCTATTCATCTTCTATCAGCCCAGATTTCAAGAAATTTATTACTGTTGCTAACAGTTTTATAAAAGACGGACTTCTTGATCCTGAAACTTTCACACAGACTGATGATACTGCTCATAATAAGTTCTACAGCGGAAAGACTGTAATTATGTCTACAAACCGCTCTCAGATGGCTAACGATATTGCTGGTGTAAAGAAGATTGTTGGAGATAAGGCTAAGTGTTATGTAACAGCTTATCCATCTGGAACAAACAAGAATCTTGCAGAAACTTCACGTCTTGAATGTGGTGTAATGATTTCTCAGAAAGCTCTTGATGAACTTGGAGAAAAAGAATTTGTAAAACTTATGCGCTTTGTAGACTGGATGTTCTATTCAGAAGAGGCTTATACACTCTGTAAGTGGGGTCCAAAGGGTAAGACATGGGATTATGCAACTGTAAATGGAAAACAGATTAAGAAACTTCTTCCAGGTTATAAGTGTGGTGGTCTTGGTCTTCCAGGTGCAGATAGCGATATTGATATCCGTCTTAAGTGGGGATATGCTGGTGGTAACTACTTCTATGGTCACTCAACAGCTGAATCAACAGATGCATTCACTCCAGAAGTACAGGATCTTTATGCCCGCTATGCAAAATACAAGACTGTTGCTGTAGTTGATCCAAAGGCTAAGCCAACTGAAGATCAGCGTGAGCAGTTGAATCTCTGGGCAACTCCTCTTATTGATAATATCAATGCCTGGACACTTAAGTTTGTTACAGGACAGAAAGATATCAATAGAGACTGGGATGAATATGTAAAGAGCTGTCAGAACCTTAATGTAGATAAGATTGTAAAACTTTCTAACGATATCTATAAGAAGCAGACTAAATAGTTTGTGATAAATTAAATAAAAAAAAGAGTCCAATTCCTGAGTGTAAGGAATTGGACTCTTTTTTTTAGAGCTGAGAGTTACGTCTTTGTTTAGGCGTAATACCTCGAATTTTCTTATACGTTCTTATAAAGTGACTGGCATCAGTAAAGCCAGTTTCCTGACTGATGTAATCGAGAGTCTTATCGGTGTAGAGCAGGAGAGTATCTGCCTTACAGATTCTTATGAACTCAATATATTCCTTACAGGTTTTTCCAAATTGAGTTTTGAACTGTTTTGCGAAATTTGAATAACACATACCGCATTTTGAGGCAAGGTCTTCTATACTGATATTTTCAGACGAATGCTTGTCGATATATTCAAGAACAGAAAAATCTTTTGTAGAAAACTGGTCGAAGGTTGTTTTTGTAGAAAACTGAAATCCGTGATGGAGCCATATTCTGATTATTTCAGTTACAATAAGGCTGATCATTGAAGCAACCTTAATATCATAGCCGAACTGTTTGTTTTTTGTTTCCCACATACAGTATTCAAAATACATTTTTACCGGATTAAAGCGAAGATCTCGTGCAGTAAGAAGATTGGTTGCTTCAGAAGCATTATTTGCGTTATCAAGAAGTTTTGGAAGTTTTGGAGAACCCGGTGTTGTATTTGAGAGAATCATGTCATCAAACTTAATGACATAGAACAGAGGTTTTTCTGAATAATCTTCCTTTACTGGGTAATCAAGAAAGGCGTGAATCTGTTTTGGATGGAAGATAATCATATCTCCGGGATTCATGGTAAACTGTTTGCCATCAACCTCTGCATACAAAACTCCACTTACAAGATAAACCATTTCGGTAAAATAATGCCAGTGTGGTTTTACGAATTTCCAGTCGCCAGAAAATGCCTGAAAAGGGGCATTAAGACTGTCACTATATTCAAAAAGGTCATCCATGGAGTCCTCCGGGATAGAGAATTGTACAATTATCTTCCCCTTTTTTTATAGCACGGAATTGCGAGTAATGCTAGTGT
The DNA here is from genome assembly GCF_036492245.1 of Treponema bryantii. Taxonomy (NCBI): domain Bacteria; kingdom Pseudomonadati; phylum Spirochaetota; class Spirochaetia; order Treponematales; family Treponemataceae; genus Treponema; species Treponema bryantii. Next base: position 2,342,345 of record NZ_AP025286.1, on the reverse strand, counting down.
AAAATAGAGGTTTTTATGAAAGAAAAAACAGCATTTTCCTGGGTATGGTCATACGTGCGAAAATATCGTTTTGGTATGGCGGCAGGACTTTTTTTAAGTGTAATAGTTGCTGCAATGAATATGGTGAATCCTCTGGTTACCGGAAATATCGTAGATAAGGTTATTAAAGGCAGCCAGCATGAGCTTTTATTTAAATTAATTGGAATTATGATTTGTGTTGTAGTTGGAAAATCTATTTTCCGCTACAGCTATCAGGTCATTTTTGAGCATTGTTCACAGAACGTAATTTTGAAAATGAGGGAAGATTTATATGCTCACATTCAGAAGCTTGATTTTTCCTGGTATGATAATGCTCCTTCCGGAAACGTAATGACACTACTTACTTCAGATCTGGATAAAGTCCGTCACTTTGTTGCCTGGGTTTTGTATCAGATTCTTGAAAACAGTCTCATATATATTTTTTCAATTATTACTCTGGCTTCAATCAACTGGAAGCTAACCCTTGCATTTATGGTTATTGCACCTCCAGTGCTTATCCTTGTAAGAAAATTCAAGGTACATATCCGACCGGCTCATATGCGTGTACGAGATCAGTTTGCAGTATTGAATACACGTGTTGGTGAAAATATTGAAGGAAATCGTGTCGTTAAGGCTTTTGTTCGTGAAGGCTATGAAACAGAACGTTTTGAAAAAGAAAATGAAGGGTACCGCGATGTATCAGTAGCCAATGCAGATATGCGTGTACGCTTTATGCCTTGGATAGATGCTTTGTGTCAGGTTTTGCCTGTAATTCTGATTTTGTTCGGCGGTTACCTTGTAATCAATAATGAAATGACAATTGGTCAGCTGGTAACTTTTAACGGCCTTATGTGGGCTTTTATTCAGCCAATCAATATGTTTGGAACTCTTGTTGATAATACACAGAATTTCGGAGCTTCTGCCGACAGACTTTTTGAACTCTATAAAGCAGAACCGAAAATCAAAAATGGAAATGACAGTAAGGACGCTACAACTGTCGAAGGGCGTGTAGAGTTCCGTGATGTAAGTTTTGCCTATAATGAAACTCCAGTAATCAAAAATATGAGTTTTGTGATCGAGCCGGGAACTACAGTTGGAATTTTAGGTCCAACAGGAAGCGGTAAATCCACAATTGCAAATCTTATGTGCCGTTACTATGATGCAGATTCCGGCCAGGTTTTGATAGATGGAAAGGATGTTCGTGAGTACAATCTGCAGGATTTGAGAAAAAATGTCGGAATTACAATGCAGGAAGCATTCTTGTTCAGTGATACAGTTGAAGGAAATATCGCTTTTGCAAAACCAGAGGCTTCTTTTGAAGATGTTGAAGCTGCCGCTGAATTGGCGCGGGTGAAGGAATTTATTGGAGATCTCACAGACGGCTATGACACAATTGTCGGTGAACGTGGTGTCGGCTTGAGTGGCGGACAGAAACAGAGAATTGCATTGTCTCGTCTTTTCCTTGCAGATCCAAAGATTATGATTCTTGATGATACTACAAGTGCTGTTGATAATGACACGGAGTATAAAATCCGTCAGTCTATTAAAAGCCGCAGTAAAGGACACACTGCTTTTATTATCAGCCACAGAGTTTCATCTTTTGAAAACTGCGATGTAATTCTTGTTATTCAGGATGGACAGATTATTGATAAGGGAAGTCACCAGGAGCTTATTTCTCGTGACGGTTATTACCATGATGTATGGCTGGAACAGCGCGGCTAAGAGGATTATTGAGGTAAATTATGGCAAGAAATAAATTTGATGCAGATGAAGAAATAGAACAGAAGTTTAATCCTCATATTATAATGCGTCTTGCAAAATGGATTAAACCTTATACAAAATGGATGGTACTTTCCTGTGTGATAATGCTGGTGTCTTCTGCAATTTCACTTACAAGCCCATACCTTACCAGAATGGCAATTGATAAGGCAATTCCTTCTGCGAACTATAAGATGTTAGTTATTATTGCGGCAGTATTGTTGTTTTCAACTTTGATAGTAAGAATTCTGCTTGCTCAGAAGCTTAAGATAATGACTCGTGTAGCACAGAAAATTATTGTTAATATCCGTCATGATGTTTTTACAAAACTTCAGTCTCTGCCATTCAGTTATTTTGACAGCAGACCACACGGAAAGATTCTTATCCGCGTTGTAAACTATGTAAACTCGCTTTCTGATCTGCTTTCCAACGGAATAATTCAGCTGATTTCTGATTTGTTTACGCTTGTTGTTATCATAGTCTTTATGATTGCAATTGATGTAAAACTTACTATGGTGTGTATGGCTGTGCTTCCAGTGCTTTTTATCATTCTTATTTCAATGAAGAAAAAGCAGCATGAGGCATGGAAACAGGAAAGTTATAAGCGTTCAAATCTTACAGCATATCTTTCTGAAAGTTTGAACGGAATGAAGGTTACCCAGAGTTTTGCACGCGAGGAAGTAAATCAGGGGATTTTCAATGAACTTTGTCAGAAATGTAAAACAGTCTGGATTCGTGCTGTAAACATCAATAATATTATCTGGCCTTCTGTAGATATTCTTTCAACTTTGGGTGTTACTCTTGTTTATCTTGCAGGTATTAACTGGCTTGGAGAAACTGTAACAATCGGTACTCTTGTTGCGTTTGCAGGCTATATCTGGCGTTTCTGGCAGCCTATTCAGAACCTTGGTAACTTTTATAATTCTATGGTTACTACAGGCGCATATATCGAACGTATTTTTGAACTTCTTGATGAAGAGGACGATATAACAGATAAACCTGGTGCTAGAGAACTTCCTCCAATCCGTGGACATGTGCAGTTTGATCATGTTGATTTTTCTTATGAGCCGGGAAATCCAATCTTAAAAGATGTCGATTTTACAATAACACCGGGTATGACAGTTGCTATTGTAGGCCCAACGGGTGCAGGTAAAACCACAATCGTAAATCTTTTGAGCCGTTTCTATAATGCAGAGAAGGGTAAGATTCTTATAGATGGAATTGATATTCAGGAGCTTTTGATTAAGTCAATCAGAAAACAGGTTGGTGTTATGCTGCAGGACAGTTTCCTTTTCAGCGGAACAATTATGGAGAATATCCGTTATGGTCGTCTTGAAGCAACTGATGAAGAATGTATGGCTGCCGCAAAGGCTGTACAGGCTCACGAATTTATTTCTGCATTCCCTGATGGCTATAATACTGTGCTTAGTGCAAACGGTGGTGGTCTTTCACAGGGCCAGAAACAGCTTATAAGCTTTGCACGAGTTCTTTTAAGTGATCCTAGAATTCTTATTCTTGATGAAGCAACTTCTTCAGTTGATACTCATACTGAAAAAGCTTTACAGCAGGGGCTTGGTGAACTTCTAAAAGGACGAACAAGTTTTATTATTGCACACCGACTTTCAACAATCCGCAATGCAGACGTGATTTTCTTTGTAGATCATGGAGAAATTGTTGAACGCGGAAATCATAATGAACTTCTTGCATTGAATGGTCATTATGCAAAAATGGTGAGTGGCGTTTTTGCGTGATATGTGATAAAATATTAACATTATGAATGTTAAGGATTTTCGTGCCAAAGCTTATACTAAAAATACTGAGGGAATTCCAGTTCCTGTTAATGAGACTCCCTCAGTACAAAAATCAGAAAACAATTTTCAGAAGACAGTTTTCACAAAAGATATAAAGGCAGAAGATCTTACACAAAAAAAGCAGTCTCCATCGCAGGCACTGGATAATACTGTTGATTATCTTAAAACCGGCGGCCTGTTAAAGGTTCCTGTTGAACAGACTCCAGACGGAAAAGATTCCGTTTACCGCCGGGTTGCAAAATTCCTTCTGCTCATTGGCGAAGATGAAGCTGCTAAAATTCTTCCACATCTTTCTGAATCTCAGATTGAAAAAATAATTCCTGAAATTGCCTCTATAAGAACAGTAAGCAAAGAAGAAGCTGCCGTTATTATGGAGGAATTTAACGGACTTCTTAATAAGGCCCGTGAAGAAGGCGGCGTAGAAACTGCCAGAGAAATGCTTGAAAAAGCATATGGAAAAAAGCGTGCAGACGAGCTGCTTAAAAAAGCTATGCCGCTCGAAGGTAAGGTTCCTTTTACCTATCTTAGAGATGCTGACAATGAACGTGTATATCTGCTTATAAAAGATGAAAATCCTGGTGTGCAGAGTATGGTTCTTTCTCATCTTAATCCGAAAAAAGCTGCAAAAATCATCAACCTTATGACTCCAGAAGAGAAGAAAGAAGTTGTTATGCGGCTTGCAAAAATGGAGCCTGTGAGCCCGGATGTTCTTCGCCGTGTAGATCAGGCTATGCACGAAAAATCTTTGAATCAGACTGTTGAAAAAGCAGAGAATATAGATGGACGTAACGCACTTGCACAGATTCTTAAAAAGATGGATGCAGGAGCTGAAAATGATATACTTACTTATCTTTCTGAAGATGATCCTGATTTAGGACAGGATTTACGAAGCCGTCTCTTTACAATGGATGATGTTGTAAAATCAGACGACCGCTTTGTTCAGGAAAAACTCCGTGAAATGACAGAAGTAGATATTGCTTATCTTATAGCTGCAAAACCGGATGATTTCCGTGAAAAAATCCTCAGCAATATTTCTGCAGGTCGTCGTGCCGAAGTTCGCGCACAGGAAGATATCTTAAAGCCTATGCGCCGAAGTGACTGTGAACGTATAACTTCGGAATTCTTCAGCAAACTGCGTCGTGCATTCGAAGAGGGACATCTTATCATAAAAGACAGGAACGATGACGTCTTCGTTTAATTGAGGTTTATACATGTTTAATTTTACTGACCCAGCCAATATTGGCAAAGCTTACAAGGACTTTGTACTGCTTGCTATTGATGAACTTCCTGATTACAAGGCCCGAGCTGTATATCTGCGCCATAAGATTACCGGTCTGGAAGTTTATCATATTATCAAAGACGATAAAGAAAATCTTTTTGCTTATGCATTCCGTACACTCGACAAAACTTCCCGTGGTGTTGCACATATTATGGAACACTCAGTTTTGTGCGGAAGTGAAAAATATCCTTTAAAAGAGCCATTTATTACACTTGCTTCGACAAGCCTTAATACTTTCTTGAATGCCCTTACATATCCGGATAAAACTGTTTATCCGGGAGCTTCAGTAGTACGCGCTGATTATTTTAATATGATGGACGTTTACGGTGATGCAGTATTCTTCCCAAAACTGGATCACGCAACCTTTATTCAGGAAGGGCATCGTGTAGAAATGGACGAAGAGGGAAAACTCAGCATTCAGGGCGTTGTTTATAATGAAATGAAGGGAAATTATTCTTCATTCCAGCCTATTGCTTTCAGTGATCTTATTTTTGCAATGTTCCCAAACAGTTATCCTGCATTTGATTCTGGTGGAGATCCGCTGCACATTCCTGAACTGACTTACCAGGAGTTTCTTGATTTTCATCAGAAGTTTTATAGTCCGGATAACTGTCTTTTATTTTTGTATGGTGATATTCCAACCTATCAGCAGCTGGATTTTATTGATGAACGTTTTATCGGCCGTCTCATAAAGAAATATGACTGCCGCGAGGGTGGGGCAATCTGCAATATTGATATTGATTCTAAAAAGCCTGTCATAAAGATGGATATAAAGAATCTTCAAACTTTGAATTTTCTGCAGGAATCATGCTCGCTAAAAACCTTAGCTCCAGAAACAGGCTCTACAGGAAGCTTTGTTTCTCTGAACTGGTATGCCGGTAAAGCTGATATTGAAAAACTTTTCCTATGTGAAGTGTTGTGTGGAAATGACAGTTCACCGCTTGCTCGCGCCTTAAAAGATTCAAAACTTGGTGATGATGTACAGTTTCAGAGTTTTGGTCAATTCCGTGAGGAGTTCTTCTGTGCAGGTCTCTGGGGCGTAAAAAAGGGAAATGAAGAAAAGGTCTTTAACCTTGTAGAAAAAACGCTAAACGAAATTTACGAGAATGGGGTTTCACAGGAAGATATCGATTCTGCTGTAATGGGTATTGATTTTACCTTGCGCGAAGTTAACAGATATTGGGGACCATTCTCTATTCAGCTTATGGAAAAAACTTTGAAGGGCTGGTGTAACGGAGATGTTTGTTCAAGACATCTCGCTCCAATTACATCTTTTGAAAGAGTTAAGGCTGAACTGCATAAGGACCCGGAATATACAAAAAAACTTATCAAAAAATACTTCTTAGATCCGTCTGTTAAGGTGCGTTTTGTTTCAGAGCCTTCAGAGAACTATTTTAAGGAACGTGAAGCAGCAGAAAAACTGCTCATTGAACGCCTTGAACAGAATCTTGATAAGGTTCAGCTTAAGAAAGATCTCGATGAATTGCATGCTTATCAGCAGCATATTGAGACTTCTGAAGAAACAGCCTGCATCCCAACAACAAAAATCTGCGAACTTGAGCGTTCAATAGATATCCCAGAAACAACACTGGAGTTTATTACTGGTGCAGATGATTCTGATATTCCTCTTTTTATCAGTCAGGAAGACACCAACGGTATTTTCTATGTTGATGTTTTATTTCCGTTTGACAGGCTGCCTGCAGAATATCTTCAGCATATACCTTTCTTTGCAGATGTACTTACTAATCTCGGTTGGAATGGAAAAGGCTGGGATAAGTGTACAGCTCAATCTTCCTGCGTAATGGGAGATATCTGGGGGCGTACGCTTTCCGGTTCAATACCTGATGCTCCAGATTGTATTGCAGAAGCTGATAAATACAGAGCTTATAATTTCTGTGGCCGAAACTGGGTTGGATTAATCTGTAAAGCTTTGACAGAACGTGCAGAAGAAGCCTTGGATATGCTTGCAGAAATAATCACAAAGATGGATTTTGATGATAAAAAACATCTTGAAACTTTGATGACAGAGCTTAAAGCTGAAAAGAAAAACAGCATTATTTCTAATGGCCGTGATTACACTCAAAAACGTGCCCGTGCCGGCTGGAATGAAAATCTGGCATTGAATGAAATTATGTGGGGTGTGAGTCAGCTTCATACAGTAGAAAGCTATAAAAAGCATGATGCTAAAAAAATGCTGAAAATGTTCAGTTATATGTATAAAGAATGCTTAAAAGCAGGTGGTATAATACATATTACTTCAGATAGTGATTCACTCAAAAAACTTAAACCTTTGCTTTCTGATTTTGCTAAAAAGGCACAGCTTACAAAACTGCTTCCAGGCCATCATTATACAATGGATGAGCTTTCTCCATATATTAGTGATTTTGAAGCTTGTAAGGATGATAAAATACAATTTCTGAATGTTCCGGGACAAACCGGCTATGCTTCGGCAATTATACCTTCATCAAGTTATCTAACAAAAGAAGCTTCTGCAGAAAATGTTTTTGCGGCATGGCTTTCAAATCATACACTTTGGGATAAAATCCGTACAACTGGTGGTGCATACGGTGCTTCCTGTTGGGTAGACAGTATTGAAAAGCAGGTTATCATGACAACGTATCGTGATCCAACCCCGGAAAAATCAATTGAAGTTTATCTTCAGTCTTTGAAAGAATTATGCAGTACACCAATTTCTAAGGAAGAAGTTGAAAAAACTATAGTATCTAATTACGGAAATGCTATAGTTCCTGCCAGTCCGAAGGATAGGGGAGCCAGAAGTTTTGAAGGTATGCTGTATGGTAATCCTCAGAGATTTAAACAGGTGCGTGTTGATAATCTTCTTGAAGTTACGGAAGAGGATGTAGAAAAGGCTTGCGACAGATTTTACGAATCAGCTCAAAAACAATGTTCAAAAGCTGTATTCAGTAATAATTCTGCTAAAACAAAAAATTCTGCTGGAAATAATATAAAAATTCCTTTATAATATTTTTAAAGCATTCCATAATATGGAAAGGAGATACAGGTTATGGATAAAAAGACAAAACAATGCGTCAAAATGCTTAGAGATTTGGTTTCGGATGTTCAGGGAGCTCCTTTTCCAGGTGGAGAACTTAAGAGTGAGCTTTATGAAATCTGGTATGAGCATGCGCAGCGTGCAGCCGTAGAGTGCTTTGAGTACTTGAACGACAATTTCCCAGAAGAACAGAAGGAACTTAATAAGTCCATCGATAAACTCTTTAAGTAGTTTTGGGAAAAATCATTCCTGATAGATAAAAGTATAATTATTTTATAGAAAAAAAGCTGTCGTTGATTCCTTTCTGGATTCAGACGGCTTTTTTTTGTTTTTCAATCAAGTTCTATCTATAAATGTCGACAATATAAGAGAATAGGTTTCTTATAAAGGTTTTTTAACATGAAGTCGAATACAAAACTTTCAAATGATTATAAATTCGGATTTACAGGCGCAAAGAAAAAGCTTGGACTTAATTTCTGGCGTTTTGTTTTTAATGCCGTTAATACTTCTACTGGGGCAGAACAGATGTTCTATATTGAGTTCGAAATGCTCAATCCCTGGAATTCAAGCGATGCTGTTCAGTTAGGTTTTAAGCCACGGGTAAGTATTTCTGCAGAAGATTTGCAATATGCACTTGCCGGTACTGATTCTGCAAAAGATCTTTCAACAGAAGCTATAGTTCAGCCTTCTTACTGTGCTGTAAGAGTCGGTGCTTTTGGCAAAGAAGGAAAGCAATTCTGTTCTTATTATCCGGTTAAACAAGTTCATTTCAGTAATAAACCTTTTGAAATCATTGTAGATAACAAATACTTCAACGAAAATAAAATCGGCGGTTTTATAAATGTTCCTCAGGAAGAGCATGCAGCCCATCCGGAACTATTGTGTGATTATGGCTATGCTAAATGGGATATCAATTATACAATTACCAAAGATTATACCAACGGTTATAAATCTGATTTAATAAGATGGTTTCCTTTTGGACTTCAGACAGTATATACCGGTTCAATTCATTTTGATGGTGATGAATATGCGATTGATCCAAAGCGATGTAATGGTTATTCGGAACGTTTCTGGGGCAAAGGAATACCAGAACCATTCTTCCATCTTTCTTCTGCAAATCTTACAAGTGTGATTTCTGGAAAAACTCTTTTTGAATCTTCATTTGCTGTAAAAGGTATTTTTGATGACCGTGTTTCATTTGTAGGAAAATTTGAAGATATTGATATTGAGCTTTGTGCTGATGGTTCTAAGCGTCAGTTCTCTGTTGTGTGGGATTGTACCCAGATGCCAGAGAATGATAATCCGGAAGAAAATCTGCTTCACTGGAGTGCAAGCCTGAACAGCAAGGAATGGGTTATTGATATTGATGTTTTCTGCAAAATCCGTGAATTAAATAACCGTACTATTGAGCTGCCTGAAGGACAGAGAAAAATTCTGAACGTTCTTGAAGGTGGTTCTGGTACAGGCGAAATAAAACTCTATAAGCATATTGGCAGCACCCTCGAACAGATCGAACACGCTACACTTCAGAAAGTGTTCTGCGAGTTCGGTCATATCGAAGATGGCGAGTTCTAAGTTCTGCGGTTATTTATCTGCTGAATATCAGCTTTCCATCATCCGACTTAATCTTAATCACATCTCCGTCCCGTACATTACCTGCAAGTAATTCTCGAGCCAGAGTATTTTCAACATAAGTCTGAATTGCTCTCTTAACCGGACGTGCGCCCATTGTCGGGTCGTAGCCTTTTTCGCACAGGAAGTCCATTGCACTCTGGTCAAAGTCCAAAGTAATTTTGCGGTCTGCAAGACGGCTCTGTACTCGTTCAAGCTGCAGCTTAATGATAGAGGCAATATGCTCTTTACCTAGCTGCTGGAACATTACGATTTCGTCAATACGGTTCAGGAACTCTGGACGGAAGGTCTGGCGCAAAAGAACGTTTATTTTGTCTTTAACGCTGTCGCCTGTTTCACCTTTTTCTGCAGCTTCGAGAATAAGGTCACTTCCAAGGTTGCTTGTCATGATGATAATCGTATTCTTAAAGTCTACGACACGGCCCTGTCCGTCTGTAAGACGGCCGTCATCGAGTACCTGCAGCAATACATTGAATACATCCGGGTGAGCCTTTTCAACTTCATCAAAAAGAATAACGCTGTATGGTCGGCGGCGAACGGCTTCTGTGAGCTGACCACCTTCATCGTAGCCAACGTATCCCGGAGGTGCTCCAATAAGACGTGTCACACTGAACTTTTCCATGTACTCAGACATATCAATTCGGGTGAGAGCCTTTTCATCGTTGAAAAGGAAGTCTGCAAGAGTTTTTGCAAGCTCAGTTTTGCCAACGCCTGTTGGTCCTATGAACATAAAACTTCCGAGCGGCTTGTTTGGATCATTGAGACCACTGCGGTTACGGCGGATTGCGTCACTTACAACATTAACAGCCTCATCCTGTCCGACAACTCTCTTGTGAAGTACATTTTCAAGTTCAAGATATTTCTGCTTTTCACCTGTCATCATTTTTGCAACAGGAATACCAGTCCAGGTAGAAACAACCTTTGCAATATCTTCTTCTGTTACAGACTGGCGGAGAAGCGAATCTCTGCCGCCTTCTGCGCGTTCCTTTTCTGCAGCTAGGGCTGCATCGAGGTCCTTCTGAAGGGCAGGAATTGTGCTGTATTTAAGCTCGGCAGCCTTTTCAAGATTTCCTTCGCGGGTAAACTTTTCTTCTTCAAAGCGCGCCTGTTCAAGCTGTTCTTTTATCTTACGTGACTTATCAATATTTTCCTTTTCATTCTGCCACTGAAGCTTCATTGCATCGCGGCGTCCTGTAATTTCCGAAAGTTCTTTTTCAAGCTTTGAAAGTCTTTCCTTACTTGCAGCATCATCTTCCTTACTCAATGACTGCTTTTCAATCTGCAGCTGAAGCATTTTTCGTTCAACCTGATCGAGTTCTGTAGGCTGGCTTTCAATTTCCATCTTAAGACGGCTTGCTGCTTCATCAACAAGATCAATTGCCTTATCCGGCATAAAGCGGGATGTGATATATCTGTTAGAAAGGGTAGCTGCCGCAACAAGAGCTTCATCCTCAATACGAACTCCGTGATGGATTTCGTATTTCTCGCGAAGACCTCGGAGGATTGCAATTGTGTCTTCTACACTAGGCTCTGCACAGTATACCTGCTGGAAACGGCGCTCAAGGGCAGCGTCTTTTTCTATATACTTGCGGTATTCGTCGAGGGTAGTAGCGCCAATGGCACGAAGTTCACCTCGGGCGAGGGCCGGCTTAAGAAGATTGCTGGCATCCATGCTTCCTTCTGTTGCCCCTGCTCCAACGAGGGTGTGAAGTTCATCAATAAAGAGTATAATCTGTCCTTCGCTCTTTGTTACTTCTGTTATAAGCGCTTTAAGACGCTCTTCAAACTCACCGCGGAACTTAGCACCGGCTACAAGCGCACCAAGATCGAGGGCGAGAAGTCGTTTATTTTTAAGACTTTCCGGAACATCGCCGCTAGCAATACGACGCGCAAGACCTTCTACAATGGCTGTCTTACCAACACCCGGCTCACCGATAATTACCGGATTATTCTTTGTACGGCGGCAGAGTACCTGCATAACACGGCGAATTTCTTCATCACGGCCGATTACAGGATCAATCTTGTCCTGACGGGCTGCGGCTGTAAGGTCGCGGCAGTATTTTTCAAGGCTGCGTGTTTTAGCTTCCGGATCATTACTGTCTACAGTCTGGTTTCCACGTACAGATTTAAGTGCTTCAAAAACAGAATTGTGATTTATTCCGGAACGGCGGAGAAGATCTCCTGTACGGTCATCAGCTTCTGTCATGGCAAGCAGAATATGCTCTGTAGAAAGATACTGGTCGTGAAGGGCAGTCATCTCATTTTCAGCTTTTGCAAGTACTTTCTGCATTGAACCTGACAAATAAACCTGAGCGGCTCCAGACACTTTTGGATTTGAAGAAACAAGTTCCTTAACTTTTTTGATGAGTTCTATTGAAGGAACTCCGACTCGTTCTACAACAGGCGCAATGAGCCCGTCCTGCTGTTCAAGCAGAGCCTGCAGAACATGTTCGGTTCCTATTTCTGAGTTATCGTTTTTGTTGGCAATTGAAGAAGCCTCCTGTAAGGCTTCCTGTGTTTTGATTGTAAAATTTTCGTAATTCATAATCATCACCTTCTTTTATAAAATAATAATGAAAGTGACTAAAGGCAAGTTTTATGTTATTATTCATCCATGCTTTCATATCAGCACATTTTTCATGCAGGAAACCATGCAGACCTTTTGAAACATACGGTTTTAATTCAGGTTATAAAATCTCTAAATAAAAAAGAAAAGCCTTATACATTTTTTGATACTCATAGCGGTAGCGGACTTTATGATCTTACCGATAGCCGCAGCCTGAAAACTGGAGAGGCGGAGAAGGGGATTTCTGTTTTTTCTAAAACTGATGGTGATGTTCCTTCTGCTTTTGCTGATTATCTTTCTTTTGTAAAGTCATATCTTTCTGATTCGCGTTATCCGGGGTCGCCGGAAATTGAACGGCGATTTATGAGAAGTCAGGATGTTCTTATTCTTTCGGAGCTTCATCCACAGGAAATTGAAAATCTTCGTGAAAATATGAAAAGACTGTGCGAGGGAGTCCCAGCTGTTCAGGTGCATAACAGAAGCGGCTGGGAGATACTGAAAGCACTGACACCACCACAGACTAAGCGCGGAGCTGTCCTTATTGACCCGAGTTATGAAGAAATCTCAGACTACGAGAATGCTGCAGATACAATTTGTGCAGTTCATAAAAAATGGACTAACGGTATTATTATGCTGTGGTATCCGCTGCTTGCCCATCGCGAGGGCGAGATTGAAGCTATGCTTGACAGAATTACCGAAGGTGCGCGGGCTATAAATCAGAATATTGAAATCTGCGATTTGAGACTAGAGGTTTTTGATAAGTCAGAACATAAGGAAGTGTCTCTTGAAGAATTCCGTGCTGAAAACGGAAAAAATCCACCACGGCTTTATGGCAGCGGAATGCTTGTTTTGAATTCTCCATGGAAACTAGAAGAAGAGATTCAATCAGTAATTGGATATATTAAAAATGAAATCGGATTCCAGCGTCAAACGGAAGGCTGAGAATAAAAACTCCCTTAGAATCTGAATCACTCAGATTTTTTGCATAGCCGGGAACTACATTCTGCTGAATATAAAGTTCCATAAAATTATCCCAGAAAAGCCAGTTCATTCCGGCAAAGAATCTTGCACCTGCTGTTATTCCCCAGTTTTTGAAATCTGTGGTAAGGAAACTTGCTTCTGCACCAAAGCCTGAATAAAAGTTCCAGGTATTTTTAAGCTGAAGATCTATAGCATAATAATCTGCAAACCCATAAAATCCGTATGCAAAATCAGAATCTTCTTTTCCTGCTTCCAGACCAAAACCTGTTGCAACAGGAATACGGTTTAGTCTTATAGTGCCCGTAATACGTCCTGTAAAGTTTTCAAGTTTTGTGCCTTCTTCATTTATCAAAAGACCTGGATTTCCGCTTATCTGAACACCGGAAGCTGTAGCAAAAATTTTTGCATGGAAAACGATTATTAGGAAAACAATTAAAAAGAGTGATTTTTTTGAGTTCTGCATTTTAGTGTCTTTATTTTTTCTGGAAATAGTCTGCAATTTTCTGGAACAGATGTTTGAAGAAAAGATAAATCTTATAGAATATATTAGGATTTCGTAATCTCTGAAGTCTCTTATAGCCTTCCAGCAATTCAGCATCTGTAAATTCTTTTCGCTGATTATTTTCTTCAATCTCCATTTCAAGCTGATCTACTTCTGTGAGATTGTCGATTATATTTGCATTGATGCTTGTCCATCCGAGCTGGATAGCAGATTGAAGACGTCGTTCGCCCGCAATCAGTTCATAACGGCTGTTGAGGGTAATCGGATTCATAAGTCCGTAGATTCTCATACTGTCTTTCAGGTCTTCAAGATTTCCTAAATCTTTGCGAACCCTTTTTTTTATTTTGATGTCCTTAATCTGTACCAGCATTGTCTTCTCCGATAATTAGTCTAATCCATAAGATAGTTATAGTCAAATTTAGATGCAGAGTTTGAAGTATCCATTTCAGCTTCGTTCTCATCATCGTCATATGTATAATCTGAAGTAAGCGGTGCATTCAAATCAAAGGTAAGCGGAGAAGTATCAAAGTCAAAGCTCATACGCTGACCAGATTTATACATTTCTTTTTCAAGACGAATAATTGAAAGAACTGAATTAGAAGTACTTGAATGAATAGGGCAGATTTCAGTAGGCTGAGTTCCTGCAAGATACCACTGTGTTGTTGAATGCTCACAGGATTCTGTAAGAATCATACCGCTGTCTGCACATACAGTACATTCGATAACTCCTTCCAGGGGTTTAATCCAGTCTTTATAAGGAAGATCTGCATGTACTTTATCAAAATATTCACCCCAGGCAAAACCGGCAAGAGTTGCACCCGTAATGTTCAAACCAAGAGACTGACCCGGTCTGTCAAAACCAAACCAGAATGCAGCTGCATAATAAGGAGTAATACCACAAGTCCATGCATCAGCCCAGTTCTGGGTTGTACCAGTTTTACCACCGGCTGGCATTGTGTAGCGTCTTCCGTTAGCATCCTTGTAATCAAAATGCCATTTCTGTGCGCCAAGGGTACCACCGTTATTTACAGTCTGTTCAAGGAGTTTAATCATAACAAACGAAGTTTGAGGTGAAATTACCTGAATCTTATCACCCTTTGCAGCCTGAGCCTTTCTTATGTCGAGTTCAGGATTTAATATTACATTTCCATTCTTGTCTTCAACAGTTCTGATTGCCATTGGTGTAATATCTTTACCACCATTAGCAAAGATTGCGTAAGCTCGTGCCATTTCAACAGGACGAACAGAACAAACACCAAGACCAAGAGGATATACAGGATCGAAACTTCTGCTTTCAAGTTCATTCTGAGGAATACCAAGAAGTTTTGATGCTCTGTCAATTGCTGCTTCAAATCCGATTCCATCAAGAATCTTAAGAGATGGAACGTTCATAGAACGGGTAAGTGCATACCAGAGAGAAACGTTACCTTCCCATTCACCACGGAAGTTTAATGGAATATATGGTTTTCCATCAGCGGTGTGGAATACAACCATACTGTCTGAAATCTGAGTTGTCGGTGTAAATTTACGTGAGTCAATTGCTGCAGAGTAGTAAAGCGGCTTAAAGGTAGAACCCGGCTGAACAAGTCCCTGAGTTGCACGAATAAGCTGATTGTCAGAATCGAATTTACTTCCACCAACAAGAGCATCTATGTAGCCGTTAGAATGATCAAGGGCAATCATAGTTCCTTCAATTGTGGTCTTTTCTTCATTCTGCTTAGCGATTGCTGTAGCACGGTTTACGATATTAACCTTGAGCTTTTCAGAACCTGTCATAAGAGAGATTGCATCAAGCACAGGGTTAATTTTATTTACATAAGTATTATTAGCAACGATTTCTGTACGCTGCTCACTAACCTTAAGTTCAGGGATATCAAAAAGAAGGGCAAGCATTTCTGTCATTGGAACATAAACATTTGTTGCAACACCTGTCTTTGAAGAATGCTCTTTCTTATAGCGGCGGTTAGCATCGGCAATATATTTTTCCATTACAGATTGCGCAATCTGCTGATGTGCAAGATTAAGAGTTGTATTAACTGTAAATCCTGAAGTGTAAATATCATCAGAACCGTAAATCATACCGGAAAGCTCACGGCGAACATATTCAGAGAACCATGGCGCTTTATCATCACGCATCATATAGGCTGAAGTAGAAGTTCTTGTGTAGTCAAAGTTAGCCCAGTAATTTTCAAAAGATTCATCTGCTTCTTCCTTAGAAAGGAATCCTGCATCAACCATAGATGACAGAACATATTTCTGACGATCCATTGCACGGTTAGGATGATCAAAAGGATTATAGAAGGCAGGGTTTGAAAGCTGAATTACAAGGATAGCAGCTTCTGCCGGTGTGATTTCTGTTGCTCCGTGTCCAAAGTAATATTTTGAAGCTGCGTTTACACCGTAGGTACCGCCACCAAAGTAAATTTTATTAAGATAGAGTTCAAGGATTTCGTTTTTAGAATAGCGACGTTCCATCTGGATAGCCCACCAGAGTTCCTTAAGCTTACGGATTACAGATTTATCAGAACGGTCACAGTAAAGGGTTCCTGCAATCTGCTGGGTGAGGGTAGAACCACCACCAAGAGAACGGCCGGTAAGTATACCGGAAACACCACGCAAAATTGCTTTAAGATTAAAGCCGGCGTGAGAGAAAAATACGTTATCCTCACGAGTAATAAGTGCATCAATCATCTGCTGAGGAAGATTGTTGTAGGCGATGATTTCACGCTTTTCATCTGAAGCGAACTCGGTGATTACTTCACCATTTATATCAAGCAGCTTTGTAGGAAGAGCGGTATCAAAATCGGTTATATATTCAGAATTAATTATATTGCGGGTTTCAGAAACTGACCATCCAAGAAAAAGTCCCATGACAATAGAACCAAGAAAAAACAACGAGATGATCACAATTCCAGATTTCTTAATTTTCATCATATTTTACCTATTATAGTAGAAAATCTCAAAATAGTGAATAGTTACAACTTATAGGCTCATATCTTAAAAATACCAGATGTGCGGGTCCCAGCGACGGCAAAACCGAAAAAGTAATCCCCCAGGGTGCCCCAGACTCCTCGTTTTTGCTTCGCAAAAACTTGTCGTATCCCTGGGACCCCCTTTTTCGTTTTGCCTGCGTCCCACACATCTGGTATTTTTAAGAAATAATCCGAAATCTCATAAATAACTATTTCGAGATTTTCACTTTTTACCAAGAGAGAGATCGAGACTTTTTTCTAAACGGAAATTGCCTTGAAAACATAAAAAAAGTGGGACGCAGGCAAGAAACGATAAGGGGGAACCATCAGCGCAGGAGCGAGCGAAGCGTATGCTCCAAGCGAATGATGGGGGATACCTTACTTTTTTTTCCGTCGCTGGGACCCGCTTTTTCCAATGTTTTCAAGGATAGATGTCTGAATTTAAAATAAAAAAGGCTCGGAATAGATCCGAGCCATGCCCATCAGGCAATCGGGAACATGGGTGGGAGGGGAAAATGTTCCCGATATATTTATTATCGACCTCACCCCTCAAAATCTTTAATCGAAATATAAAAAAATATGAAAGAAAATAATAAAAAGATGTTGATTAAGAAATAACTCTAGTCTTCAGTTATCTGTAAATCTAAAGCGAAATTTGCAGTATAAGTTTTGCCCTTTATGGCATTTATTGAACGGAGAATCTCATAGTCTCCGATTCTGACCTTGAGTCTATGTTCCCCCTCTGTAATTACAAATTCTTTACCGAAAGTTGTACATTTTACATCATCAAGCAGAACGTCGGTTCCTTCTGGCGCAGTGATGAGAAGGGTAGGCTCAAGACTCTTCATTTCAACAGTAAGCTCTGTAGTTTTTGCACGGTCAATGCGAACTGTTCGAACTTCGTTTCTGTAAGCTTCTGAAATAATCGAAATATCATGAACACCAGTGTCCAGAAGAACCTTAGAGTGTTCATTGAGTAAAGTCATCTTATCATCAATAAAAAAAGTACAAGGAGCAAGCTGTTTTTCAGATGAAACAAGCTTAAAAGACAACTGGCCCTTATTCATAAGAATAGGTTTTACTGTAATAGGCACAATTGCATTAAGAGTTTCTTCTGGAACACCTTTCATTACCGGCTGAAGTCTTACAAAAATCATGTTTTTGGAAGGCGTAATGACAGTATCTGCCTTTGTAGTATAATTATTTGATTTTATGGAATTTTCGCTTTTAAGCGGAATCTGTAGTACCCATGAAAGCTTGCCGGGAAGCGTTCTTACATAAGCCCTTGTTCCGCTATAGTCAATTTGAGAAGCTTTTGGTGTAGGAGTGATATTTGAATATACCGAACAGGCTACAGAATCTGTCCACGATGCAACTGTTTCTGGAATCTCAAATTTCAATTCCAGTCCTTCAAGGAAGGTCTGGTCTGCAGGAAGTGTAATGGCAAGAGCTTCGTTGATACCAAGTTTTGCTGTTCCTTCTGATTCTGCAGTCTGTACAACTGTAAGCTCATGTACCTTGCTTACACGGAAACTTTCCGCATTTAATGCGGTAATTCCCGAAATCAGGAAGAGAGAAAACAGAGCTTTTTTTGCACAGAATATTCTATTCATCATTCTTTAATATTCAGTTTATTTCGCGGGTCTTCTGCCTTTCCACCCTGTCTTATTTCAAAGTGCAGGTGAGGGCCGGTTGCTTTTCCCGTTTGTCCTACAAGTGCTATTACATCACCTTTTTTTACATACTGATATCTGTCTACAAATATCTTTGAAAGATGTGCATAAACACTTGTCATTTTTCCCTGATCATGGCTCAGAATTAAATAATTTCCGAATTCAGAATCGTTTTCGATAACTGCATAAACAGCACCGTCTTTTATGGCATAAACAGGAGTGCCTTCAGAAGCTGCAAGATCAATACCATTATGATTCTTCATTTCACCGGAGAATGGATTTTTTCGTTTACCGAATTCTGAAGAAACCCAGAATGAATCATTATCCAGCGGAAGTCTCAGGGCTGAGTCGAGAAAATAAGCTCTTTCTGTGGGGGTGAATCGCTTGCTGCGTAAGAACAGATAATCTCTTCCATTTATTGTATAATATATGTTGCTTTTTGTTAAGGTTTGAGTGCTGTAATTTTCCTGTAAAAGTACTTCAATTGAATTAATTCCGCGTTCAATCGGAATAAAAATGCCGTCTACAACTGGTAAAATAAGTGTTTTTCCTTTTATATCGTCCTGTGCGTTTTCAATCTGATTTAAAGTAGCAAGTGTGTCATAAATAATGCATGATCTGCTTGAAAGACCTAAAACATCAAAGTTTTCTGTATTTGTATATTGAAAGAACATGATTTCAGGTTCACGGCCGGCTCTTTCTGCCTTTTTATTTGATTCAATGATTTTGTCGTATTGCTTCTGAATTACATTAGCACGTGAAGGTAAAAAACTCTCTATAACCGGCAGTTGTTCTTTATCAATTATAATTCTGATTTTGCCGTCATCATTGGATGCACTTTCGTTTTGAGTCTGTGCAGAAACGGCAAAAGTAAAAATGAGGAAAAATACAAAAAAGTTAAAAAAACGGGGCAGTCTTTTAAAAGATAGCCCCGTTTCGTAGTTTATAGAAATCAATCTATTCTTCTACAATTGCTTCTGCTGGACATGAAGCTGCACATGATCCGCAGCTGATGCACTTTTCAGCATCGATAGCGCGAGCGCCGTCTTTTTCAGCAATTGCTCCTACCGGGCAGTCCGGTTCACAAGCTCCGCAGTTTACACACTGGTCGGTAATCTTAAATGCCATATTTGCTCCTATAAATCACCGCATAAGCGGTTATAAATAAATATAGTAAAATAATACAACAATAGGTGAAAATTCGCAACTGATATTTGAATAAATCTCTGTTGTAAAGTATAATGCAGCTATGACTAAAGAAGAACTCGCAAAATATATCGATCATACACTTCTCGCTCCTCAGGCAGGAATCAGAGAAATAGTACTTTTGTGCCAGGAAGCAAAACGTTATGGATTTGCTTCTGTTTGTGTTAATCCAGTTTATGTATCTGCAGCTAAAGATGAACTTAAAGATTCTGGTGTTAAAATCTGTACAGTAGTTGGTTTTCCACTTGGTGCAACAACTACTAAAGCTAAAATCAGTGAATCAGTTGATGCTATTGAAAATGGTGCTGATGAAATTGATATGGTAATCAATATTGGTGCCGCTAAGGATTGTCGTTTTTCTGAAGTTGGAACTGATATTATGGGTGTTGTTGATGCCTGTAGAGAAGCCGGTAAAAAGCTTGGAAAGACTATTGTTGTAAAAACAATTCTCGAAACATGTCTTCTTGATGATAATGCAATTGTAAACTGCTGTCTCTGTGCTAAAAAGGCTGGTGCAGATTTCGTTAAGACTTCTACTGGTTTTGCAAATCCAAAAGGAATAGACGGAATGCCTCTTCCAAATGGTGCAAGTGAATCTCATGTTAAGCTTATGAGAGAAACTGTTGGTGATGATATGGGTGTAAAGGCTTCTGGAGGAATCAGAAGTGCAAGAACTCTCATTACAATGCTCGAAGCAGGAGCAAGCAGAATCGGAACATCAAGCGGTGCAAAGATTCTCGAGAACTGGGATGAAACTGTTCCGGTTGAAAATAAGTATTAGCCTGAAATCGAAAATCCGTTAAAAATTGGGGTGTGACAGCGGGCCAATTTAGGATTCTCGAAAGAATGGCTCAGAGGCAAGCTGTGCTTGCCGACTGTCACGGTAAGTAGAAATACAACTTGTTGTTATCTACTTCCATTCTGATTTCACGTGCGTCGTGCATAACTGCAATATATGATTTTATTGTAGAATGCACGAGCATATACTGACTCAGCGAAAGCTGCATATCATTTTTATCTGCAACATATTTTACAATCTCTTCCACCGTAAGTCGTTTTTTAGATTTTAAAGAATCAAGAATACAGGTTCGTGTAGAAATAATTGCAATTTTATTAAGCTCTGCAGCTTCATTTATATTGCGTTTTAAGAAATCTCCATGACTTGGAATGCACCATTCAACATTTTCAAGTGCACAAAGCTGGTCCAGAGAATCCATATATTCAACAGGATTCATAATAAGAGGAATCCAGTGATTCATTATTTCATTTCGAGGGAAAATATTATCACCTGGGAAAATTATCTTGTGACCATTTTTTGTTGTTATGATGGCTCCTAAAGCTTCGTAGCTGTGGCCTTTTAATTCAATGAACGAAAGTTTACGGCCACCTGATAATTCAATAACATCATCTTTTGAAATAAAATGTTCTACTTCAGTAGAAGAGGGCATAAAGAACAGAGTCCTCAATTCATGAGGAGGAAAGCCGCCCCAGAGAACAGAACTTTGAATAATTGGAGTTTCCATTGCTCCCTGTTCATGCTTTGCAGCCCAAACCTGACAGCCTGTCTGTTCACGTAAAAAAATATGGGCACCGCAGTGATCAGCGTGCCCATGTGTGGTGATAATTGCTTTTAAAGTAAAAGTCTGTCCGAGCTGTTCAAAAAATGCCTTGAGTACATCAAAGACGTATTCTCCGTCAATTTCTGTACAGCCGGAATCTACAAGATAAACTTCAATACCAGAGTTGCCTTCATTTGTGATTACACCTACATTTGTTGTCGCTGGAATTACATAAACACCTGACGATAATTCAATAATTCTTGCAGTAAGGTTATCCAATTGAAAACACCTCTTTAAAAAAGCCCGCTGTATGCGGGCGTTATATTAGAAATTCTTTGCCTTGTTGATTGCTTTAATTGTGAAGTCATAGTTATGTTCGTTGATTACGAACTTAGCTGTGTCTCCAACCTTCTTGTCGAGAATAGCATTTCCAAATGGTGACATGTAAGAAATGATGTTGTTCTCTGGATCTGATTCCCATGGTCCAAGAATTGTATAAACTTCATCTTTGTTTTCGATGTTGTTATGCAATGTAACTTCTGTAGCGAAAGAAACGATTGCTGTTGTGCTTGTTGTAGGGTCAAAGATAACGGCGCGGTTAAGTTCTTCCTGAAGCTTAGAAAGTCTGAGTTCAAGCTGGTGTTTTGTTTCCTTAGCAGCCTGATATTCAGCATTTTCTTTAAGGTCTCCCTTAGCCTTAGCATCTGCAAGTTCAACCTTGTTCTTTTCAAGCTGAACATTCTTGATGTCGTCGATTTCTGCTTTCTTTTCTGCAAGCTTCTTAGAAGTTACAATCATGCCCTTAGGCTGTGTAAGTTTTTCTTCAGATACACGGAACTTGAAGTCTGGGTATTTCTCAAGAATCTTATTGCGTGCTGTTGATTTGTAAGAAGGATCCATATCAGCAATATCATCAATGAGAGTGTACATCTTCTTAACAGTGTCTTCGTCCTTAGAGAACATGTATTCAAAGATTGTATCGCTTTCAAAGAGAAGCTCAGTTGCTTTCTTGTTAATCTTCTTGTTTTCTGTTGTATTAACGTGGTTATTGATTTCGCGGAATGTAAGCTCAATAATGTTGATGAGTGTAATGAGCTGTTTTTCGTAAGAAATATCAGCAAGTCTGAACCAGTCATAACCCTGACACTTTTCGAAGAAGAAGAGTACTGTTTCGCGGTAATCTTTGTATGCTTCGAAGCTTGTCTTAGCAAGTTTCTGAACATCTGCTGTGAATCCTGCATTGATAAGCTCGTTGATAAGCTTCATATCGAGAACTGTAGGGAAGAGGCGGATGTACTGTACGTTCCAGTCTGGAAGCATCTTGATGCATTCAAGGAAATCTGCCTTAAGGTGAGTATTCTTAGAATCTTTGAGTTCTTTGAAAAGCTCACGTGGATCTTCGATGTGGTTATAGATTTCTGCAAATGTTTCTCTAACAGGGTAGAGGAAGCGTGAATCCTGTGTGCTTACCTGGCGAACGATAAGATATGAAGCAATTACCTGCTCTGTAATCTTTGAAATATTCTTAAGGAAACTTGTGAAGTAAGCATACATTTCTGCAAAGTTATCGTTTGTGCGGTCCATTTCTTCATCATTGAAGAACTTCATGAAGATATCTGCACGAGCGAAGAACTGCTTCTGAGCCTTGAACTCGTTGGCAAGCTTTTCAACAGGAGTAATATTTCCTTCACGTACTGTGTACATGTTGATGTCGTTAGGATTTACACCAAATACAGGGTTAGTTTCAAGAATCTTCTTTGCTGCTGCATTCCATGATGTCCATTCGCCGGAAGTAAGAATTCCGTATTCTTTCTTTGTTTTTCCGTCTTTTTCTGTAACTGTGCGAACAAGTTCGTTTTTGATTGTCTTAAGGTCACAGTTGTTGTCGTAGCTCTTAATGATAGTCTTAAGAGTCCATTCCTTATCTTTCTTGATTTTGTCAGCGAGTGGAACTTTCTTGTCGCCTTCTTTTACATAATTGAGGGCTTTGAGTACCCAGATATGATCTTTTGCAAGTGGTTTAAGGGCAGTTACAGCCATAGAAAGCTTAATTTCGTGGATACCAGCTGCCTTACCGAAGTTGATTGTAAGGGTATCGTTATCAAGGCTCTTGATGATACCTACGCCCCAGTTTCTGTGGAATACGAATCCGCCCTTATCAAAAGCGATGTGTTTTTCAAAGTCGCTGATTGCTTCAAATACGTTTCTGTAGCTTGCAGAAAGGTTTGAAGAACGGATGTAGTCTTCGAGGTGGCTGTGTGCAGCATATTTACCGCGGAAACAGTCTGTGATTTCCTTTCTTGCCCATGTATCTTTTGGATCTATTTCGAGATTCTGCTTAAGAATGATGATTGCAGTATCCCATTTCTTATTGTCTTTATAGTAGTTGTAAAGTTCCTGCATAAGAGCTGGAGTTTTAAGTTCGCCAATCTGCTTAGAAATCTTTCTTCTGAGATTCTGGAAGAAGTCGAACTCTTCAGGCATAAGCTGTACGAGCTTTGACCATACTTCTTTACAAGCATTGTAGTTATTTGCATTGATGTAGCGGAGAATAGCTTTCTTGTAGTAGCTGATTGCATTGTCTTCTGCACCAGAAGCTTCGTAGTGCTCAGCGAGCTTCTTGGCAATATCAGCTTCTTCAAAGTCTATGCGTACGATTTTTTCGTAAAGGTCCCAAACCTTGCTGTCATTTTCAGTTTCGTAACTTTCTGCAAGAGTTCTGAGGGCAAATTTATTGTTTTCATCATCAGCAAGAATGCTTTCACAAAGGTAATTTACAATGTTTTCCTTGTGGTTCTTCTGGAAAATATCAACAAGTGTTACAAGTGCTGAGTTATCAAGTGAACCATTCTGTAAATCAAGGATTCCGCAGATATAGAGAGCTATGATACTGTCCTTAGAGTGAGAAAGGTGCTCCTGACATACTTCATGAACCTCTTTGATAATTCCTTCGCTCTTAGCCTTTTCTACGAGGTCTGCGAGTTCCTTGAGGTTATTCTGTGTGTAGTTACTGATTGTTGCACGAGTCCAAGTCTCTTCCTTGAGCATGTCCTGAATTGACTGCATTAAATCTGCCATTGTAATCTCCTTGTCTGGTCGCTGTGTTATTTTATGTACATTTCGTACACAGCAGAATCCAGAAGTTTAATTCTTAGTAACACTTCATTAATCTTGGCCTGAGTTTCATTTGCCAAATCATAATGATCCATAAGCCAGAAATAACAGTTGAGCATACGCGGTACAAGAATCTCGCTGTTGCACGATGGATCCTTGATTTCATTTTCCATTGCGTAAATGTCTTTTTTAAGTCTGGCAACTTCCTGGGAAGTCAGCTCTCTCTTTATGTTGAACACTCCGCCGAGAACTCCGTAAACCGGAATCCAGTATTGAAGTGCTTTGCCTGAATAGCCTTTGCTCTTTGTCTTTTCAATAAGGCATTTTATGAGCTCTGAATCAAGAAAATCCAGGTCGATGCTGTCCGGATCTGCAAAAAAAGCTTCTCTGTACAACACCTTTCCAACTCTGTCTTCGCCGCAAAGTGAGAAACAGTCTGCAAGCTCTGCAAGCACCGAAGAAAGATTCGGATATATATTGTTTGCTTCTGTAAGAAAAGCCCGTGCATTTTCGAAATCTCCAAGCTTCTTGTAACAGATGCCTGTTTTTTTATAGATTTCTGCTTTCTGGAGCGGGTCTTTTTCCTCCAGCATCTTTTTGTATTCTTCCAATGCGTTCTTAAAGAACCCCTGCTGAACTGCAAACAGGGCAGGTTCATAAGGAGTGCTTTCGCGTGAAATGTAATCCTGAAAGTTTTTCCATTCCAGAAGTATGTTTTCGCTGCGTTCAAAAGAATCTTCAAGACTTCTAAGACGCTTAATGGAATCAATCCAGAAGACGCAGCACTTGTTCGTATATACAAGCTCAGTGCTTTCAAGATCATGCTCGAAGAGAGAACTTATGATTTTCTGTGCCTCTAAAGGATTTCCCTGCTGCAGAAAGCCCAGGGCAACCTTAAGTTCAGCTTCTGTCTGAAAGTCCATAGTGTCTATTTTTAATTTTACACAAGAACGGGGATTTTAGTCAATAAAGTTTATGAAAAATTGCGAAAATTGGGACAAGATTTATACAGCGAAAGTTATAATCTGTCAAGTAAAAATTTTCAACCTTTATGCATTTTTTTAGTATTGTTTCAATTTTGTAATGATTATATAGAAAATATTGATGATTGTGTAATTATCTGTTAAAATAAAATTCAAATGAAAAATCAGGTTTTAGCTCCATCGCTTCTTTCTGCTGATTTTGCAGAGCTTGGAAACGAGATTAAAAAAATAGAGAATAATAATGGAGGAGCTGTTCATATTGATGTTATGGACGGTTCTTTTGTCCCGGAAATAACTTATGGTGAACCGGTAATCCGTTCTATCAGAAAGCTTACAAAACTACCTTTTGATGTTCACCTCATGATTGATAAGCCTGAGCTTCATGTAGATTCTTTTGCACAGGCTGGTGCCGACTGGATAACCTTCCACTTTGAGTCTACAGCACATGCACATCGTGTAATTCAAATGATACATGAAAAGGGTAAAAAGGCCGGTGTAGCCATCTGCCCTGGAACTCCTGTGTCTGTACTGTCGGAAATCCTTCCTTGTGCCGATATTATATTAGTGATGACTGTCAATCCCGGTTGGGGAGGACAGAAGCTTATTCCTTCCTGTGTGGAGAAAGTTGCCCAACTGAAGAAATACAGAGAGGAGCATGGATTAAACTATATGATTTCTGTGGACGGCGGTGTAAATAATGAGACTTTGGGCTCTGTAATAAATGCCGGCACTGATATAGTTGTTTCTGGTTCCTGTTTTTTCAATGGCAGCCTTAAATGGAGTTGAGAAGATTGTTAAGAAGATTTAAGAAGTATACTGCTGCTGCAGTTATTTGTGCATCTGTTTTTATGTATGCAATGGCATCGGAGTCTGCATCATCTGCTTTTGTTGAGGCCTGCAGATCTTATACCAGAGGTGACTGGTCAGATGCAAAATTTATGCTGAAAAAAGCTGTCTCATACAAAGAAAATCTGAATCCAGATACATATTTCATGCTCATAATGGCAGAAGTGTATGACGGTGATAATAAAAGCGCTCTCGATGACTGTAATTTCTTTCTGGAGAATTTCCCGGATTCAATGTACTATTCCCGTGTTTATTACCAGAAAGGCAAGCTTTTGTATTCACTGGGTGAATATGAAAAGTCTGTCGTTGTTTTGAGTGATTTCTGTCATCAGTATCCGGATGACGAATTGTATTCCTTTGCACTTTTCTATATTGGTGAATCACTTTTTGCAGGATATAAGTATGATGAGGCCGGCTCAATTTACGAGCGCATTGTAACAGAATTTCCTGAATCGCCAAAAACTCCTGCTGCTCAGTATCGTCTTGAAACAATACTTCAGCGTGGAAGGGAAGAAAAGCTTTTGTATCTTCTGAAGCAGACTGGAGAAGAGTACCTTGCTGCAAAAGAAGAGTATGAGCGCCAGCTGCGTTTGTATAATTCAGAGGCTGTTGATTCAACAAGACAAAAACTGAGCGCGGCTCAGGCAAAGAATGAAAGTCTTGAAAAACAGGTTGCTGACCTTGAATTGCAGATTGCTGCATTAAGAGACAATCAGGCTGAAGCAGACCGTATAATTCAGGAGCTGAGGGAAGCTGGTGAAAAAGATATTCCTGATCCAGAACCTTTTGATGAGAAAAAATATCAGTTGAAGCTTCTGAAACAGAAAGCATTGGAAGCTCAGAGAATACTTGATGAGAAGAATACTGCTTCTGTGATGGAGGGAAAATGAAAAAGATAATTTATTCTGCAGCAATTGTTTTTATGCTTGCCGCTGCAGTTTCCTGTAAATCTACAAAAACACAGGCTCCGACTGAAAATGAAGAGGCTGCTGTAGTTGATGAAACTCTTACAGATGCCGAAGCTGCTGATGAACTTGACGCTGCTGAAGATGACGCTGAAGAGACTGAAAAAGAAGATACTCAATCGGCAAAAGATACTTATGATTTAAGTTCAGCAACACCTAAAGATTTTACCGGCTGGATTAAGTCATCAAGAAAGAATGTAAAGGAAAGTATTGGTAATATTCAGATTAAAATTAAGTCAAAAATCGGCTCGTATACTATTTCTGCTTTAAATGAAGATGGAAAGCCTGTTTCGGTTTTGTCTAAAGCAAATGAATATGTTACAAATGCCTTTTATCTGAAAACTTCTAAAAAGATTTATAATCTTGTTACAGACGGCAATGTTCATTCAGCTGCAAGACGTACTTCTGATGGTGCTTTAATTATGTATGAAATCCCTTCAGTAGCACAAATGACTGTTAATTTTTCATGTTTTGCTTCTGAAAAAGACAAAGATGCTGATATGATTAAAGTAACTGCAAGCATTAAGAATGTTGGTACCCGTACTGACGAATTTGCTTTTAAGGCAGTTATGGATACTGTGCTTGGAGAAGCAGCAGCCTATCATTTTTATACTTTTGAAGATATTCCAGTGAAAAACGAAGTGCTTTACAGAACTCTTCAGAATCAGAAATGGTTTGTTTCTAAAAATCAAAATGCTTCAATGCAGTTCTTCTTCTCAGGCGCAGATTGTACGGAACCTTTACTTGTAGCACTGGCAAATTATTCAACTCTTGAAAGAAAAACCTGGGAACCTGATATGCTCAGTTACAGAGTTTTTGACACTGTACTTTCATATAATAACTCTGCAGTATGTGCAGTTTGGAAGCCTGTAAAACTTGCTCCATCAGAATCTGAAAAGTTCATTTTCTATATTGCACTTTCTGGAACAGCAGTTCCTGCAACTGGAGATAAATTTATTTACAGTAAGGAAAATACAGAAACTCCAGAGGAAGAGGAAAAACTGATTCCTCAGGGTGTAGAAGTTATAACTGGTGTTCCTGGAGTAGAGGGAACTCCTGTTACAGAGATAACTGAAAAAGATCCGTTTGTGCCTTCACAGACAGAAAAGATGTCAGAAGATTCAGGTGTTGATTTTTATATTAAGAATATGACAAAAGAGCATCTGACTACTGAATACATACAGTCTCTGCTGGATCGTATTGCAGCGCTGGAAGAGGATTCTTCTTCTTTGAACAAGCAGGAACTTCTTCAGTTGAATGCTGAGCTTGATGCAATTTTAACTTATTTGAGGCAGTAGTTTTTTATGGCAAAGGATGCACTTACTCTTGCCTGGCTTGATATGCGCCGCAGACGTTTTGCTACTGCAATCAAGAGACTTGAGGCTAAGAAAGACATTTATGAAGAAAACTTTGAGTATTATCTTACTCTGGGAATCGCATGTCTTTATGTTGGCGACATAGGTGCAGCTTCTTCATATTTTCAGCTGGCGCGAAGAATAAAACTTACAGATACAAGACTTCTTCTTGGTCAGGCTGCAATTTTTCTGCGCCGCGGTGATACAGCCCGTGCCCTTCAGTATTATCTTGAAATCAAAGAAAATGATCCTCTGAATAAAACTGCCGACAGCGCAATGGAATTTATCCGTGTGCATGGTAATTATGATACAATCTGCCGCTGGGTAGATACCGGTCGTATTGAACAGTTCTATCCGCCGCTAGGATCAAATCCAGACCGCATTGTAGCTTTTGGAATTACCGGTGCGGCTTTTATTCTCGGTATAATTTTTACCTTTATATTTTTCCCGAGAGGGCAGCAGTTTACAGGTCCACGTGCAGATTTAACAAAACTTGAACTGTCTTCAGAAGAAAAATCAGACGCAAAGGAAAAAGATCTTTCTACGCAGTCTTATGCCTTTGTACTTTCAAATAAAGAAATAAATAAGCGCTATAATAACGCACTTCAGTATTTCCAGAATCACAGGGATAATGCTGCGCAGATAGAGGTAAATATGATTTTGAATTCAGATGCCTCTGTTGCAGTAAAGAAAAAGGCCCGCATGCTTATGGGCTATTTTGAAATCCCGGATTTTGATACAATAACAGATGTTCCTTCTTACGCAGATGTAGCAGCAAGTCCTCTTGTGTATCTTGACTGCTGGGTAAACTGGGGCGGAAAGATTTCAAATGCCATTACTTATGAAGATGGCTCGTACACCTGTGACCTGCTTGTCGGTGATGAAAATCTTTCTAAATATGAAGGAACGGTGAGAGTTCGTTTTACTGCAGATCCTGGTGTGGATGCCGGAAAGCCGGTGCGCATTCTTGGAAAAATTGTTCTGGAAGACGGAACAGTTTCTTTGGCTGGCCGTGCAGTATATAAAAGTGTTTACAAATAGTAAAACATATAAAATGCAAATTTTTTGAAATTTATTAAAAAATCTTTCTAAAAAATTGCATAAAATCGTTAGGTTTAGCCCATATTATATGTGGGAGGAAGGTGGCTAAATGGCAACAAATGCAAATGCAAGTCCGATGGATCAGTCGGAAAAAATGAAGGCTCTGGAGGCGGCTCGTCTTCAGATTGAAAAGCAGTTCGGCCAGGGCGCAATTATGAAGCTCGGCGACAAGGCTAATGTGGCGGGCATTGAAGTAATTCCTTCGGGCTCAATTCTTCTGGATGAGGCTCTTGGAATCGGTGGTTATCCACGCGGCCGTGTAATCGAAATGTATGGTCCGGAAAGTTCTGGTAAAACAACACTCGCACTGCACGCAATTGCAGAGGCTCAGAAGCTTGGCGGTGTTGCAGCATTCGTAGATGCAGAACATGCTCTGGATCCTGTTTATGCAAAGAACCTTGGAGTAAATATTGATGAACTCTGGGTATCTCAGCCAGATACTGGTGAACAGGCTCTCGAAATTACAGAGAATCTTGTACGCAGTGGCGCGGTAGATGTAGTTGTTGTAGACTCTGTTGCTGCTCTTACACCTGAAAAAGAAATTGAAGGTGAAATGGGTGATGCAGTAATGGGTATGCAGGCTCGTCTTATGAGCCAGGCTCTTCGTAAGCTTACTGCTATTATTGGAAAATCAAATTGTATCGTAATCTTCATCAACCAGATTCGTATGAAGATTGGCGTTATGTTTGGAAATCCTGAAACCACTACTGGTGGACAGGCACTTAAGTTCTATTCTTCTGTTCGTCTTGAAATCCGCCGTACAGAAACTATTGACGGAAAGGGCGATGAGGATGCAATCGGAAACCGCGTACGCGTAAAGATTGTAAAGAACAAGGTTGCGCCTCCATTCAGAAAGTGTGAACTTGATATTTACTTTGGAAAGGGAATTAATGCAAGTGCTTCACTTCTTGATTCAGCTGTAAAGCACGGAATCATCGATAAGCGTGGTGCATGGTATACAATGGGCGAAGAAAAAATCGGCCAGGGTAAGGAAAATGCAGTTTCGTTTATTGAACAGAATCCTGAGATTGCGGCTAACATCGAAGCTAAGGTTCGCGAGATTGTATTCCCGGGCCAGGTTATTGAGAAGAAGGACGAAAAGAAAAAGAAGTCTTCAACAAAAGCTGAAGCTGCTTCTGCTGCTGGAGAATCAAGTCTTTTCGACGAAGGAAAATAGACGGATTGTTATAGAAAGATGAAACGTGTCTTGCTTGGACTTGGTTCCAATAAGTCATTTAATGGTCTTGCTCCAATGGAGCTCCTTTCTCATGCGGGAGAGGAGCTCTCTCGTCTTATGAAAGACGTACATTTCAGTTCCGTTTACAGAACTAAGGCAATGTATGTAGAAGATCAGGAAGACTTTTATAATGCTGCAGCACTTGGCTGGGTCAGCGATGATGAAGATGCGTTTGACTTTCTGCATAAGATAAATGAAATAGAAGCAAAATATGGCCGTGACCGCAGCCGAGAGGTTCGGTTTGGCCCACGTTCCCTTGATATTGATATTGAGTTATTTGGGGACGAGCGGATTGAAACACCTGAGCTTCAGGTTCCGCACATCAGAATGGAAGAAAGAGCATTTGTTTTGATTCCTTCTGTTGAAGTTTTAAAATATTCTGCCGATGAAATAGTTAGGGAAAAATATATAAATTGTCTTGCCGCACTGGAAAGTAAGGGTGGGGCAGAAGGAATTATAAAATTGCAGGCTTTCCCTAAGGCGGTAGAAAATGGAACAGATAGAAAACGGTAATGCAGGCGGATCTGGAGAAACAACAGTTGCAGTAAAGCATAAGTATAAGGCCGGAGAGTTTGAAGGGCCTCTTGATTTGCTTTGGACACTTATCCGCGAGAGTAAAGTAAATATTTACGACATTCCTATTGCACAAATCACAGAACAGTATCTTGAATATCTTGATTACGCAGTACAGACAGATCTTGGAGACCTCTCTGAGTTCTACAGCTGGGCTGCAAAACTTATCTATATTAAAAGCCGTATGCTTCTTCCTGTAGAAGTTGCTTATGATGATGAGGATGAAGAAGATCCACGTCAGGAACTCGTAGACAAACTTATTGAATATCAGAAATTTAAGAAGCTTTCAGCACTTATGGAAGACCAGGAAGATGATTCAGAATGGAACTTTGAGCGTAAAAAGATTCAGAGAATGCTTCCTTTTGATGAGTCTGAAGAAATGTGGGAAGAAGTAGATACCTGGGAACTTCTCCAGCAGATGCAGGATATCTTCAAATCAATGATGAAACAGTATTCAAATGAAAAGATTTTGAATATGTACGAAGAGATTTCTGTAAATGAAAAAATCACTCTTATGAATGAACTTCTTGAAGATAAAAAAGAATGTCTGTTTACTGACCTGCTTACCCGCCCGGGAAATGAAATGGACGTTATCTGTGCCTTCATGGCAATTCTTGAAGCTGTAAAATTTAAAATGATTACCATCTTCCAAAATAAGCTGTTTGGTGATATAAAAATATGCGCGAGGGAAGATAATTCAGGTTATGTTCCAAGCGAAGAAGAACTTACAAGCAATTAGGTTGGATAATGGATTTTAACAAAGAGACCGCTCTGGTCGAGACTATTTTATTTTTGGAAAGCGAACCTCTTACCGCTAAGGTGCTTTCCAATAAGGCACAGCTTTCAGAGGAAGTAGTAGAAAAGTGCCTTGAAAAATTAAAAGAAAAATATGAAGCAGAGGATTCGGGCATTGAGCTTGCCATGATTACCGGCGGCTGGTGCCTTGCTCCGAAAAAAGAATATTGGGAAGTTCTTAAAGAGTTTTACGGTTCAAAACGTGAGGGCCGTCTTTCTAAATCTGCAATGGAAACTCTTGCAATTATTGCCTATTCCCAGCCAATTACCCGTGCAGAAATTGAACAGATTCGCGGTGTCGGTGTAGATAATATGATTCGTCTTTTAATAGACCGCAATCTTATTAAGGAAGTCGGAAAAAAAGAAGCTCCTGGCCGTCCTACACTTTTTGGTACAACAAAAGAATTCTTAAAACTGTTCCGTCTTAATTCTATCGCAGAACTGCCAAAGCTCGACGAAGACGAGCAGGAGAGATTCGAACTTGCCCGCTAGTGATTTTATCAAAAAAGAAAAAGAAGAAGTCAGATTACAGGCTTTTCTTGCACACTGCGGAGTTGCCAGCCGCCGTGCATCGGAACAGATTATTCTTGATGGCCGTGTAGCTGTAAATGGCGTTGTTGTTACAGAGCTTGGTACTAAGGTTAAAGAAGGTGATAAGGTTACAGTAGACGGAAAAACCGTTCATCTTGAAGCAAGAAAGTGCTATGTACTTTTGAATAAACCTGCAGGCTTTGTCTGTTCTGCCAGTGATGAAAAGGGCAGACAGGTAGCAGCAGATCTCCTTAAAGATTCCTATAAAGAACGTCTCTATAATGTCGGCCGCCTGGATATGTATTCCAAGGGCATGATTTTGTTTACTAATGACGGTGATTTTGCTGCAAAACTCAGCCATCCTTCAAGTCAGATTGAAAAAGAGTATATAGTAGAAACAAGTCAGGACGTAACAGAAGAAACTGCAAAACTTCTGGAAAAAGGTGTTCGTGTAGACAACGTATTTTATAAGTGTGTTCGATGCCAGGTTCTTAAGCCTCGCAAAATCAAAATCATTTTGATTGAAGGAAAGAACCGCGAAATCCGAAAAATGCTTGAAAGCCAGAATATCGGAACCCGCTCCCTTGTTCGTGTAAGAATTGGTAATGTAAATCTTGATGATTTAAAACCTGGAGAACACAGGGATCTTACTCCAAGAGAAGTAAAAGGTTTACTTGAAATGTGCAAAGGTGAATAATATGAATAAAAAAACTCTTTTTAAATACATCGCAGTTTTTGTTTTTGGAGCTGCGTTAATGTGTACTGCCTCTCTGGCAAAAAAAAATAGAAAAGCAATTGAATGGGATGGAACAGCTTATAACCTCGAAAATGTAAATCCTGTGGATGCAAAGCTGGCACAGCCATATAACAAATCTCTCGACAAAACTGGAGATGCTTTTGTTGGTCTTATGGGATTGATCTGTTGTGGTGTAATTGCATTTGCTTTTTTTACTTCTGATGATAAAAAGAAAGCTTTTAATAATGCTGTTATTGATGTGTATACCTTTATGGTTTGCGGTTTTTATGCAAATGGTATTTACAGAATCTTGAAAACAATTGTTGGAAGAATCCGCCCGTATATGTATTTTGCTAATCCAAGTGCAGAAGGAATTGCAGAGGGTGATTTTTTCCGTTCATGGCCAAGTGGACATACTTCAAATGTTTTTCTTGTACTTGGCTTTCTGGTTGCATGGTTTACCTTCCGTGATGCAGAATCAAAACTGAAAAAGCCTGTTCTTACAGTTTCATTACTTGTGTGCCTTACAACAATGGTTTTGAGACTTTTGAGTGGAAATCACTTTCTGACAGATGTTCTTTCGGGAGCTGTTATCGGATTTGGAATAAGCTACGGAATGGCGTGTTTATGTAATAAGATAAATGATTATTCAGGAGAAAAATAAGATGATTATTGCAATTGATGGACCAGCAGGAACTGGTAAAAGTACTATTGCTAAAATGCTTGCAGAAAAACTAAATATTACCTTTTTAAACAGCGGCGGATTTTACCGAACTCTTACAATGGCTGTTCTTGATGCAGGAGTTGATTATAAAGATGAAAAAGCAACTCTTGAATTCTGCAAAAAACAGAAAATTGAATATACAAAAGAAGGTCATTTTATTCTGAATGGAACTGATGTTACTTCACATCTTCATGATGACAGAATTACAGCAAACACTTCGCAGGTAAGTGCAATTGTAGAAATCCGTCATCTTGTTAATGACCTTATGCGCGAGATTACAAAATCTCTCAGCATTGTCTGCGAAGGCCGCGATATGACAACAGTTGTATTCCCTAATGCAGAAGTTAAAGTTTATCTTGATGCTTCTGCTGAAGTTCGTGCACAGCGCCGTTTTGATCAGGGGGTAAGTGACATGACTTTTGAAGAGATTAAGGCTGCAATCGAAAAACGCGACGAAATGGACAAAAATAAGAAGGAAGGTTCGTTAAAGATAGCAAAAGATGCGCTTTATATAGATACTTCTAACTTGACGATAGACAATGTTTGTGCGATAATAGAAAAACAAATTTCATAAAAATAAAGGTTTTAGAATGGAAGAAATGGAAGTGGAAAAGGAAGTATCCCAGAACTCCAAGGGAGACTTTCAGACACAATTAGAGGAGTCCCTGAAAGAATTTAATGCACCACAGGCTGGTCAGATGGTAGAAGGTATCGTAGTACAGATTACCAACGACTATGTTTATGTTGACATTGGAGACAAGTCAGAGGGATTGATCCCTACAGAGGAGTTCGCAGGCGACCTGCCGAAAGAAGGGGATAAGGTTCAGGCGTTTTTGTCAGGACACAATGCAAATGGTCCTGTATTGTCAAAGAAGAAGGCTGATTCTAAGCGCTACATGAAAGAGATTCAGGCAGCCTGGAAAGACAAGACACCTGTTGACGGTGTTATTGTTAAGGTTGTTAAGAGCGGCTACGAAGTTGATCTTGGTATTGACCGTGCAGCGTTCCTGCCTATCAGTCAGGCTGATGCAGAAAAGATTGAAAAGCCTGAGTCATTGATTGGTTTAAGATCTAAGTTCTATGTTGAACGTCTTTATTCAGATAACAAGCTTAATCCTGTAGTAAATCGCCGTAAGTATCTTGAAGAAGAAATCGATGAAAAACGCGATGCATTCTTCAACTCAGTACAGATTGGTGATTCTGTAAAGGGTACAGTAAAGAGCTTCACAAGCTTCGGTGCTTTCATTGATTTGGGTGGCTTTGATGGTCTTCTCCACATCAACGATATGAGCTGGGGTCACGTAGCTCGTCCAAAGGATTTCGTAAAGAAAGGTCAGGAAATCGAACTTAAGGTTATCCGCCTTGATCCAGCTGAAAAGAGAATCAATCTTTCTCTCAAGCACTTTGCTGAAGATCCATGGATTCACTTTGAAGAAAAGTATCATGTTAATGACATCGTAAAGGGTAAGGTTACAAAACTTACTGAATTCGGTGCATTTGTTGAACTTGAAGAAGGAATTGAAGGTCTTGTACACATTTCTGAGTTCTCTTGGACAAAGAAAGTTAACAAGCCTGGTGATATGGTTTCTGTAGGTCAGGAAGTTGAAGCAATGATCCTTGGTTATGATATCCAGGCTGGTCGTGTTTCACTTGGTTTCAAACAGGCTACAGAAAATCCTTGGGATTCAATTGCAGAAAAATATGCTGTTGGAACAAAGATTAAGGGTAAGGTTGTAAAGATTACAAACATCGGTGCATTCGTTGCTCTCGAAGATGGAATCGATGCTTTCCTCCATGCAGATGATATTTCATGGACAAAGAAAGTTCGCCATCCAGGCAGTGAGCTTACTGTTGATCAGGAAATCGAAGCAGTTGTAATTGAATGTGATCCTGAGGCTCACAGAGTTAAGATTGGCGTAAAACAGCTTACAGACAATCCTTGGAAGGAATTTGCTGAAGAGTATAAGCCAGGTTCAACTCTTGAAGGTGAGATTACTTCTATTACAGATTTCGGACTCTTTGTAAAGGCTCCTAACGGAATTGAAGGTCTTGTAAACAAGGCTAACCTCAGTGACGATAAGGATGTTCCATTTGAAGAGGCTGTAACAAAATACAAGGTTGGCGACAAAATCAACGTATTCGTTGTTGACGTAAAAGTAGACAAGGAGCAGGTTGCATTCTCTGTACGCGAGTTCAAGAGAAAGCAGCAGCGCGACGAAATCTCTCAGTATATGTCAACTTCAAATGACGATGATGACGGAGCATATACACTTGGAGATATGTTGAAGTCTCAGAAAAATGACTAATGAATAATTAGTTATAAACTGCGGGTGGGAATGGAAAAGAAAGTAACTCCTTTTGCGGGGCAAAGTAGTTTTGCAAAGGAAATCAGCACGCTTGTGCAGACTCTCTCTGGTAATAATGCTTCGGTATTGTTGATTGGTGAAAAGGGAACGGGCAGGCGTCTGATAGCTCAACACATTCATTCCCATTGTGACGGTTATTTTTTTGAGATAAACTGCAGGTCGTTTACAGAAGCGCAGGTAATAGACAGCTTTGAGAATGCAGGCCGTATGATTTCGTATGGTCAGCGAATAACCTTGTTTGTCAGTTTTACAGATGCACTTTCCATGGCTATGCAGACTGCTTTTCTTGAGATGATTAAGAAAACAGCAGAAAAAAATCTCAACTTAAAAATAATCTGTGCAGCAGAACGTCCGTTAGAAGCATTAGTTTCTGCGGGTGTTTTTTTATCTGAGCTTTATGCTAGGCTTAGTACGGTGGTATTAAATGTTCCGCCGTTACGCCAGAGAAAAGAAGATATAATTCCTATAGCACAGGCTTATCTTTTACGTTTCAGCAGAAAGTCTGGTTTAGGTTTTACTGAATTTTCAGAAGGCGCAAAAGCCGCATTGCTTAACAGCTTCTGGCAGGGAAATGCAGATGAGCTTATAAACGCCGTACAGCGTGCATTTATTGTAGGTAAACCGCCTGTAATAAGTGAAAGTGATTTAGGCTTTATGCTTGGAACTCCTGCTGTTGGCGAGACTGTTGAAGCCATTGGAAAGGATGGCGGAGACAAATCTCTTAAAACTGCAATAGATGCTTTTAAGCGTGAATACATCATAAGAATTCTTTCTGAGAATGGCTGGAACCAGACAAAGGCTGCAGCAGTACTTGGAATACAAAGAACTTATGTAATAAGGCTTATGAATGAGCTGCATATTGACCGTAAATAAAAAATTAACGAATTGAGGTTTATATAAAATGGCAGATTTTGAAGAACAGACTGCAAGTAAAAAACTCGCAGGTTTTATTGAAAAACGCAAGGTAGCATTCATTGCAACACTTATTGTATTTATCTGTTTGTTGATTGGTTATGTTATTTTTGCAAGTGTTGCTAATAATAATAAACTTAAGGGCTTACAGGCAATCGATGAGATTACTTTTGAAATGACAGACAAGAGTTCTGGACTTGAAGAAGCTGAAATCTCAGCAAGACTTAATACAGCTTTTGAAAAAGCATCTGCTTATACAAAGAAGGGTGGAATTGTTGGTGCTCGTGCAAACATGCTCTGTGCTGACATTACATATCAGCAGAAAAAATATTCTGAATCTGCTGACTTCTGGAAAGCTGCTGCAGAAAAAGCAAAGAAGACTTATATTGCTCCTTTGTGCTATTTTAATCTTGCTGCCTGCTATGAAGAAACAGGTAATAATGAAGATGCTGCAACTTATTACAAGCTTGCTGCAGATGACAACAGCTTTGTTATAAGAACACATGCAATGTTCAGCTATGGCCGCCTGCTTGAAGCAAAAGGTGACTATGCTACAGCTGCTGCTGCTTATACAGAGCTTAATGACAATTTTTCTGATGATTCATGGGCAGATCTTGCTAAATCAAGACTTATTGCTCTTAAGAAAGACGGAAAAATCGAATAAAAACCATTCTGAAATTTGATATATATGAATAAGGTATTCTGTAGAAAAAGATTTTTAATTTCTTTTATTCTTACAGGATACCTTATTTTATTTAACACGGCCTGCGGGCTTGATACTTTTTATGTAATAGATGCTCCCTATCGTGTTTATCATGCTCCTGAATATGATGAGCTCGAATATACTCCAACAGAAAACTATTTTGAATTTGAAACTGAAGATCATGAATATGATGGAATAAAATTTATTGGTACTGAGGTTTATTATAAAATTTATAAAAGTGATTCTGAACTTTATTCAGCTGTTAATGTTCTTTGTGATATCGCAAACAATGAAGAAACTTCTTATAATGCGCCTACAAAGTTAATTGATACTTATAAATATGTGCCTTTACTAGCTGCCGGTCATACAGGTGAAAATATCCTGCTTCCAGCAACCGGTTCAAATCAGAGAGTTTATATAAGACTTAGTAATATTGGTGAAGAATATCTTGCAAGAATATTAGTTAATAATAATAATATTTTTGGTGATGCAAACATAGTTATTCCAGTAAGAAACATTACCAATCATTATTCTTTTAATTTTAAGGAATTACCTTCCGATCAGCTGCCACAAGAAGACAGTACTTCTAATCCTGATTATAATTATTCCGGTTCATCAGATGGTGAATATTTATATGTTGCTATGTTTGCAGTAGCTGTTGCACAGGATAATACTTATGCACGTATATATAGTAACATTTTATATCTTGGATCTGTTGCTATTAAAATACAATAATTTAAAATAAAAAAAACTGCCGTATAAGGCAGTTTTAAGTGACGCTTGGCAGAATCGAACTGTCGACCTACTGCTTAGAAGGCAGTTGCTCTATCCAGCTGAGCTAAAGCGCCGAAGTGATATTAACTATATCAGAAATCTTATTTTGTTTCAAGGGGTGAACTGAGCATCTCTTTCATGGTTCGCCAGCCGAGCATTGCACATTTTACGCGTGCAGGCATGTGTGAAATATCCTGAAGGGCAGCGGCTTCATCAAGGCGTTCAAGATCTTCTTCTGAAACTTCGCTTTTAATCATTCTGTCAAAAATATCAGCAAGGGCAAGGGCTTCATCCTTTGTTTTTCCAATTACTAGATCTGCCATCATATCTACAGAGGCCTGGCTGATTGCACAACCGCTTCCTGTAAAGCTTGCGTCTGTTATTACGTTATTCTCATCAAGTTTCATCTGAAGGGTAATCTGGTCACCGCAGCTTGGGTTTACACCTTCAAGACAGAAGGTAGGAGAATCCATATCTGTTTTATGAGTAGGATTTATATTATGTTCATTTAAGATTTCGCGGTAAAGTTCTTTAGTATCCATTATGATTTCCTTAATTTTTTTAGTTTTCCAGGCAGAAAGTCTGATTATCGATTTTTTTCATGCCGATATTTTTCCAGAAGATTTCTGCGTTTGCATTCTTTGCATCAAGATACACTGTTTTTGCACCAGTTTCAATCATAAGCCTTTCCATGGCATATGTACCGATTCCTAACTGTCTGTAATCTTTATTGACTTCAAACAATTCAATTGAAAGACAGTCTTCAATCATGCGGTAAATGCAAACAGCTTTTAAAAGTCCATCCGAAGGCTTATAGTCAAAAATCATGAACTTACATTCTTTTAAGAGAAATGAAAATTCTCCGTCTGTAGTATAGGACTTTAACAGAGGAAAACTTTCCCAGCCTTCAAGAGCCATGTATGATTCAAAAATATGACTATCAAGAATTCGATAGCTTAAATTCATATTATTATTTTAACATAGAATTTAAGATATATAAATTTTTATTTAATAAAGAGTATACACTAATTGAAGGGTTGTATAAAGTAACATTATTAGGTATAAGGAAATTATAAAAAGACAAGGAGAATAAATATGAAAAGTCTATTTAGAATCACAAAGTTATTTTCATTATTTGTTTTGGCTGGATTTTTAATTTCCTGTGGAGCAGGATCAAAAGATCTAGAAATTCCTGAAGTTACAATTACCTTTTATGCAAACAATGGTACTGATGATTATGAAACTCAGAAGCTTGAATCCGGAATATCATCAAAATTAAGAAAAAACACTTTTGAGTATGAAGGTTATAACTTTATCGGCTGGTCTTTGGCGGCTGATTCTGCACAGGTAAAGTATGCGGATGAAACTTCAGTTGCAATAAAAGAAAATCTTTCTTTATATGCCGTATGGCAGTCTGAAGATGAAACTGCAACAATTACCTTTTGGGCAAATAGAAATGAAGATGATACTGAATCTTTAATTCAGTATGTAGAAAAAAATACCCCTGTTAATCTAAGAGCAAATTCTTTTACAAATGCAGGCTACTCTTTTGCAGGATGGATTTCTGATATAGATCATACAAGTGCAGATTATATAGATAAAGCTTCTGTATCTATTAGTAATGATATAAATCTTTATGCTTTATGGCTGGACACTTCAAAAACAGGAACTGTAATTCTGCATTCAAATACTGAAGATGATGAAACAATAACTCTTTATTTCTCTTATGACGATATTAATATTCATATGTTAGATGCTGATATATTTGTAAGGGATGGGTAT
Organism: Treponema bryantii; assembly: GCF_036492245.1. Classification (NCBI taxonomy): domain Bacteria; kingdom Pseudomonadati; phylum Spirochaetota; class Spirochaetia; order Treponematales; family Treponemataceae; genus Treponema; species Treponema bryantii. The sequence goes on along the minus strand of NZ_AP025286.1, from coordinate 2,301,878 downwards.
AGAATTGAGGGATGGTCGGAAGAACCTGATGCAAAACCAGGTTTACTTTCTGACAACTATATTCAGCCAGGATTAACCTGGATAACAAATAAGAGAACAATTCATTATTATTGTATCTGGCAGAAAGAAGCTGCTTATACTCTTACTTTTAAAGCAAATTACGAAGGTTCCGAAGACGAACCTGTAGTAAAAGAATTTGAAAGAACTGATTTTTCATCAACTTATGCACGTTTTAAAATTTTTGAGCCATATCTCTTTTCAAGGGAGGGATATGTTCTAGTAGGCTGGTCAGATACCTCTAATACATCTTCTTATATGGCTAGCATTACTTATCATGGTGCACAGTCTTCTTCCTTCAGACATGATACAACTCTTTATGCTGTATGGCTCGAAGAAGGTTCTGAAGACCTTATCTACTATACATTTTATATTAATGATGAGAATGCAGGTACAGAGGCAGAAGAAAAAATTGTAGTTCCTTATAAGAAGTGGGGCTATGACATAGGGCTCGCACCAGAAGTATTTACAAGAGAAAGAATGGTCTTTGATGGCTGGAAGGAAGTTAGAGATAAATCTGATAGTTATAAATCTACTTATCCTGCATTGTATCAGACAAGAACTTATTCAGATTCAACAGATATGTTTTACTATGCAATCTGGCATGTAAAAAATCCAATCATAACATTTAAGGCTAATTTTGAAGGTTCAGAATATGATGATATTCTTATAACTACAAATTATAGAGAATCTGAGAAATTCCCTGAATGTGAATGGCAAAGAGAAGGCTTTGGTTTTGCGGGCTGGGCAAAAGATCCTGATACTACCAGAACTAATGATATTCATAGTGCTGGTAGTTATTTTACTCCGGAAGATGATACAACCTATTATGCAATATGGAAGAAAAATCCTGTAATTACATTCCATGCAAATTATGAAGGAGCAGAAGAGGAGATAAAAACTCAGGTTGTTCCATACAATACTCCTACTCCTATTGGAGCAATTTCATTTACTCGCGATGGTTATTTCTTTATGGGATTTACTGATTCTCCTACCAGTACCTATCGTCCAAAAAAAGAGGGGGATGAAGTAACTTACACAGAAGATATTGATTTATATGCAGTTTGGGCAAAGAAAAGAACTGTAATTTATCATAGTAATTATAAGAGTGGTGAACAGAAGACATTTGAAGAATTTCATCCAGAGGGAGAAGAATTTTATACATTAGCAGAGTGTCCTTTTGCAGTTCCTGAAGGCTATTATTTTGAAGGCTGGGCAAATGTAACAGAAGCAGATCATAATGATTTATATTCACATAGAGTTTCTAGATATACATTTAGAGAATCTGATCCAGAGCCATTAAATGTATATGCCACCTGGAGTCCTTATCAGACTGTGAATTTGATTTCAAATTATAGCGGAACTGGTTCTAAAGATAAGGTTATTACCTATAAAATAGAAATTGGTGAAAAGATTAAATTTACCCAGGATATTGTAGATGAATTTACTGCTCCTGAAGGAAAAGGCTTCTGGTGTTTTGGCCAGAATGGAGTTGCAAATGTAAAGCATACAATAGCCAGCAATGTTTATTACGAACTGGATGAAGAATTTTCATATAATTCTACTTCAGGATCGGGTATTTTTAATTTATATGCACAATGGCGTGCTCCTGTTACAATTACTTTGGTTGCAAATTATGAAAATGCATCAGTAGCTCAGATTGAAAAGACTGTACCATTTGGTACTCATCCAGAAGAAATTGATTATCCTTTTGAAGAAACTAAAAAAGGATATTATTTCTTAGGTTGGGGCTATAATGAAAATTCTACCTCTATTCTGACTGGAAAAGTTGAGAAAACCATGAATGATAGAAATTCACTTTATGCTGTATGGAACCCATACTTAAAAATTACATATCATTCAAATTATGGTGATACAGATGAAACTCAAGTAGTACTTATTAAACAACGCGAAAAGTATTCTCTTCCAGAAAATATGTTTGAAGTTCCAGATGGAAAGACTTTTGCAGGTTGGGGTAGTACACCAGATACTACAAAACCAAACAAAGTTGGCTATACACCAAATTCTTACTACAATGAAAAAGATGTAGACTGGTATGCTATCTGGGAAGATTTGAATTAATTATCTTTAAAGCCAGACCACTCGCGGAGCTTTGCAACTTTTTCGAGGAAGCAGTCTACTTCTTCTTCTGTATTATAGAAGTAAAGGCTTGCGCGGGCGGTTGCTGTCTGGTTTAAATACTGTCCAAGAGGTTGTGCACAGTGATGGCCTGCACGGATTGCAATATGTTCTTCAGAAAGAAGGGATGCAATGTCGTGTGGGTGAACACCGTCGAGTGTGAAGGTAATGATACCGCATCTCTTTGAAGCATCTTTTGGACCAATTATATTGATGTGTGGAATCTGTGTGATTCCTGCCATCATTCTTTCTGCAAGCTCACGGTCGTGAGCTTCAATATTTTCAAGACCAATAGACTGAATATAACGGATTGCTGCTGCCATTCCGACTGCATCTCCGGCGCTTACAGTTCCGGCTTCAAATTTATGAGGAACTTCTGCCCAGGTTGCTTTTTCGCGGGTAACGTATTCAATCATTTCGCCACCACGAAGGAATGGATCCATTTCTTCGAGAAGTGCACGTTTACCATAAAGTGCTCCAATTCCCATAGGTCCACAGAGTTTGTGTCCGCTCATGGCAAAGAAATCTGCATTGAAATCCTGAACATCTACCTTCATGTGTGGGGCAGACTGTGCACCGTCTACAATAAAAATAGCGCCAACAGCATGCGCAGCTTCTCCAATCTTTTTTACAGGATTAGTTACACCAAGTACATTACTTACGTGTACAACTGAAACAATCTTTGTATTTGAATTGATTTTAGCAGCGATTTCTTCGTCACTGATAATTCCGGTTTCTTTGTCGCATTCCATGAATACAAGCTTTGCACCGGTTTTCTGGCAAACCATCTGCCATGGAACGATATTTGAGTGATGCTCCATGATAGAAACGCAGATTTCGTCTCCTTCGTGAAGGCGATTAAGTCCCCAGCTGTAGGCAACAAGATTTAAGCTTTCTGAAGCATTACGGGTAAATACAATTTCAGCGGCTTCCTTTGCATTGATGAACTTTGCAACTGTGTCGCGGGCATTTTCATATGCCATTGTGGCACGTTCACTAAGTGAATAAAGGCCGCGAAGCGGGTTAGCGTTCTCTGTAGCGTAAAAGTGTGTCATTGCATTGAGAACTATAAATGGGCGCTGCGCAGTTGCTGCTGTATCAAAATATATAAGATCCTTATTTTCTACGGAAGATTTTTCATCAATTGCCTTGAAAAAAGGGAAGTCTTTTCTGTATTTATTCATTTTTTATTACCTGTTAATTTAATCTTCTCCGAGTTCACGGTTGAGCCACTGGTTGATTTCTTCACGAACTGAGTCTTCAGGAATGTTTGCAGCGGTTGCTGTGATTTTTGCACGTGTAAGAAGTGCTTCTGCAGTATTCTGATCAATACCACGGCTGTTCATGTAGAAAAGCATTTCTGGAGAAAGTTTTCCAATTGTTGAACCGTGTTCTGCAGAGATGTCGTCTTCGCCGCAGAGAATAATTGGAGCGGCTTTTACAACAGCTTGCGGAGAGAGAAGGAGAGTTGTCTCCATTTCGTTTCCTGTTGAGCCTGAACAGCCTCGTCTCATATCAATTGTTCCGCGGTAAGTCTTTGTTGCGCTGTCTTTTACAGTACCGTCTGTCTTCATGTTACAGTCGGTTTTCTTTCCTGTATGAACAACTGTCTGATTCATATCGATATACTGACTTTCACGGCAAAGATATGCTGTATCAGAAATAAATTTAGACTGATATCCTGCAAGTGTTGCGTGGAAACTTGCATCTGTGTGAGATCCGCCGAGAACTATCTGAATAAGGCTGGTCTTTGCTCGTTCTCCGCAGACAACCTGTGTATCATCAATCTGATTTACAGATTTGTCGAAAAGCTGAACTTTAGTAATCTGTACGTTTGCGTCGTCTTCGGCGTAGATTTTTGTTACAACACCGGAAAGTGCTGCTGCACCTTCGTATACGATGATAACTTTTGCATCAGCACCGGCTTTTGCATGAATAATATTATATGTAGCCGAGTTTGATTCAGCTTTAATTCGTATGATGAGAGGTTTTGTTTCTTCTTTTGATTTTTCAAAAGTGTAGATTTTACCGGTTGCAGCAGAAGTAATGAGTTGTGTAGCTTCTGCACCAATTGAAGATTCCGGTTCCGGAAGTTCAGTTTTTACAGTTTTTCCAGTGCTTACAGAAACATTTGAAGGAATCTGGATATCAGTTCCGTTGTTTTCTGTAAAAGAAAAATCATAAGAAACAGAGTCTTTATTTATTTTAAGCCATGTCCATGTTAAATATGGAATAGGGTTTATATCTATAACTGCATTTTCAGCAGATTTTATATTTGTGTTATTCATACGGCAATAATCTACCATATTTATAGGTATTTTTCTAGTATATCTAAAATGTTTTGTATTTTCTATTATATGATTTATAATTATAGATATGGATGTGACTTTAGTAGATTATCTTACAGGCTTACCTAACATGAATTATTTCATGAGTCTTGCTTCTGCAAAAAAAGACATCATGACAGGTGCTCAGCAAAATGCAGCCATTCTCTTTTTCGACCTTTATGGTATGAGAAAATTCAACAGCGAATATGGCTTTGACAACGGAAATATTCTTTTAAAGAGTTTTGCAAAGCTTCTTACAGATCTTTTTGGAAATACCAGCTGTTGTCGTATTGGTGGAGATGATTTTGCTGCCATAACAGAAGAACAGGGAATTGAAGATACTATACATGAGCTTATAGAAAACTGTAAAGCCCTGGTAAAAGTTGACGGGCAGGTTGTAGAAGTTACTATTCATATTGGAGTTTATCTTTTTAAATCAGAAGATGTTTCTGTAAACATGGCCTGCGACAGGGCAAAACTTGCCTGTGCTCCAATCCGTCATTCAAATGAATCTGGTTTTAATTATTATGATATTACGATTTCTGAAGCAAATGAAAAACGTCAGTATATTATAGACAATCTTGATAAGGCTATTAGCGAACACTGGATTAAAGTTTACTATCAGCCTATTGTTCGTGGTGTAAATCTCCGTGTCTGTGATGAAGAAGCTCTTGCCCGCTGGATTGATCCTGTAAAAGGATTTTTATCTCCTGCGGATTTTATTCCAATTCTTGAAGAAGCAAAACTCATTTATAAAGTAGACCTTTATATTCTTGAGCAGGTTCTTGAGAAGATTAAGTATATGGCAAACCATGGATACTTTATGGTTTCTCAATCTATCAACCTGTCACGTTCTGATTTTGATGTCTGTGATATTGTTGAAGAAATCTGTAAACGTATAGATGGTTCTGGAATTCCACGCAATAAAATCAACATTGAAATTACCGAAAGTATTCTTGGTAAAGATTTTGAATTCATGAAGCTACAGATTGACCGCTTTAAGAAACTTGGTTTTTCTGTTTGGATGGATGATTTTGGAAGCGGTTATTCTTCTCTTGATGTTTTACAGCAGATTCAATTTGATTTATTAAAATTCGATATGAGTTTTATGCGTCAGCTGGATAAGGGAAAGAACGGTAAAATTATTTTACGTGAACTTATGCGTATGGCATCTTCTCTTGGAGTTGATACAATTTGTGAAGGTGTGGAGACTGAAGAGCAGGTAAGCTTTCTTAAAGAAATAGGCTGTTCAAAACTTCAGGGCTTTTTCTTCCAGAAGCCGATTCCAATGGAACAGATTATAGAAAAATATGAAAAAGGAATTCAGATTGGTTTTGAAAATCCGGAAGAATCGCATTATTGCGAAACTATAGGTAGGGTAAATCTTCATGATCTTTCTGTAATTTCTCAAAATGAAGATGCCTTTAATAATTTTTTCAGTACTTTACCTATGATAGTTATTGAGGTGGGAGAAGAGACTGTCCGCTTTACAAGGTACAATCAGTCATATCATGAATTTTTTGAAAGATATTATGGAATAAATCTGCATGGCGAAGAAGTTCCGATTAGTGTTGTAATGCAGGGAGAAGGGGCTGGCATTATGGTGATTTTGAAGCAGGCTGCAAAAGAAGGAAAAAGACTTTTCGTAGATGGAACTCTTCCTGATGGTTCTGTAGCCCACTATTTTATAAGTAAGCTTGCTGATAATCCTGTAACTAAAAAAATTGCAGTTGTAGTTGCTGTGCTTTCTATTAAGGATTCTGTTCAGGGGGAAGTTTATGCGAATATTGCACGTGCACTTGCAACGGACTACTTTAATCTTTTTTATATAAATCTGGAGACAGAAGATTTTATTGAATATAGATCTAATATTGGGAAAGATGAACTGGCTACAGAACGTCATGGAGATGATTTCTTTAGACGAGCGAGGGAAGATGCATTAACTCATCTTTATGAAGAAGATAGAGAAACTTTTGTAAAAGTATTTACGAAAGAAAATGTATTGAAGCAGATTGATGAAACCGGCACTTTTGTTCATATCTATCGTCTGGTGAAATTTGGACTTCCTTATTATGTAAATATGAAAGCTGTGCGAATGACCAGAGATAAAAAATATCTGATTATTGGTGTTAGTCATATTGATGCTCAGGTAAAACAGAAACAAATCGTTGATAAGGCCCGCCAGGATCAGATTATTTATTCAAGACTTATGGCGCTTTCTGAAGATTATCTTTGTATTTATGTAATAAATCCTGATGATAACAGCTATAGTGAATTTCAGGCAAATAGTGAATTTGGTTCTCTGGGTATTTCAAAAGAAGGAAAAGATTTTTTTGAAGAAACTCAAAAGAATGCAGATTTCGCAGTAGCAGAAGAAGACCGCGAAGTGTTTAAGAAACGTCACACAAAAGAGTCAATTCTGAAGAATATAGAAACTGATGGTGTATTTTCAAGTCGCCATCACATGCTGATAAATGATAAGCATGTAATGGTTTCTGTAAGATGTGTTCTTGTAAAAGAAAACGGTGAAAACCGTCTGATTATGGGAATAAGAAAGGTGTAATTTATATTCAGGTAGGTAAACTCGAAAAAATTGCTGAGCACTGCTCACAAATTTTTTAACGAGTTTGCTACATTGAACCTTTCATTTCAAGTCTAATCAAATTATTCATCTCAACCGCATACTCGAGCGGCAGTTCCTTGCTTACAGGATTTGCAAATCCACTTACAATCATACTGCGTGCTTCGTCTTCGCTGATACCACGAGACATCAGGTAGAAAATTGCGTCGTTAGAGATGCGGCCGATTTTAGCTTCGTGGCCTACATCGCATTCATCGGTTTTGATTACCATTGCAGGAATTGTATCACTGCGGCTTTCGTCGTCGAGCATAAGGCTTTCGCAGCTTACGCTTGTCTTACTGCCTTTTGCATTCTTGTCGATATATACAGCCGAGCGGTAAATACTTGCTCCGCCGCCTTTTGAAATAGACTTAGTTGAAATAAGACTTGAAGTATCTGGCGCAAGGTGTACCATCTTGGCACCTGTGTCGAGATTCTGTCCGGCACCAGCAAAGGTGATACCTGTGAACTCTGATTTTGCACCGCGTCCTACAAGGTCGCTTTCCGGATAGAGGTAAGAAATGTGAGAACCGAACGAGCCTGAAACCCATTCAATGCTTGCGCCTTCTTCTACTCGGGCACGCTTTGTGTTGAGGTTGTACATATTCTTAGACCAGTTTTCGATGGTAGAATATCTGAGGTGTGCGCCTTTTTTTACGAAAAGTTCAACAGCACCGGCGTGCAGGTTAGCTTCGTTATATTTTGGAGCAGAACAACCTTCAATAAAGTGGAGGTCTGCACCTTCGTCTACGATGATAAGTGTGTGCTCAAACTGTCCAGCCCCTCGTGCGTTCAAACGGAAGTAAGACTGAAGAGGGAAGGAAAGATGAACACCTTTTGGAACATAAACAAATGAACCACCAGACCAGACTGCACCGTGCAAAGCTGCAAACTTGTGGTCTTTTGGAGTGATGAGGGTCATAAAGTATTCTTTTACCATCGGGCCCCATTCTTCAGATTTAAGGGCATCTTCAAAGCCGAGGTAAATAACTCCCTGCTTTGCAACTTCGTCCTGTACGTTATGATAAACAAGTTCTGAGTCGTACTGTGCACCTACACCGGCAAGAGACTTGCGTTCTGCTTCAGGAATACCGAGTTTTTCGAAAGTGTCTTTAATGTCCTGAGGAACGTCTTCCCATTTACCGCTCATCTGAGTTTTTGGACGAACGTAGGTTGCAATATTATCCATGTGAAGCCCTTCAATTGAAGGACCCCATTTTGGAACTCTTAAGTAGTTATAGGTTTCAAGCGACTTGAGACGGAATTCGCGCATCCATTCAGGGTCGCCTTTTTCTTCTGAGATTTTCTTTACGATATCCGGAGTTAAACCAGATTCAAGACGGAAGGTATTTTCTTCTGTCTCTTCATAGCGGAAGTCGTAAAACTCTCTGTTTATGTCGTCTATCTTCTGTTTTTCTTCCATGATTTCCTCGGGGGCGTTGCGGGGGTGTCCCCCGCAGAAAGGGTAGCGACCAACGAAGTGGGCGCGCAGGGGAAGGCTTTCCCCTCTTATCCTATAAACTCCTCGAATCCTTTTTCGTTGATTTCGTGGAACAACTGGCCGTCACCGGTTTTTACAATGTGGCCTTTTACGAGTACGTGTGTGTGGTCTACGTTGAGGCCTTCGAGAATCTTTGTTGTATGGGTGATGATGAGGAGCGAGCCGTTTGTAAGTTTACGGTATTCTTCGATTCCTTTTGCAACTACACGGACTGCATCTACGTCGAGGCCGGAGTCTGTTTCGTCGAGGATGGCGAAGTCTGGCTTGAGCATAAGGAGCTGAAGGATTTCGCTCTTTTTGCGTTCACCGCCGGAAAAACCAACGTTGAGGTCGCGCTTAGCATATTCAGGTTTCATGTCCAGAAGTTCCATGCAGCGCTGAAGTTCTTTCTGGAAATGGAAGAGCTTTACGCGTTCTCCGGTTCTCTGCTGGATTGCTGAGCGGATAAATGTTTCAAGGCTGATACCCGGAACCTCAAGAGGGCTCTGGAAAGACATAAACATTCCGGCTTTAGCGCGTTTGTCTGCTGAGAGCTCTGTGATGTCTTCGCCTTTGAAAAAGATTTTTCCGCCGGTAATCTGGTAAACCGGGTTACCCATAAGGGCATTACCGAGGGAAGATTTTCCAGCACCGTTTGGTCCCATCAGAACGTGTGTTTCGCCCTGGCCAATCTGTATATTAAGGTCATTGAGAATCTGTTTTCCGTCTTCAAGACCTGCGTTTAAGTTTTGTACGTCTAATAACATGATTATAATATAGTAAAAAAAAGACTTATAAACAACAGTTTTTGAAAGATTTTTGCCTAGTAATTTAGTGGATAAAAATGACATTGACATTTTCTTTATTTTTGTCGAAAATGTATCTATGGAAAAGTACAAGCATAAAATAAATTATTACGAAACAGACAAGATGGGAATTACCCATCATTCAAATTATATCCGCTTTATGGAAGAGGCCCGCGTTGATTTTCTGGATCAGCTGGGCTGGAGTTTCATTAAGCTTGAAGAAGAGGGAATGGCATCGCCTGTAATGTCGGTTGAGGGCGTGTTCAAGAAGTCTACAACTTTCCCGCAGACTATTGAGGTAGAGGTTGGAATTGAAAAGCTTTCTGCTGCCAAACTAACTTTTTCTTATGAGTTTACCTGCGAGGGAGAAGTTGTTTTCCTTGGAAAGAGTACTCACTGCTTCCTTGATACCCGTGGGGTTCCGGTTCTGATTGAAAAGAGATATCCGGAATTTTATGCGGATTTGAAACGGATTTATTTGGCTGGGCAGAAGGCTTAGATATGGGACGTGAGATAGAGATTAAGATTCCACTTTCGGATGAACAGTATGATAAAATTTTCTCTGTGATTTCTGGGGCTGAGACACTTGAGGGTGTTGAAGTGCTCGGACAGCCGGAACATATTCTTAAAGCTGATTCGTATTTTTCGCGTTATGAAACCCGCGCTGAAAGTAAGGCTGCCGGCGAGCCACAGGTAATTCGTATTCGAAGTGAACAGATTTCAGAAACCTCATCTCTAAAATCCTATTTTTGTATAAAACGCAAATCAATCGAAAACGGAATTGAGTTTAACCGCGAGGATGAAACTTTTGTTGAAAAACCTGAAGTTGTTCGTGATCTTCTTTTGTTTTCCGGTTATCATCAGTTTTTTGAAAAGAACAAGGATGCCTATGGCGTTTACTGCCACTCGAATGTTCTGCCTGGTTGTAATTTTCATCTTGAACTTGAAAAAGTAAACGGTCTTAAATATATCGAAGTTGAAGTAACTGATGGAACTAATTCGGCTGATATTGTACGAAAGGCGCTTGAAAAATTTATGGAACAGTTTGGATTAGATATTTCAAAGCGTGATTCTCGCCATTGGATGGATATCTTGACTGGCAGTTTGTCATGAGTCGGGGAGTGGTGCTGTCGGGTATGAGACGTTGTGTAGTTATTTCGGCTGGTGAGATAAGGGACTACGCGAGGGCCAGGGATTTACTGCGCGAGGGCGATTTTTTTGTTTTCTGCGATGGGGGGCTGGCGCACGCGGACGGTCTTTGTGTTAAGCCAGATCTTATTGTTGGTGACTTTGATTCGTGTAATTCTGACGTTTTATTAAAATGGCAGGATCGCTGTGAGGTTATCCAGCTTCCACGCGAAAAAGATGATACTGATACTTTATATGCCGTAAAACTAGCGGTTGAACGAGGCTTTGATGATTTTCTTTTGCTTGGTTCGATGGGCGCTCGTTTTGATCATGCGTTTGCAAATGTTTCTATTCTTTTGTATCTGGATGGTCTTGGAAAAAATGCTGTATTAGCTGATGATTATTCTACCATGCAGGTTGCAGGTAAAAATCCTCTTTATATCGATGATGGCTGCTCTTATTTTTCTGTGCTTACAATTGCCGGAAATGTGAGTGGAGTTTCAATAAAAAATGCCAAGTATCCGCTTGAAAATGCCAGATTGAATTCAGATTTTCAGCTTGGGGTTAGTAATGAAGTGCTGCCCGGCCACACTGCTGAGGTTAGTGTTGAGCACGGGCGGGTTCTTGTTGTGGTTGTTGCCTAACAGCCAAGTCTTTCTCTTACATATTTTACGCTTTCAAGATATTCTTCGTCGGTGGTGAGGTGTTCGATAATCATCGGCATCTGAGGATCTTCTGCGCTTGCAAGACAGGCGTACAGCTCGAGATCCAGTGTTCCTTTTCCACAGGCACATTCTTCGAGCTGGAAGGTGTATTCCTGTTTTAAATTTATATCCTTTAAGTGACAACTGCAGATTCGGCCCTTTAGTTTTGTGAAGCATTCTTCGAGGAAGCGGTCGTTGAAAAAGTATCGGTCTGGGCTGGTAATCATGTTTACTACGTCGAGGTGGGCTCCAAAGGCTGGACGGTCTACTTCTTCCATAAGACGGAGGTATTCGTCGGGCGAACTTGGAATCATCCACGGCATGGATTCAATGCTGAACTTTGTTCTGGTAGGGGTTGCACGGTCTATTATTTCCTGAATCATACGGACTGCCATGGTCCATAATTCTTCGCTGAAGTTTTCGCGGTAGCCGCCGTCCCAGCGGGGACCGTACGGTGTTCCCACAACATTTACGCAGCAGCGTGCTCCGATGCGGTCTGCCATTTTAAGCTGTTCTACAGCATAGTCTATCCAGTGCTGGCGCTCTGAGAGGTCAGCGGCAAGTGTGTTGCGCCAGATTCCAACTTCGGCGATTGTGAGGCCTGCAGCGTCGGCGGCATTTTTATAGGCCATAATTTTTTCTTCGCCGGCTGTACAGTCTACTGGAAAGTTTACGGTTTTAAGACCAAGGGATTTATGTTTTGCAGCCCAGTCTTCGGGAGTGGTGTGGGCGAGTGATGAGGATATGCCTAAGTACATGGTAGTCTCCTTATAATGGTGGTTTAGAATTTTCTCTGATGGATAACTGTCGGGTCGAAGCTGTTCAGGTCTCGGACGCCGGTTCTTGCCATTGTGGTAGCGAGTTCGCCTGTCATTTCCTTAATGCGTGCGGCTGTTGCATCGGCACCTTTCTTCAAAAGAGGCATGAGATGGCGGCCAACGCTTACGGCTGTGGCTCCGAGGGCGAGGCATTTGTAAACGTCCATTCCGCTTTCGATTCCACAGTCAATGAATACCGGGATTTCTCCGCGGGTTACCTGAAGAATCTCGCACAGCATCATGAGCGGTGGAACTGCGTACTGCATTATTCCGTGATGGTGAGAAAGCTGGATTCCCTTGCAGCCGGCTTTAAGGCATTTTTCTGCGTCTTTTGTGCTGAGTACGCCCTTTACGATAAATGGAATGCCAGCGGCCTGAACAAAGTCGCGGAGTTCTTCTGTAGACTTCGGTTTCATATCAAGGCCGAGGACATTGTCGTAGCCACCGCTTCCGTTGAAGGCGTGATCAATATCCATACCAACTGCAAAACAGCCGGCCTTTTTTGCATGTTCGATTTTGCGGAAAACTTCCTTATTATCTGCATGCGGTTTTATGATTTTTATTGTGGCTGCACCGGTTGCGGTTATTTCTTCAAGCTCTTTATCTTCTCCCATGCCAACCCAGTGAACGGCGTTTGCCTTTGCTGCGGCCTGTGCATATTTTACCATTCCATTTTCTGCAGTGTTGCCGAGATGAGAAAGAGCAGCTGTCATTATCGGTGTGTCAAAGGTGCGGTCGTATAGCTCAAGTTTTGTTGAAGGTAAGTCAGAATCGATATAGCGGGCTTCGAGCAGAAGTGAGTCAAAGAAGTCTCGTGTGATTTTGTCTGAGTTGGATGTGTATTCCATAGGTTCTCCTTAATTAAAAGGCACGAGGGGGAGACTTCCCCCTCCTTACTAATTTAATCTTCCGTAAGTGTAGCCGCGGTCGCTCTTTATTGGGGCAGACTTTATTTCAAAATAACAGACTGCGTTTTCCTTGAGGTTTAGGCTTACTTTGTTTTTGCAGCGCTCTGTTTTTACAAACGGCTGTGCACTTGTACGCAGAAGTTCCAGTTCATCCTGACTTGGATTAGCAGGTTCTCCCATATCGTGCCAGACTTTAAGCGGGTTGCAGACTTCTTCATCTACCAGTTCTGTAATGAGAACATTTTCTTTTGTTTCCATAGGAAGTGTAAGATTAAGAGTGATTTCCTTACCGCTGAGCTTGTCATCAATATTCCATGCAATTCCTCTGAAACTTCCGTCTTTGCATTTTGTAACGATACATTCAGGAGTTTTCAGAACACATTTTTCATAGCCCTTTGTAAGCTTTTTATAGAATGCAAAAGTCCAGAATGTTGGTTTTGGAATAAGTCCGTTTGCAACAAGTCCAAAGCCTCCGTGGAATGGGGTGTATGGAACTCCTCCTTCTTCAAAAATATCGCCGAAGGTCCAGTATGAATATGATTTATGATTGTCGCCAAAGGTAGAAAGCATGAGTGCAATGTATGCTGCATTCAGATTCATGTCGTGAAGCGGTGCATTTGGAATATATGATGTATTAAACTCTGTTACATTTATATCCATTCCTTTAAATTCCTTAAAGGAATCTACAATTCCGCGGGTTGAATCAAGCTGTTCAAAACACTTTGTTTTAGGGTGAAGTTTCGGGTAACCGTAGTGACCGTCATAGTTAGGGAACTCGGTGGTGTAGTGGTGACGGCTTACAAAGTCGAGAGGGCACTTATTCTTGCGGACAAACTCGAGGAAAGCTTTTATCCATTCCTTGTCTGTTCCGCCGCAAACTGCAGGACCACCAACTTTAAAACGTTTATCAACTTCTTTTACTGCGCGTGAAGAAACATCATAAAGCTTAAAATATTCTTCCATGTTTGCGTCTTTCCAGAAGCCCGGAAGATTTGGTTCATTCCATACTTCAACCGGCCATGTAACAACTTCTTCTGTTCCATAACGGTCCATAAGATGCTGAAGGGTAGCCTTTATAAGATTTGCCCAGCGGTCATAATTATTTGGAGGTGTTGTATTTCCCTTCCAGTAGAAGATTGTGTTATCTCCGCTTGCCAGCTGTTTTGGCATAAAGCCCAGTTCAATAAACGGTTTGATGTGGAGTTCCTTATAGGAATCCATTACCATATCAAGGTAGGTCCAGTTATATTCTACCTGAACTTTTTTCTCGTCGCGGCCTTCCCAGGCGTGTGGTCCAAATTCCGGAACGCCCGGCTGGAATTCACGGTAAATTGCCATGTCGTTGTGGAAAAGTCCGTGACCGCGGATATGTTCAAAGCCGATTTTTTCCTGCACAAACTTAAGCTGTTCATAATACTGTTTCTGGAGCGCAAGACCCATACGGCCGGTGCCGATACAGTAAAAAGCATTGTTGTTAAAGGTGATGTTTTCGTCACCGGTGATTTTGTAATTCACTTTTTTTCTCCTAATCTTCAAAAGGATATTTAAAATTCCAGTCTTTTCTGAGAGTGTCCATCATATCAATCAAATCTTCTGATTTCTTGAAGGTGTGGACATCAGATTCAGTGCGGCCGCTGAGAATAAATTCCGTTGCATGAGCGCATTCGTACTCGTATCCATTTACGGCAAATGGCTCCCTGATTTCGCGGACAACTTCATTATCGCTTCCCCAGATATTTTTGTAAACATGAACATCTGCCTTCTGAGTACAGAAAAAGTTTTCTACGGTAATGAAGCCCTTTGTTCCATAGATAACTGCATCATGTGTACCTGTTGTTGAAGGAACATCCATTGCATCCTGGAAACTTGTTACGATGCCGTTTTCAAAGGTGAGATTTACACTGTTCCATGCATCTACACCCTTAAGCATGCGGACTGCAGAACTTTCTGCTGTAATTGGAGAGAAGTCTGCCAGCATCATAGCAAAGTAGATGTTGTAGATTCCAAGGTCGAGCAGGGCACCGCCGGCCTGTCTCGGGTCATAATTTCTATCATCCGGGTCATAAGGATTTCTGTTACAGAAACGCGAATCTATATTTATGATGTTACCGATTGTTCCGGCTGCAATTTCTTTTTTGATTTCTCTGATACATGGATTGAATGCTGTCCACATTGCTTCCATAAAAAAGAGATTTTTTTCGCGGGCGAGTGAAGTCATTTTATCAAGCTGATTACGGGAACAGCCGGCCGGTTTTTCGCAAAGTACATGCTTACCGCCATTCAGACAGCCAAGTACAGAGTCCAGGTGAAAGGCATGAGGATTTGCAATATAAACTGCATCAACCTCCGGATCCTTGTAAAGCTCTTCGTAACTTCCATATGCTTTTTCGAAATGCCATTTATCTGCAAACTCTTTTGCGCGTTCAAGATTACGGCTTGCAACGGCATAGAGATGGATTTTATCTCCGCTGATGCCTGGTAATTTTCCGTCTTTGATTCCATTCATTGCAGTTGCCATACTGTTGGCAATGCGACCTGGGGCAAGAATTGCCCAATTAACGTAGTTTTTCATGTTTATTATTATAACATGACTTATTGTTTTAGGATGAATAATTCTCTATCAAAATTGTATGTAGCGGGGGTGTTACGGGGGCGGCAGCCCCCGTTAGAAGGGGTAGCCCGCAACGAAGTGCGGGCGAGGGGAATGCTTTCCCCTCCTTTATGCTTTAGAAACGACCTTCGTCTTTGTCGAGACCGTTAAGTTCGTTGTGTTCTTTTACGTATTTAACGGCTTCGTCTACTGTTGTGAAGCAGAGGCCTACAACTGTGTCGGCACAACCGTAGTAGATTGCGATGCGGCCTGTTGCCTGGTCTGTGAGGGCTGCTACCGGGAAACATACGTTGTCTACAAAGCCAGTTGTTTCGTATGGAAGTTCTGGTGTGAGCATGTAATTCTTACAGCGGTATTTTACGATTGATGGCTTGTCATGATCGAGAATTGCTGCTGAGAAAGAATAAACGTAACCGTTACAAGTCTGGCAGACTCCGTGGAAGAACAAAAGCCATCCTTCATCAGTTTCAATAGGAGCTGGACCTGCACCAATCTTAAGGCCTTCCCACCATGCTCCGCCGCCTTTCTGCATTACGAGTCTGTGCTCGCCCCAATACTTCATGTCCGGAGAGTAAGAAAGGAGGATATCGCCGAATGGTGTGTGTCCTGAATCTGAAGGACGTGAAAGCATTGCAAATTTGCCGTCGATTTTCTTAGGGAACAAAACAGCGTTGCGGTTGAATGGAAGGAATGGATTTTCGAGTCGTGTAAAATCCTTAAAGTCTTTTGTGCTTGCAACACCAATTGATGCACCGTCAAAATCACCACACCACATGATGTAATAAGTATCATCAACTTTTACACAGCGTGGATCATAAGCGTAGTATGGATCATGTGGAGTTCCATCTGGATCGTGCATGTGAATTTTTTCACGCTGGAATTCCCAGTGGATACCGTCTTCTGAATCGCCGAGGTAGAGGAATGGATTTCCTGTCGGATCTTCTGAGCGGAAAACGCCCTTAAATTTTCCTTCCCATGGAATTACTGCTGAATTGAAAATACGTGCCATGCCTGGGAATGGATTTCTTCCGATAACCGGGTTTGCGTCATAACGCCAGATTGGAAGCCAGCTGTCTTTTGGTTTATCCTGCCATGGAATGTTTGGCAGATTTCCGCCACTGATGATTTTTGCCATATGAAACTCCTGTGTAAGGCCGTCTTTGCGGTCTGTTTTATGATTTTAATTTAACGCTGGAAACTTAAATTGTCAAGAAAATTAAGTAATATTAGGTAAAATATATTAGGTTAAAAATATAGTTAAATTAAGTAAAAAAATAGTTTTGAAATTATAAAAGACTGTGTTATAATCGCGGTATGAAAAACTATTTAATGAATGAAATTAAAAATATGCGTGTTCAGGGACGTAATGTTCCCGGCGGTGTTTGTGCTGATGGTTCGGTTCAGCTTTTCTGGGCTGGTTCTGCGCTTGAGCTTTGTGTAAAGGCTCGTGAAGTTTGGGCTGAGATTTCCAGTGATTATGACTTTCATGAAATCTGGCTTGCTGTTGAAGTAAACGGTTATCAGATTGCGCGTTTTGCGGCTCCAAAGGAACCTTCTCTTATTTGTCTTGCTCATAATCTGGATCCTGAAAAAGAAAATACTATTTCTATCTTAAAAGATACTCAGCCTATGCCTGGGGATAATAAACACTCTTTAAAAATCAGCTCTGTTTCTCTTGATGATAATGGTGTTTTTGTTGCTCCAAAGCCTCACAGCTGTAAAATTGAATTTATTGGTGACAGTATTACTTCTGGTGAAGGGCTTGCAGGGAAGCCTGATGAAATGGACTGGATTACTCAGTGGTTCTGCGGAAGTAAAACTTATGCGGTGCAGACGGCTAAAATGCTTGATGCAGACTGGATGAGTATAAGTGAGAGTGGCTGGGGTATCTGCTGGGGCTGGGATGGAGATGTTAATTCCCGTATTCCACTTTACTACAAACAGGTTTGTGGTGTTCTTGGCGGTGATGCTCAGAAGGCTAGTGGAACTTGTAATGTTCTGGATTTTGAAGGCGGTTCTGATTATGTTGTGTTGAATCTTGGTAGTAATGATAATTTAGGTTTTAAGGTTCATGATGATGGTAAGGGAATAGAAGGGGTTGCAGGAATTGCACTTGTGTCTGAAGTAAAACGCTTCCTTGGGGAAATCAGACAGAATAATCCTCGTGCTAAAATCATCTGGACCTGGGGTATGCTTTCGCTTGATATTGTTCCGGCTTTAATTTCTAAGGGTGTTGAAGAATATAAGTCTGAAAGTGGAGACAAGGCTGTTTATACTCTTGAGCTGGAAAGTATAGATGCTCTGGAAAAGTGCGATGAAGATAAAGGTTCACGCGGACATCCGGGGCCGATTACTCATAAAAAGGCTGCTCAGCGGATTGTTGATTTTATCCGCGGATTGAATTAACGGAATTTCTTATAACAAGGCTGCCGCTTACGAGATGGCGGCCTTTTATATATGGTTGTCCTGTAATTTTGCTGATTATCAGTTCGGCTGCAATTTTTGTTGAATCTTCCGGCTTTATATAAACTGTGGTAAGTTCTACGGGTGTTTTCTTTTGCGGCAGATAGTTATCGAAGCCTGTTACGGAAATATCCTGCGGAACTTTATAGCCTTTTTCTTCAAGGAGAAGAATGAGATTAGCGGCTGTTTCATCGCAGTTGCAGATAAAGGCTGTAGGCATGCTTTTAGCAGGTGGAAGATTTATTTTTATAAGAGTGCCATTTTCATCGCGGTCGTTTATGATGTCTTCTGCAGAGCAGGGTAAGTGATTTTCCAGCATTGATTTTTGGAAGCCCATGAAACGATCGGAAATTGAAGTTGTTGCTCCAAAGTTTCCTACGAATCTGATTTTTTTATGGCCCTGAGAAATTACGTAATCTGTCATCATATAAGAGCAGAAGTAATTGTCGTTTGAAATGCTGTCAAATGGAAGCTTTGTTGAATAAAAATCAAAAAGTATAAAGTTCTGATATTCATTATTCAGAGCTTCGAGAAAACTGTCGCTGGTCTGGCCTAAAATTATAAGTCCATCAACTTTATTATCCTGAATCATTCGTGGCAGTTTATTGGCTTGTTCATCTTCGTTTGTGAGCAGCTCCATTATACTGTAGTATCCGCGGCTCAAAAGTTCTGTTGAAAGTGTATTGAAAATATGCCAGTAATAGGAAACATTTGGCGAGAAGAAACGGGAAGGAATAAGGATTCCGATGTTGCCGGTACCTGCTGCTGATGTTCTGCTTGCTGTTGCAGCGGTTTTCTTTATCTGATATCCCATTCTTTCTGCGATATCTTTGATCTGCTGTCTGAGTTCATCGCCAACGCCTTCTTTATCGGCGAGAGCTTTGGAAACGGTAACGGTACTTGTGTTAAGCTTTTCTGCAATGTCTGATAAACGAACTTTCTTCTTTTGTGCCATAACTTAAATTATAAAATAATTTAAGTAAAAAAGAAAGGCTATTCTCTGAAAACTTCTGCGAAATAACCGCTGGAACTTATTGGTTCACCACCATTTGTAAGATGATTTGTATCACCAAGTCTTTCAACGCGGAACCAGGCCTGACCTGCAAGTCTTTCTTCGCTGTTCAAGATTGTGATTGAAGTAGGGGCAACATAAAAGCCCTGCCACAATTGCATTGGAGAAAGTCCGGTAAGGTGTGCAATTATTGTAAACATTACTCCAAGATGACAGAAGAAAACGAGTGTTGGCTCTTCAGGGTAATCATCTTTTACAGAGGTTAAGTGGTATCGTTCTATCGGTTCGTGCCAGTTATGGTTTGGAACTGGTTTTGCTACATCATAAAAGTTTTTATTGTTTCGGGTGTAGCCGTATTCAGCTAAAATGCCGTCTATTCCATCGCAGACTTCTTTGTAGTATTTTTCGATATTTCCGCTTTTCATGAATTTTGAATCATACCAGTGGTCTTTATCGAAAAAGTCTTTATCAGAAGTAAAAAACTCCGGAAGCAGATCCCAGCACATAACATCTTTTCCTACCCATTTTTTATTCGGATAGTTTTCTGTCATGCGTGTTTTATATTTGAATTCCTGAAGCCATGAACAGGTCTTTGCTTTTCGTTTAAGGGCTTTAAGGCTTGGTGCGGCTGTTGCTTTTGCGCGTCCTAATGGAGACTGGTAAAAAGCTGTAATGTTTTTCCAGGAGCATACGCGTTTTGTAAGCAGTGCAACTTCGCGTTTTCCTTTTTCTGTAAGGTCATCATGTATGTAATCAGGATCGCCGTGGCGGATAAATATAAGTCTCATATCTTCAATAATTGTGCAAATATAGTTTGCCGTGTCAAGCACGGCAATAATAGCAGTGTTTTATTTTATCCATTTCATTTTATCGCAAAGTGTAATTGAGTTGTTTCGTTTTCCTTCTGTTTCAAAAATGATGATTTCATTTTTACCGTTTTTGAGGAGTGGGCCTGGAATATAAAGGTTTTTCTGCGGTCCGATTTCCCAGAAGCGGCCGATATTAAAGCCGTTTACGAATACGCAGCCTTTTCCCCAGCCTGCAAAATCAAGATAGGTGTCTGAATAAACGCTGTCGGTGAGGGAGAGGTCAAAGTTGAAGCGGAAGAAAGCGGGATTTTCCGGATGCTGAGCTGCGGCACTGTCTGAACTTGTTGTCCACTTTCCTTTATTCTTAAGCTCTGTCATCTGCGCTTCGTCTAAAGGCAGGGTAAAGATATCCCAGTTATAGTGGCAGTGTGTGTTAATCAGAACTTCTTCATAAATGCCTTTTTTCTGTTCTTCGAGTTTATGACCGAAATTTACGCGGCCCATGTTTTCTACAAGGAAGTCCAGCTGTGCGCCTGGTTCGCTGGTTATTTTCCAGTTTTTGCCTTCTTTAAAAGTCAGCGGCCAGTGGCCTTTCTGTTCGCTGCAAATCTCTTTGTCAAAAGCTGTAAATACCTTCTTTCCGTTTGCAAAGGCGTGAACACGGTCTGCGCACTTTTTGAAAATCAGTTCCTTTGCGGCAACATCATCTTTCATTTTTGTGCGGTATAAAATATAGCCGGTGGATTGGCCTGCTTCTTCCATGGAAAGAGGGCAGATTGAGTGAAGCGGGCTGGAGATATGGTCGAGGTTTTCAAATAAATCTGCTTTTTCTGTCCAGCTGATTTTACCGAAGGCGCGGCTTTCAATTTTTGTTGAGAAGTTAATATCTGGTACGGCTGCATCTCCTTTTCGGTTCTTTATGATGTTACGGAAGGCAAAATATTTTTTTGTCAGCTTTCCGTCTTCGCTTAGTGGTGCATCATAATCATAAGAAGTAGTATCTGGTGTGAGTTTACCGTAATAATTTGAGCCGTTCATAAAGCCGAAATTTGTGCCGCCATGGAACATGTAAATGTTTATGTTATGGCCGTTTTTTACAACGTAATCATAATCGAGCTTGTTAATTGGCAATTTTGAGGCTTTTTTCTTTTTGTTTCCCCATGCATCAAACCAGCCTGCCCAGAATTCCATATTCATAAGCGGTAGATTTTCCGGCATCATTTTTTTCATATTCTTGAACTGCCACTCACAGCCAGATCCAAAGTTTCCGGTTGGCAAGGCGCCCTCGAGCTGGCCTGCGGTAAAAATATTTTTGAACCACGGACCATCAGAAGTAACAAAAGGCACTGTAATTCCAAGTTTTCTCATAAGGTCTGCAAGATACTGAAGATAAGCAGTATCATCACCATAATAACCGTATTCATTTTCAACCTGAATAAGAATGATTTTCCCGCCATTATCAATCTGATATGGAACAAGCTTTGGAATCAGCTGATTATAGTAATCTGTAATATGCTTAAGGTAAGGTTCATACGAACAGCGGAGTTTCATCCCTGGTTCAGCTAAAAGCCATGAAGGAAGGCCGCCCCATTCCCATTCTGCACAGATATAAGGGGAAGGGCGAATAATAAGATAAAGGCCGAGTTCCTGAGCAATCTCAATGAACTTACAGAAATCATGAATGCCATTCCATTCAAAAACACCTTTCTTTGGCTCATGAAAATTCCATGGGATATAAGTTTCAACTGTATTACAGCCCATATTCTTGAGTTTTTCCAGACGGTCCCGCCAGTATTCTGGTACTACGCGGAAATAATGAATTGCACCTGAAAGAATCTGGAGTGGCTCTCCATTTACATAAAATCTGTCTTTTATTTCTACCTTACTCATGATAGTAATACTATCATAACGGCGCGAAAAAACAAATAAAAAAAGAAATATTTTTATAATTTCTGTAACTTCCTTTGGGGCGGAGTGGTTATATTAGTGAACACCAAAGCAATACTAATTGATGCAAATACCTCCAGAATTAAAGACTGCCGTTTTCCTCCTTTCCCGGCAGTCTTTTTTTTAGCGCCAATCTTTAACATATATCTTCTATATATTATTTGTTTGTATAAAGTCTGAAAATTTGCTAAAATGCCCAATATGGTAATAGCTTCTATTGATTTGAAAAACGGACATGTCGTTCAGCTTAAGAACGGCAAGGAACTGGTTTTGCAGCGTGATGACGCTGACGCACTTATCAGCCAGTTTGACATGTATGGCGAAGTTGCAGTTATTGATTTGGATGCAGCTTTAGGAAATGTTGATGCAAAGGGTAATACTGTTAATACCCCGCTTTTAAAATCACTTCTCCATCATGGAAACGTTCGTACCGGCGGTGGAATCCGCACAGTTAAACGCGCACGTGAGCTCATCAGTCTTGGTGCAGAAAAAGTTATTATCGGTTCAAGCGCATGGAAAACTAATCCTCAGCCTGGCGAGTCAGTTTTGAATGAAGACTTTTTGAACGAACTTGCAGCTGCAATCGGAAAAGATAGAATCATCATTTCTGTAGATGCAATAAACGGTAAGATTGCCGTAAAGGGCTGGACCGAAACTGTTGATATTCCTTTGATTGAAGGTGCAAAACAGGCCGAAAAGTTCTGTTCTGAACTTCTTTTTACTTGTGTAGAAAAAGAAGGCTGCATGCAGGGAACAAACATGGATTATGTTCGTGAACTCCGTAGCGCAGTCCATTGCCGCGTAGTAGCTGCCGGTGGAATCTCTTCTGTTGAAGAAATCAAAGAGCTTGAAAAACTTCATTGTGATGTACAGCTTGGTATGGCTCTTTATACAAATAAAGTCAATCTTACAGATTCTTTTGTTGCCTGTCTTGATTTTGAAAAGACACCTCTCATTCCTGTAATTGCTCAGAGTGTAAACGGTGACGTTCTTATGCAGGCTTATGCAAATGAAGAAGCAATCCGTAAGAGTTTTGAATGCGGTAAGCTTACCTTCTGGAGCCGTTCTCGTAACGAACTCTGGACTAAGGGTGACACAAGCGGAAATTTCCTTCAGTTGGTTCGCATGCGTGCTGATTGTGACCGCGACTGTATTCTTGCAACTGTACTTCCTACAGGACCTTCCTGCCATACCGGAAGCTGGACCTGTTTTACAACTGACCCTGGCGAAAAATCAAGCATGGGCAGACTTTATAATATTATTGCAGACCGTTTTGCTAATCCAAAACCTGGCAGTTACACAGCTACTCTTGATGCTAAGCGTGTACGCGAAAAGGTTGAAGAAGAAGCAGAAGAGCTTTGTGAAGCAGACGGCCGCGATGAGGTAATCTGGGAAGCCGCAGACCTCATCTATTTTGTAAATGTACTGTTGTACAAGGAAGGCGTAACCTGGAAGGACGTTTACGACGAGCTGGACAGACGTCACAAGGAGAAATAAGCCTAAAATCGAAGAACCGTTAAAAACTGGGTTGCGACAGCGGGCCAGTTTAGGTTCATCGAAAGAATGGCTCAGAGGCAAGCTTTGCTTGCCGACTTTAAAGGAGATTACTTAGTATGATACAGATACAAAAATATAACGATTTAGAGCCTGAGTTTTTTAAGGGCCGTTCCTTCGGTGAAACAAATGAAGTAGTAACCTCTGTTCTTGAAGAGGTTGTAAAACGTGGAGATGCAGCACTTCGTCTTTATGGTCAGAAGTTTGATGTTGCAGTTCCTGGTACTTTTGAAGTTCCTCAGGAGGAGCTTAAGGCTGCTGCTGAAAAACTCAGAATTGAAAAGCGCGATGTTTACGACGCTATTGTATATTCACACGACCTTGCACTTCGCTTTGCAAAGCTTCAGAAAAAATCATTCAAGGATTTTGAAGAAGAACTTGAGCCAGGTCTTTTTACAGGTCAGAAAACAATTCCTGTTGATACAGCGGGCTGTTATGTTCCTGCCGGACGTTTCCCTCTGGTTTCAACAGTAATTATGACTGTTACTCCTGCTGTTGCTGCCGGTGTTCCAAACGTAATTATGTGTACACCTCCACGCGTTCACCCGGATGACAAGGTTGCTGCCGGAAAGACTGGAAGCGGAATTCCTGGTAAAGCATATGTTGGCGGGAAGCCTTATGCAGATGAAGGAATTATGGCCGCTGCTTATATCTGTGGTGTAAATCACCTTTATGCAGTTGGTGGTTCTCAGGCTATCGGTGCCATGGCTTTTGGTACAGAAAGCATTCCTAAGGTTGATGTAATTGTTGGACCTGGTAATAAATTTGTTGCTGCTGCAAAGGCTTCTGTTTTTGGCGCAGTTGGAATTGACTTTATGGCTGGTCCTACAGAAGTTATGATTATTGCTGATAAGTCTGCTAATCCTGAATGGGTAGCAGCTGACCTTCTTGCACAGGCTGAACACGATATTGTTGCACAGCCTGTTCTTGTTACAGATGATATGGATTTTGCTTCTAAGGTAAGTGAGTCTATTGAAAATCAACTTGAAACTCTTACAACTAAGGCAATTGCCCGCCAGAGTATTGATACTTACGGAAAAATTATAATTGTTGATAAAATAGAAGATGCTGTTGAAATTGCAAACATGAAAGCTCCAGAACACCTTGAGCTTGCAATGGATAAGGGCGCTGTTCGAGATAAGATTGAAAAGGCTGTTCATAATTACGGTTCTCTGTTTGTAGGTCACTATTCTGCAGAAGTTCTTGGTGATTATGCAGGTGGATTGAACCACACACTTCCAACTTCTGGAGCAGCTCACTACACAGGCGGACTCAGCGTAAGAATGTTCCTTAAGACTGTAACAACTCTCAGAGCTGAAAAGGGTAAGCCTGGAACTCTTAAGTCTACAGCTGCAGCTGGCTATCTTGGAGATTCTGAAGGTCTTGCAGGACACGCACGTGCTGCACGTATCAGAGGTGAAAAATGATTTTAAATATAACAAAGCTTGGTGAAGAGGTTCTTCGTCAGAAGGCAGAACCTGTTGTTGAAGTAAATGACGAAATCAGACAGCTTGCAAACGACATGCTTGAGACTATGGTTGATGCTGATGGTGTTGGACTTGCAGCTCCTCAGATTGGTAAGAGCATCAGAATGTTTGTTGCTATGGCTGATGATGATGTAAAACGCGTTTTCATTAATCCTCAGATTATCAAAACTTCTGAAGAGGTTGCAGATTATGAAGAGGGCTGTCTGAGTATTCCACAGGTTTACGAATCAATCACACGTCCTGTTCGTGTAACTGTTCAGGCTTTGAATGAAAAGGGACGTCCGTTTACTCTTGATGCAGACGGACTTCTTGCCCGCATCATTCAGCATGAATATGATCACCTTGACGGTATTCTTTACATTGACCGTGGTGATAAGGCTTTTGCAGAAAAGACTGAAGCTCAGTTCAAAAAGCGTGCAGAACGTGCTGCTGAAAAAGCCCGCGAAAAGGAATCTAAGGCCCGCAAGATTGCAGCAAAACTTGCTGCAAAAGAAGCAAAAAAAGCAAAATAAATAACGTAAGGCAAAACGAATGATCAGGATTTTATTTGCAGGAAGTCCGGAAACGGCAAAGAAAACACTTGAGATTCTCAATGGCGCAAAAAGCGAAATCGGCTTTGAAATTGCAGGTGTACTTTCAAATCCACCTACAGCAAAGGGCCGTCATAAGGATCTGATTCCAACTCCGGTTGCGGCTTTTGCTGAGTCTCAGGGAATTCCTGTTCTTACTCCTGCTCATCTTGATGGAGAGGCACGCGATGCTGTACGTCCGCTTAAGGCAGATCTTCTTGTCTGCTTTGCTTACGGACATATCTTTGGACCTAAGTTTCTGGAGCTTTTTCCGTTCGGTGGTATAAATCTTCATCCTTCTTTACTGCCTAAATATCGTGGCTGTACCCCTGTTCCTGCAGCTATATTGAATCGCGATAAACAGACTGCCGTTACAATTCAGACTCTCGGTTTGAAAATGGACGAGGGTGATATTCTTGAGCAGACTGTAGTAGAACTCAATGGAACAGAAACTGGTGAATCACTTTTGAATTACAGTGCAGAGGAAGGTGCAAAACTAATTCTTGAAGTAATCAAAAAATGTAATTCAGAAGGCAAACTCCCTGAGGGACGTCCCCAGTCTGGAGAAGCTTCTTATACTGGAATTATTACAAAAGAAGATGGCCGTATAAACTGGAATGAAAGTGCGGAAGTTATTGAAGCAAAAATCCGTGCTTACTATCCTGAGCCAGGCTGCTGGTGTATGGAAAATGGCTTACCTTTGAGAATTCTTGAGGCTAGTGTATTTTCCGGAACATTTGAAGGTACTGCCGGTACTGTCTTGGAATTTTCCAAGAGGGACGGTATTCTAATAAAAACAGGCGATGGAATCCTTGCTGTAAAGAAACTGCAGCGTCAGGGTAAAAACGCTATGGATTATAAAAGTTTTATGAACGGTGCTAGAAACTTTATCGGTACCGTGCTGGTTTAATATATAGAGGAAATTATGGACGACAACAAAGATTACGAAAATGAATCTAAATCTTCTAAAATCAAGAATATATTCAAAAAGAAGCCGCATATAAGCATAAAGTTTTCTGAGTCTTATGATAAATTTCAGACAAGTATTCCGGCTTTTCTTGGAATCTGTCTTTGTGCATTTGCACTTATGTGTTTTGCAGCATTTGCTATTTTCTTTATAAATGTAAAAGGCCCGGAAAAGGTTCTTGTTCCAAATGTTGTAGGAAAGAATCTTGAAGATGCACTTCTGGAGATGCAGGTAAAGGAACTTTATCCAAAAATCAGTCTGCGTTATTCAGACCTTCCTGGAGATGAAGGAACTATTCTTGATCAGTCTCCGGATGCAGGTGCAATCGTAAAAGGCTACAGCCGTGTTTCTCTTGTTGTAAGCCGTGGTGTAATTGTTGATAAGGTTGATGAATATACCGGTATGAATATTGAAGATCTTCGCATGAAGCTTCAGACTTTGTTTGCCGGACAGACTAAACCTCTTATCGTGCTTGCAGAACCAGAGTATAAACCTGATGCATCTGATGCCGGAACAATTCTCGAACAGGATCCACCTGCTGGTACAAAAATTTCTGAACCTGTTACAGTTCAGCTTGTTGTAAGCCGTGGACCTAACTACGAAAATACTAAGGCTCCTTACCTTATTGGTCAGAGCGTTAACGACCTTCTTCAGATTATTACAAGAAGCAAGCTTGTATTTGATATTACTTCACACAAGTCTTCCGATGATGAAAAGCCGGGAACTGTTGTTGATCAGCAGGCATTCGATGACGAGTTTGTTCCAAATTATACTCGTGTTGCTGTTGAAATGGCTCTTCCTTCTGGTGAATATAACGATAACATTTATGGTATCTATCAGGAAAAGGTTGCAGATTATCCATATCCAGTTCCAATGAAGATTGAAGCTTATCCTGCTGAGGGTAATTCATATACACTTCTCAGCTTTAATCATCCGGGTGGAATGGTTACCGTACCATATGCAGTTCCAAAGGGAACAACCCTTGAGCTTACAGTTGTAAATAAAGTAGTTTCAAAAAAGACAGTTAATTAAGGAAAAGTCATGAACCAGCCGCTGATATGTATGACCCTTACCGGCAAGACTCTTGAAGAGGATCTTAAGCTTGTAAAAAAGTATGAAAAATATATTGATATGGTTGAGCTGCGGGTTGATCATCTTAATGAAGATGAACAGTTAAGCGCCCGCCGTTTTCCAGCAATGATATATCAGCCGTGTATTCTTACAATCCGCCGCGACATTGACGGTGGTCAGTTTACTGGTGGTGATTTTGCACGTACAAATCTTTTTGCACGTGCCCTTGCTTTTGCAAATCCTGATAAATCAAAAAACTTTGCCTTTGTAGATTTTGAAGAAGATTTTCATATTCCAAGTATTCAGGATGCGGCTATGGCTTTTGGTGTTCGTATTATCAGAAGCTGCCATAGTATGAAAGAACCGATCCTGAATATACGTGAACGCTGCGACATTATGCGTAAAACCGGTTATGAAATTCCAAAAATTGCCTTCATGCCTCATTCTCTTTCTGATGTATTAAATCTTTTGAAAGAAGGTGAGAGTATGACTCAGTATGAGCATATTCTCTGTGCTATGGGAGCAGAAGGTTTTCCTTCTCGTTTACTTGCAAGCAGAACTAATTCTTTCCTTACTTATGTATCTCCGGAAGAAGTTTTAGAAAATACAAAAGCTATTGGACATATTGATCCTGTGACAATCAATGAGATGTATCATTTCAAATCAATCAATCAGGATACTTCTCTTTATGGAATTGCAGGCTGGCCTCTATTAAAAACTTCGAGTCCTGAAATTCATAATAAAGGTTACGAAGCTAAAAAACTAAATGCTGTTTATATTCCATATCGTTCTCAGCTGATCTCTGATACTCTTTCTTTCTGTGAGGGTATTGGAGTAAAGGGACTTTCCGTTACAATTCCTCATAAAGAATCTGTAATGTATTATATTCATGAGCAGTCACCAGAGGTTGCTCAGATTGGAGCTTGTAATACTATTGTACGAAAGAATAATAAATGGCTTGGTTACAATACTGATGCTCCTGGTTTCCGACGAGCTCTTGAAGAATTTCTTGGCCCTGTAAAAATCAAACACAAGAAAGTTGCTGTAATTGGAGCAGGTGGTGCAGCTAAGGCAATTGTTTATGTTCTTAAGCAGATGGGGGCGAGAGTTTGTATTTTTAATCGTACAGTGGAAACCGCAGCCCAGTTAGCAGAAAAGTATGGCTTTAATTACTGCCAGCTGGATCCACATTGTATGGCAAAGCTGGATGAATATTCTACACTTATCGTGCAGACTACTTCGGTGGGTATGAATTCAGAAGGTCCAAGCAGTGCGGAAAATGATCCGATTTATTTTTATGATTTCCGCGGCAATGAACTTCTTTTTGATATTGTTTATGAGCCGTCTACAACCCCTGTAATGAAGAGAGCTGCTCTGGCAGGCTGTAGAGTATGTAATGGTTATAAGATGCTTGAATATCAGGCCTATGAACAGTTTAAGCTGTTTACTGGTCTGAACTACGAAGAAAAAAAATAAAACAATTACGGTTATTATTGTAGGAGGTTATAACCGCTATGTCTTTATCACAATCAGAACAAAAAACTTTGGTGGCTAATACAGCCGTTGATACCCTTATTGAAAAAGGTCTTATTTTCAGCGGTATGAAGATTGGTCTTGGTACAGGTTCAACAGCTATGCCTGCAGTAAAACGTCTTGCTGAACACATTACAAGTGGAAAACTTAAAGATATAAAAGCTGTAGTTACAAGTTTTCAGACACAGAATGCCTGCCAGGATTATGGAATTCCTGTTTATTCAATGAACGACAGAGCAATTGGAGGTCAGCTTGATCTTGCAATTGATGGTGCAGATGAGGTTGATCCGGACTGTAACTGTATTAAGGGTGGCGGTGCTGCTCATGTTCGTGAAAAGATTGTTGAATATAATGCAAAGATCTTTGTCGTAATTGCTGATTCTTCAAAAGCGGTACAGACAATCGGTACTAAGTTCCCGGTTCCTGTAGAAATTATCGGTGATGCACGCGTACCTGTAATGAATGCTCTTAGTGCTCTTGGTGCTACAGCTGTTCTTCGTGAAGGTGTTCGAAAAGCTGGCCCTGTAATTACAGATAATGGAAATCAGATTCTTGACTGTACATGGAAAGAACCTATAAACGTTCCTGAGATGGAAGCAAAAATCAATTCTATTGTTGGAGTTGTAGAGACAGGTCTCTTTACCCAGAATAAGCCGATTGTTTTCATTTCAAAAGAAGACGGCTCAGTAGAAATCAGAAATCTTAAATAGGGCGTACCACTGTAAATGTTTCCACCGTTTTCGCAGGAATCTGCCCGTCATTACTGCCAGAAGCTCATTTCCTTAATAGAAAGGGGAGATGTACAGTTAAAGCAATGCGGGCGGGAAAGTGAAGAACGAAAAGGACAAGGCGTTATGATTGGCGCTCTTGTCTGCTGGAAAAAACATGAAGATGGTACAGGACATCGGGTTGTGCTTTATGCTGTGAGCGGAAATAATAAACAGCTTGAAGCTGTACGTCCTTTTAAAAATCTTTTTGTAGAAAAATCAGTCTTTGTTCCTTCTATAGTTTCTTCAGATAAAATTGATAAAGCGCTTGAAGAAAATGATTTACAGATTCATAAATTAACGGATCAGATTAACAAACTAACGTTAGTTAATAAATCATCTCCTGAAAGAAAACAGCTTATTGAACAGCGAACCTGCCTTACTGATGCCTCTCTTAAAAATGTGTTTTCACTTTATGCTTTTACACGTTTTGATGGAATGCCTGTAACTCTTGATGAAATAATCAAACTACATGGCGGACATCTTCCGCCGACAGGAACGGGCGACTGCTGTGCTCCAAAGTTTTTAAGTTATGCCTTTGCACATGAACTTGAACCAGTTAGTATGGATGAAGTTTATTTTGGTCGTGATACAAAAAACAAACAGAATGGGATTTCTTATCCTCCTTGTGATGAGCGCTGTGGTTATATTCTTCCTTCAATTTTAGGACTTGAAATTTTATATCGGGATAAGGATATAGTTGTTGTAAATAAACAAAGCGGACTTCTTTCTGTTCCCGGGAAGGGCGAGGACAAGCAGGATTGTGTAGAATCGCGTGTACGTAACTTGTTTCCAGAGGCACCGGTGCAATGTGCCGTACACAGACTTGATATGGAGACTTCAGGTATTTTGATTTGTGCCCTAAATCCCGAAGCACACAGAAAATTAAACGAACAGTTTGCAGCAGGACAGGTTCATAAAAAATATATTGCACTTCTTGATGGAATCTTGCGTGGAAAAACAGAAGGAAGAACAGAACTTCCTTTCCGACTGGATCCAGATAACAGACCGCATCAGATTTTTGATGAGGTAAACGGTAAACTCGGAATTACAGAATGGAAAAAGCTTGGAGTTGAAAAACTTCAAACTGGTTCCGGGGAAAAGATTGTAACTCGTATTGGTTTTTCGCCTCTTACCGGCAGAACACATCAGCTGAGACTTGCTTCGAGTTGTTCTGTAGAACGCGGTGGACTAGGTATCCCAATTGTTGGAGACAGTTTGTATGGAGAGTGCAGGGACGGTGAACGGCTTATGCTTCATGCGGCAGAAATAAAATTTTATCATCCAACAAGTGGTGAATTACTGCATATTGTCTGCAAACCAGAGTTTTAGCTAATAATCAATAATGTTGCAAATAATAAAATTTTATAAATATTGATGTTGACAAAATGTTTTTATTAAGTTATTTTTTACCATCTTGATACATTATTTTCATAGAAGAGGTAAAATATGAAAAAGAGATTTGGTTTAATCGCCATTGTTTTTGGAGTTGCAGTTTTATTTTCAAGTTGTGAGTTAATTGGTATGGCCAAAGCAATGAAAGAAGTTGGTGACGAATTAACTGATTACAATAAAGTTTATATAACAAATGAAACAGGTGAAAAAATTACTGTAATTTATGAAGAGGATCCTACAACAGTAGATGAAGGAAAAACAGCACGAACTGGTACTATTACACTTAAAGCAGGTGATTCAAATAAGGAGTTTTTAGCTACATACGGATATTTCAAATTGTTTGTTAAAAATAATGGTGAAAATATTAGAATTATGGAGGAAGAATATCCTAGTGATAATTATCATCTTATTTCTGCACATAATTTAGTTACAATTACAAAAGAAGATGGTAAATATTATTACTCATCTAAATCTCGTGGTTAATTATTGTAAAAATAAATTATTCCAGAATACATTCTGAAAAAAACGGCACATTTTTTAATCAATGTCATTAAGTTAACATTGACCAATTAAGGGATTAACCAAAGAATCAACAAGAGCGATTGAGGTATTTATATCTTCAATCGTTCTTTTTTTATTTCTGAGCATCACAACAAGACAGACGAAAGTCTGCCGCAAAAAGTATTCAATTAAGTATAATTATGCTACTCTATACAAGAAACCATGAAAAATCTTTGTAGTCAGATTTCGAGTGCGATGTCGTTCTGGCCGTATCGGTATAAGATTTCTTGCAATTATGGTTTCCAGATTGGGTGGTGATGCTCTTTCATAGAAGAAGAGTCTGCACATATGGACGGCAACTGAGAAGTTTGCTTTATATGTATGCTTTCTTTGTTTTTTAGCAATGACTACATGCGAGGTAATCATTTCAGAAAAGTTATACATAATCAGATGTGCATAGATTTCTTGATGGATGCACATCACCTTTTTTGAATGAAAATCAAGCATCCCTAATGTATACTTTAAATCTCGGAAAGATGTTTCAATTCCCCAACGGGCAGCGTATAGTCGCTTTAACTCTGTCGCTGGATACGCGTCTTTGTCAAGGTTCGTGAGTACTGTTTCGTAACTCTCAGTTCCTATTTCAAAACGGACCACCCTGAACTTTAATTCATAAAATATAACAGGATCTGCTTTTCTTGTTTTCTCCGGTAAATAATCGAAACTTGCGTTATGGGGGATAAATCGATATTTATTTTTATCTTTCATAAGTTCCTTTATTTCATTGGTTTGTTTTCGTACAAGCTTCAAGCAAATATCAACATCAAATTCATTCTCTTCAGGGAGTAGCAATCCGTCCTTTATGCCAGCTTTTCCATCTTTTACACGTATCAAAAAGAACCATCCTTTTTCCTGTATATGAGCCATGTTGTTATAAGATTCATATCCCCTGTCTGCGATGACTAAGGCCTTCTGTATGTCTGATTTATCAACCATTTCTTACAATGCCATATGTTCATTCCCACTCATACGCCCTTGTATTCTTGAATCAACATAAATATGTTGTTCAAGATCATAAAGGGCGTTTAAATGAATTAGGTTGTAAGGCTTCTGACCATTTGCCCCTGGAAAATAGGTATCTTCATCATCTGGATTAGTTGCGATTTGAATATCAGAACCATCTACTGCCAATAATCTTAATTGGCAAGATTGCTCGGTTATCTTTTCTGTGAACCCTGCCAATATATCCCTGAAGGCTTCAGGCTTGATTTTGCTCCGTTGTTGGACAAAAGCAGAGGCGGAGGGCATTTCAGGGTCATTATTAAAGATGTCAATCAACTCATTTGTAAGTCCCTTGCTACCCATTCCGATAATACTTTCCACGACTTTTTTAAAAGAGAGTTTTCGTTCTCGTGAAAAATCACGCCCTGGATTTGAACAATACTTATCAGAAGCATTTGCAACAGTTTCAATTTCCGACATTAATAGCTTTTTAATGTGTTTTGGTTTCATATAAGCACCTCCTTGCAATTAACTCTTGCTAATTACAAGGGCCGCTTTCGCTACCTCTCTATTCGATCAGTAGCGAAAGCGGCCGCACATTTTGTCGCTCGTGTCAAGTGTTAAAAAAAAGACCCCTATACCATTTCTGATATAGGAATCTATGTTTGTTATTTTAACTTAATGACATTGAGCCGTGGCTAGCCTTTTTTATGTAATAGGAAATTCCTCTGGAATCTCCTATTACATAAAAAACAAGCTGCGCTTGTAAGATGTGTCTCGCCTGCATATGTACTTAATTGCTTTCAGCAATTGCAGGCTCGCACTGCGGGAGTTTCGCATAGCGAAACTCTATCTTGTTGAATCCTTGACAGGGAAGAAATCCTATGATATATCATACTACGTCAGACATACTATGGCAGTCGAGTATAGAAATCGGAATATGTTTTATTAATAGGGGAGAGAAAGATGAAGAAGATAATAGGCCGTGTCACAGGTGTTATTTTGGCAGGGATTGTCCTGTTTATTACTATATTTGCTGTTTATCAGCATTTGAATATGCATGGAGCTCTTAAGCAGCTTAGAACAGAAGGCTATGAAAATCGAGTTTCAGTGGGTGATTATTCGCTTAATGTGTATCAGTGTGGAAAAGAAAATGGTAATCATAGAATAGTTTGCTTATCGGGATTTATTGATGGTGAAGCTGTCATAGCCTGGCGAGAAATGACAAAAGAAATTGAAAAGAATAATGAATTGTATTTCATCGACAGGGCTGGATATGGCTTGAGTGACGACACTAAAAACGATATGACAGTTGAATATGTTGTTGAGGACTATCGCAAGGCTCTTAAAAATGCCGGCGTGAAGCCTCCATATGTTCTTATAGGCCATTCCTTAGGCGGTATATATTCTACTTATTGGGAAAGCAAATATCCTGATGAAATAGAAGGTGTCGCAATTTTTGATGGCGTACCAGTTTATCCGATTGAAGAGGACCAGTACAGTGCTTGGGACTTCTTCCCTGGTTGGATGCATACAGCTGGTAAATTTGGTCTAATCAACGCTCTGATTAAGCCTATCTGTAATGAGGATGATGACGACAGTACTTTTGCTATCTTGGATGAAAAGCATAGAGATATAGCCTGGAGAGTATTATCTAAGACTATGGGTTCAAATGCCTGTAACTCAGAAGAAAAGCTATTTGGAGACAACATTAGAAAGACTTGGGACACCTTAAAAACGAATGAAATACCTAAAGTATATGTTGCGGCCACAACATATGGAGTAGAAAGTGAAAATCCTGATATAAAAGCAACATATATGGAAAAGCTAGGAAATTGTCAGATGGTAGAGTGCCCTGGATGGCATGAAATATATCTGGATAAACCTGAGAAATGCTCAGATATCCTGGTTAATTTTATTAAGGAAATTAATTGATATAATCACCCTATATAATGATGTGAGTGTCAAAAGTAAATTTTGCTTAGCACAAGCTAAAGCCTGTGTACATACTAAAAACTTCTTTTTAGTCGGTTTTTAGTATGATTTTTTATATCAGTTGAGTGGAAACAAGAATGAAAAAGGCTAGCCGATAGAAAATCAATGTCATTAAGTTGAGATGACAGCCCAAAAGATCTCTATGTCAGAAATGACATAGGGGTCTTTTTTTCTTAAAAGGTATTGACAGATTATCGTAAATGTGTGGCCGCTTTCGCTACTGATGTTTTAAAGGTAGCGAAAGCGGCCCTTGTAATTAAGGAAAACTTGATTGCAAGGAGGTCACATATGAAACCAAAACACATTAAAAAGCTTTTATTATCTGAAATCACTACCACTACTCAAAACATGTTGGATTATGTTGTTAATCCCAAAGTAGATTTCACTAGGAATCGTAAGCTTCCATTCGAAAAAATAGTCAGAGCTATCATCGAGATGGAAAGCAAGAGTATAACCAATGAGATGATTGATATCTTCCATGATGTCAGTTCATTGCCATCTGCCTCGGCTTTTGTTCAGCAAAGACAAAAGATTAAGCCCGAATTTTTTAGAGACATCTTTAAAGGGTTTACAAATAAACTACAAAATCATTCGCATTCTGATTTAACTATTCTTGCAGTTGATGGTTCTGATATTCAAATTCCAACTAATTCTGAAGATAAAAAATCTTATTATCCCAGTGTTAATGGACAAAAGCCCTACAATTTGTTGCATTTAAATGCACTCTATAATCTAGAAAATCATTTATATACTGATGTAGTACTTCAAGGAAAGCATGATGCAAATGAGCACTCTGCATTGCAAGAGATGGTAGATAGATCGCCTATTCCCAAAGCATTAGTAATTGCTGATAGAGGATACGAATCTTATCACAGTATGGCACATATCCAAGAAAAAGGTTGGTATTATCTCATAAGGATTAAGGATGGTACACGAGGAATTAAGAATGGATTAGACCTACCTGATGAAGAAGAATTTGATGTAAATATTGATTTAAAACTTACGCGTAAACAAACAAAGGAAATGAAGGAATTATTTTTGAAGGACAAGAATCACTACAAATTGATTGCACATTCACATCCGTTTGATTATCTCCCAACAAAGCTAAGGAAAAAGGATTCAGTAGCCTTTTATGAGCTTAAATTTAGAATCGTACGATTCAAGATTACTGAAGACACATATGAAACCGTAATTACTAACTTGGACGCTAAGGAATATACGCCAACAAATTTAAAAAAGTTATATGCAGCCAGATGGGGGATAGAAACTTCATTTAGAGATTTAAAATATACTATTGGAATGCTAGATTTTCATTCAAAAAAGGTGATGTGTATTCAGCAAGAAATATACGCACATCTGATAATGTATAACTTTGCGGAAATGATTACCTCGCACGTAGTCATTGAAAAAAAGCAAAGAAAATATACATACAAAGCGAACTTTACCGTTGCTGCTCATGTCTGCAGACTATTCTTGCGTGAAAAAACGACATCACCTAATTTAGAAACTATAATAGCTAGAAATATAATTCCAGTTAGACCTAATAGGCATCGTAAACGAATACTGACAGGAAAAGTATTTCATAGTTTCTTATATAGAGTAGCATAAATAATCAAAATAAAACATGATTAGTAGGTGGATTTTAGATCCGCCTGTTTGTTATGCCTAAAAAGGAAGAAACGGGAATGAAGGTTATCATCTTCATTCCCGTTTCTCTCATCCAAAGCATTATCCCAATGTTAACTTAATGACATTGATTTTTTAATGTGCCGTTTTTTTATGCCTTTATACCAATCTGTTCGCCCATTTTTACAGGGGTTTCTATACCTGTGGCAGAGTTCTTCAGGATATTTTCATTTATAACAGCAGCATCTTTTTTCAAAAGAACAATAATTGTAGATCCGCCGTATTCAAAGAAACCTTTTTCTTTTCCACGGACAGCAGTTCCTTCTCCTTCAAGATTCACAATTCTGCCTACAAGCATTGCTCCAACTTCCATCTGAACAAGTTTTCCGAAAACAGGGCTTTCAATTACTGTGTATTCCCGGCAGTTTTCAGTAAAAACAGGAGAGTCTTCAAGTGCTATTGGACGTACTGTATGAAGAATGCCAGGGATAAAAATATTCGGTCCTTTTTTTCCGCTGTCTGCATATGCATATCTGTGATAGTTATCTACGCAAAGACGGAATACAAGACAGAGTCCGTCTTTATATTCAGAAGCAAG
Organism: Treponema bryantii; assembly: GCF_036492245.1. Lineage (NCBI taxonomy): Bacteria > Pseudomonadati > Spirochaetota > Spirochaetia > Treponematales > Treponemataceae > Treponema > Treponema bryantii. The sequence goes on along the minus strand of NZ_AP025286.1, from coordinate 2,264,984 downwards.
ATTTTCATCTTTTAAAAGACTTTGTATGGTATATTGAGACTGCTTCACAGGAATTACAGTATCAGCGTCAATCTTCCATACAGAAAGTAATCCGTCGCATGGTGCTGCAAGATGAGATTCTTCCATATCATATGGACGACGGTCGTTCTTTATCTTTCGTCTGAAAAACTGGTTGAAAGTTTTTATTCCGTCTGTCTGGTAATCATCAAGATTGATTCCGTTCTTCTGTACAAAGCTTTTTATTAAAAATGCTGAGCAGCGGGAATCAAGAAATGCCCCTGCTGCTTTTGAAACAGCTCGTGTTGTAAGAAGTTTAAGAAAAACTCTTCCGGGGATTGTCTTATACAGAAAGGTAAGTGAATCCATAATTCAATTACTATTTTTTCATTACAATGAAAACAAATGCAAGGGCAATTGCTTCAATAAGACCTACTGCAATCATAATTAAAACGCCCTTTGTAGTTGGCTTTTTAATCTCAATTCTTGATACAAAAAGAAAACCTACGATTGCAAGGAAAATAAAATATAAAAGGGTAAGATCTGCGCTGCAGAAAATATGAATTAAAAGAATAGTTGGGAAAACCAGAGCGGCACTGGTAACAGGAAGTCCCAGATAGGTTTTATTAACTCCGCCGCCTTCAGCTTTCTGTCTCTCTTCTTCAAGGACATTAAAGAAGGCAAGACGAATCATAGCAGCAAGTGCATAGAAAACAGCAATTACTGTAAGAACAATTTTTATGATAGCTGATTTATCGGCAAGATGAAGGAATTTAAAGTCAGGGAAAATTGAAAACTCAATGCTGCTTCTAAGCATTGCAATTCCGATACAGGCAGGTAAAACTCCAAAAGCAACAAGATCAGAAAGAGAATCAATTTGAATACCGAATTGCTTCATCTGTTCGGTACGATTTTTCTTTGTACGGGCAACCTTGCCATCAAAAGCATCGCAAAGACCGCAGAACATCAAAAAGAACATTCCAAGATATGGATGTCCAATATCATTTAGACAAAGCATGATTCCGCTAGTGGCTGAAAGCATAGAAAGATAAGTAAGAACTACAGTGTAATCATAGTATCCAATCATTTTATTCCCTCTTTTTTTCGTTTATTTGATCTTAAACGAATCATTATATATCCTAATATTACAGTAAAAATACTGATAATGCTACAAGTATAGAATGATATACCTCTACTAAGAATAGCAAGGGTATATGCGCCTTCTTCACTTAAAAGCATTGAATAACCTAAATACATAAGGAATTCTGAAATTCCAACGGCACCAGGGACCGGAATAAAGTTTGATCCCATTACAATATAAGTCTGAATTACGAAAATCTTTAGACCGTTTGCAAGATTTCCGTGCATAGCATAATAACAGAAAACTGTAACAAGAATCTGTGCAGTTCTCTGCAGTAAATTAAGAAGATATGTTTTTACCAGCAGTCTTTTTTTACCTGCAAGAGTTATAACACATTCATTATAGTTCTCAATCATTGTATCGAGCTTAAGCTTAAATCTTTCTGCTGTATTTTTGAAATGAAGCTTATGAATGATTTTGATAATCAGATTACCGAACTTCAAAAGAATACTCTGTTTTTTCAACAGAATAATAAAGAATGCTGTAAGTAAACCCATTGCAAGAATACCGATTAAAATCATTATTTTGCAGGGAAGGGCGAAATCAATAAAAATTCTAGGGAAGAAAATCAGAGAAATTAAACCAAGTGTGATGATTGCGAGAGTGTACATTGTAAGGTTTAAAATCAAAGAAACTGTAACTTCAACTGCAGTAACACCATCTTTATGCATAAAGTAAGCACTTGCCGGCTGTCCTCCAGTTGCTGAAGGTGTAATTGATGAAAAGTAAATGTCAGCTGAAGCATATAAAAAGCCACGGCGTTTTTTTGCAGGATATCCAAGGGTTCGTAAAATTAAAACAAGTGAGCGGCCTTCAAAAAAGATAAATCCCAGCATACAAAGGGCAGCAGGTACGAGCCATAAAGGAGAGGCTTCTTTAATATCCTGCCATAACTCGGTAAGAGAAAGTCCGCTGTTGTAAAAGAGGGTGTAAATAGTCAGTACAGAAAGAATGGTTGTAATGACGGCCCACAAAACCTTTTTTTTCATAATGATTTGTTATTCTACCATATTATCAGATTGGTGGGAATAGACCTGAAAAAGTTGATATTCGTTAAAAAAAATACGGGGATAGAAATGAAACAAAAGTTCCTTTTTCTGTCCCCGTAGATTTATAAAAGTTGTTTATTTTACAAATTCTTTCTTCAAGAACTCAAGGTCAAGTTCTGGGTAGAGAACGTGTGCACCGAGGAGCTTGTTTACGCGCTCGCGGGCTGCAGCAACTGTATCGTCGCTGATTTCGATTTTACCCTTAGCCGGTTTTCCTTCTTTTGTTACGCCAGGCTTTGTGTTCTTGAGAACGAAGTCGATGATGTCTGCAACTTCTTTCATGTCTGCTTCGTTCATACCAAGAGTTGTAAGACCTGGAGTACCGATACGGATACCAGATGTCCACCATGCACCGTTCTTGTCGTATGGAAGAGCGTTAGCGTTAGCAGTTACACCACACTTGAAGAGAGCTGCTTCTGCCTGCTTTCCTGTAAGACCGTAAACAGTTACATCGCAGAGCATAAGGTGGTTGTCTGTTCCGCCAGTCTGAAGTGGAATGTTGTGAGACTTACAGCCTTCTGCCAAAGCCTGTGCGTTCTTAACAACCTGCTGAGCCCAAGCCTGGTAAGCTGGAGTGCGAGCCTCTTTGAAAGCGATTGCCTTTGCAGCCATGATGTGTCCGAGAGGTCCACCGAGTACCATAGGACATCCCTTGTTTACATAGTCTGCAAATTCTTTCTTACAAAGAATCATAGCACCGCGAGGTCCGCGCAAAGTTTTATGAGTTGTAGTAGTAACGATGTCAGCCCATTTTACAGGATCGTAGTCGCCTGTGAAAACTTTACCTGCAACAAGACCTGCGAAGTGAGCCATATCTACCATGAGAACTGCTCCGCACTTGTCTGCAATTTCGCGGAAACGCTTGAAGTTGATTTTGCGTGGGTAAGCAGAGAAACCAGTCAAAAGAATGAGAGGTTTTACTTCCATAGCCTGCTTTTCGATTGCATCGTAGTCGAGGAGACCAGTTTCCTTATCTACTCCGTATGGGTGAGATTCGAACATACGTGCAGAAACGTTCATTTTATATCCGTGAGTAAGGTGACCACCACAAGAGTAGTCGAGACCCATAAGCTTCTGGTTTCCGAACTTCTTGCGGAGTGCGTCGAACTGCTCGTCTGTAAGGTCGTTCAAAGATTTAACGCCGAGCTCTTCGAGAGTAGGAGTTTCAACCTTTGCGCTAAGGATTGCCCAGTAAGCAACGAGGTTTGTATCAGCACCAGAGTGAGGCTGAACGTAAGCGTAGTCAGCACCAAAAAGAGCCTCTGCTTCGTGAGCGGCAACATTTTCAACAGCGTCAATATTTACACAGCCGCCGTAGTAGCGGTGCTCAGGATAACCCTCAGCGTACTTATCAGTAAGAAGGTTGCCCATAGCAGCCTGAACGTTGAGAGAGCAGTAGTTTTCGCTGGCAACCAGTTTAAGGTGGCTTCTCTGATTTTCAAGTTCGTTTACAATGCTTGCAGCGATATCTGGACCAACTGCAGCAACCTGCTGAAGATTTGCAACATAGGCACACATAGCGGCATTTGGCTTACCGTTTGTGGCAGCAAGATAGTTTTCCAATGGTGTTGACATATTATAACCTCATATTTGTGATTTTAATTATATTGAAGTATTTTAGCGAAAATTAAGGCCTTAGGGAATAGGGAATAGTTTTCCACTTTGCTACTTTTATTTTTTATTCCGGCTTTTCCCGGGAGCTTCATTAAAATATTTTACATAAGAGCGGTAGAAGGATGAATAATCTGAAAAGCCACATTCCTCACTTGCCTGCTGAGTTGAAATACCTTTATGCAAAAGACTTCTTGCAGCTGTCAGGCGTTTTCTTAAAATATAGTCCCAGGGAGCTGAGCCTACATTTTTTTTGAAAAGTCGGGTGAATTGAGAAGTACTGTAATTAAAATGCTCCGAAAGATCAGGAATTGTTATTTCTTCAAAAAGATGCTGATTGATGTAAGGTACAACTTTTTCTGCAAAGCCTGGTGAATTTTTTTCTGATTGTTTTCTGTCTACAAATGCCTGATTTATCATATATAAAAGAAGAGGAAGGTTTGTTTTTAAGGCAAGATAGCGATCGTAATCATTTTTTGCATTCACCATATTAGTAAAAAGAGTTCGGACAAGCTTTACATCCAGCTGCTCTTCTGTAAAAAGATTATCTTTTCCAAGTTCACGATCCAGAAAAGCTCTGGCTAAATGCATGTCTGGATCTGCTTCTTTCATAAAATCCAGGGGAAAGTTGATTGCAAAACGTTCATAGCATTCTTCTTTTACAATTCTTGCAATGTGAAGTTCAGATGGACGCATAATTAAAAGAGAATCTGGCTTTAGCGGATAACGAGAACCTTCTACCAGATAATCAACCCTGCCGGAAATAAAAAAGTAAATCTCGCAGCGGCTGTGAATGTGCATGTCATCATTTACAAGCCTTGGCTTTTCATCAATGGCATGGCGGATATAAATGTTATGATTGTCATATTCGTTCAGCATAAAATCAGAATAATTCAATATGCTTGAAAATACAATATAAAACGCTTTTATTAGCAATGTTAATGCAAAATAAGTCGTGTTAGGATAATTATATCGCAAGGAAAAGGAGCTGTATATGAAATTTAAACTTGCTGCATTTGCAGATGAAGCAGATTCAAGTATTGACGGTCAGATATTGGCGATGAAAGAAAATTCTGTTTCGCTTCTGGAGATTCGGGGAGTGGATGGTCAGAATATCGCAGATATTTCAAAGGATAAGGCAAATGAAGTTCGCATAAAGCTTGATGATGCCGGACTTGGAGTCTGGTCGCTGGGCTCGCCCTTTGGAAAAATAGATATAAATGATGATTTTGCTTCTCATCTTGATAAGTTTAAGCATATTCTGGAAATTGGAAAAATTCTTGGTGCTAAAAAGCTCCGTCTTTTTAGTTTTTACGGAACTACAGAAGAGCCTCAAAAATATTTTGACAAGGTAATTCAAAATCTGCAGGCCTTTCTGAATGCGGCAAGGGGCAGCGGAATAATGCTTTGTCATGAAAATGAAAAAGGAATTTATGGAGATATCGCTTCTCGCTGTCTGGAGATTCATAAGGCACTTCCTGAACTAAAAGCGATTTTTGACCCCGCAAATTTTATTCAATGCGGGCAAGATACAAAGGAAGCCTGGGGACTTCTTGCTCCTTATGTTGAATACATGCATATAAAAGATGCAAAGGCTGATGGTTCGGTTGTTCCGGCAGGTAAGGGAGAAGGAAATCTTCCATATATTATAAATCATTACAAGGGACAAGTTTTAACAATAGAACCTCATCTAAAAGTTTTTTCTGGTTTCGAAAATCTGGAGAGCGGACAAAAAACACAAATGCAGGAATACAGCTATCCTTCATCACGAGCTGCTTTTGATGCTGCAGTTAATGCATTGAAGAAATTAATATAGGAGGATGAAAATGGAAAAAATCAAACTAGGAATTATCGGAATGGGTAATATGGGAAGCGGGCATTTTAGAAATGTGGAAGCTGGAAAATGTCCGAGCGTTGAAGTTACTGCAGTTTGTGATATAAATCCACAACGCCTTGAAAATCTTGGAGAAGTTGCAGCCTTTACAGATGCAGACAAAATGCTTGAAAGCGGGCTTGTAGATTCAGTTTTGATTGCAGTTCCGCATTATCTGCATCCTCTTATGGCAATTAAGGCCTTTGAACATAAAGTCAATGTTCTTACAGAAAAACCTGCAGGTGTTTATGCCCGTCAGGTTCGGGAAATGAATGAAGCCGCAGTAAAGACCGGTGTTAAATTTGGAATTATGTTTAATCAAAGAACAAATCCTCTTTATGCAAGGGCCAGGGAAATAGTACAAAGCGGGCAGTTAGGAAAGCCGAAACGCCTGGTATGGATTATTACAAACTGGTATCGTACTCAGGCTTATTATGATTCTGGCAGCTGGCGGGCGACTTGGGATGGAGAGGGTGGAGGTGTACTTTTGAATCAGGCACCTCACAATCTTGATCTCTGGCAGTGGATTTTTGGAATGCCAAAAAGGGTCAGGGCTTTCTGTGATTTTGGAAAATACCATAAAATTGATGTTGAAGATGATGTTACAATTTTTGCTGAATACGAAAACGGAGCTAGAGCAAGTTTTATTACAACAACTGGTGAAGCACCTGGTACAAACCGTCTTGAGATTTCAGGTGACAGAGGCAAGATTATAATAGAAGATGGAAAACTTAAATGGTGGAAGCTTGATGAGGCCGAAAGAGAATTCTGTTTTACCGCAAAGGAAGGTTTTATTTGTCCTGAATCTACTTATGAAGAATTTTCTGAGCCGGCACCGGAAGGGCACCCGGAAGTTCTGGAAGCTTTCGCAAAGTCAATTCTTACTGGTTCAGAGCTGATTGCCCAAGGGGAAGAAGGCTTAAATTCACTTTCAATTTCTAATGCAGCTTATCTTTCCACCTGGACAGATGACTGGGCAGAACTTCCTGTTGATGAAGAGCTTTTTGAAAAGAAGCTGGCCCAATTAAGGGAAAAAGAAAAAGGAAAGCCTCAAAAAAAATAATTTCCGCTCACCCGGAATCACTGGAAGTTCTGCGTGAGCAGTGGAAAGTTCACTGGTGAAATAGCTGGAGACTAAGTGTTTAGATAAGCCCTCGAAATAACAGCACCTTTTTGTTATAGTAAATGAAAGATAAAAGGAGAATTAAAAAATGGAATTCAGGAAAATTTTTGACACAATCCCGGAGCAGTTTGATAAGTTCAGACCACGCTACAGTAAGGAGCTTTTTGACAGTCTGATTGATTTTACAAAAATTGGGCCTGGGAAAAAAGTGCTGGAAATAGGACCTGGTACCGGGCAGGCAACAGAGCCGATTTTGGACACTGGCTGCGACTACAATGCAATTGAGTTGGGAGAACATCTTTATGCAAAGATGAAGGAAAAATTCGGTAACCGACCTAATTTTCATATTGTAAATGATGATTTTATTACGCATGATTTTGAAGGGAAAAAGTTTGACCTCATTTATTCTGCCGCAACAATTCAGTGGATTCCCGAAGACATTGCCTTTTCAAAAACTTATGAGCTGCTTGCTCCCGGCGGCACCCTTGCAATGCTGCTTACAAAGTCTGAATATAAGAGTACAAATCCGTCTCTTCATGATGATATCCAGAAAATCTATGATGCATACTTTAAACCGGAAACTCCCTATCAGCAAAGGGGCTTTCATTACCAGAATGCCACAAACTACGGCTATGTAGATTTTGAAGAACGCGACTTTTACGGCAAACGTGAAATGACTGCCGACGAATACGTTGCCTTTAGCGGTACCCACTGCGACCACATGGTAATTGCAGAACCTTACAAGACAAAGTTTTTTGAAGGTTTGCACAAGGCAGTATTAGCACATGGAAACAAAATTGTTTTTAATGATACTTATGTTATGTATCTGACAAAAAAGCCAAATAAAGGGTAAAATACAAATATGTATACAATTCCTTCTGAGTTTAATGATTTTATTGCAGCTGATTGCGACAGGGCTGCTTTTATTCAGAATTATCTGAATAGGGCAGGACTTGAAGCTCCTGTTTTACAGATGGAAGGAAAAAATCATATCTATGTAAAATTTCCCCAGACTCAGTATAACTCAATGTTTCGTATAAAAACGGTAATTGCTCATTATGACAGATTTCCGGGTAGCCCCGGGGCAAATGATAATTCGGCGGCAGTTTTCTGTCTGTTGGAGTGGGCAATAAAACTTGCGAGACTTGCGCAACCTTTATTCCACAACATCCGCCTTATTTTCACCGACGGCGAAGAACTTGGTGCGGCGGGCGGCGTCGCAGAACAAGGCGCCTTCCCCCTAGCTCAAGTGTTCCGCCGCCTCGGCATCACGAACGACGACATCTTCGTATTCGACTGCATGGGACGCGGCGACGTTCCGATTCTCACTCAGACAATTCTTCCGCCTAAGATATCTGCCAGCTTTGTAAAAGATTTCAGCGCTCTCGAGCAGCGTGCCGCAACTCTCCTGCAGACCTCGGCAAATGGCCGCTGGTTTTGTCTGCCCTGTAACTATTCCGACAACGCTAGCTTTATCGCAAATGGTATTCCAGCCGTGGCCATCACAATGCTGCCTTCGCTGGAAGTCACTGCCGCCACTCAGGGCCAGCAACCTCAGACCTGGCAGCTCCTTCACACTCCGGGCGACAATCTTGCTTCTCTTACACCAAAGAGCTTTGAAATCTTCCATAATATTTTGAATAATCTTGCCGCGCTAAAAACTTTGTGTTAGTTTAGTCTACCGCGGTACCCCGACATTTTTAAGGACTTCCATAATCAAAGCTTATTCTTTACTTCTTTCCTGAATCTTCGCCAGCGCATCATTGAGTTTTTCATCTTCTTTTTTAGTAAAGAAATGTGTAATCAGAATGCTTATTACAGTGCTCAGCGAGTAAGATGCGAGAACAAGAATCCAGATAAGAAGTCTGTCTGGAATCCAATGGCAGATTAATGCAATAATCACAAAAACTACGATGGTCAAAACAAAAAAGAATATATTTCTGAGTATCAGATTTGTTTTTTTAAGAAATACATCTGTGAAAAAAACAAGTCTCAATACACATATAAAAAAAGAAAATGCAAAAAGCTGAAAGAAAGTTGTTATTGCAATTCCTTTATTTTCAGTCATAAAAAGATTTGGAAATGATTCTGCTTCTTTTCCTATAAGTACTGTCGCAATTGCAAACATCAGAATAATTACGGCAAAGATTTTTAATAAGCTTTCTATAAATGATACCAGGCGTTTTTTCATATTAACGAACTCCTATCTTTGATTTAAACTCTTCAGAATAAGCGCGCGAAATTATCAGCTGATATCCATTTTTGAGTCTTACACGAATTTTGCGGTCAATATCAGATTTAAGACTTTCTATTTTATTCAGATTCAAAAGGGTAGACTTATTGATGCGGAAAAAATTGTGCTCTGCCAACATTGCTTCAAGCTCATACAGTCGAAGTGCGGTTTCAAAAACTCCATCCTCTGTATAAATAAAGGTGCAGCGCTCAACAGTTTCTACATATAAAATTGCTTTTAAATCAATCAGATGAATTTCGCCGTTGACCTTTACAGAAAGCTTTTTATCTGTAACGCGTAAAGCTTCAATAAGACGCTCCAGTTCAGGAGTTATTTCCCGGCAGGTAATGTTCAGTGTAGTTTCCTGAACAGAAGCATCTGTCTGAATCGTTATTTTCATTCTTCTATTGTATCAGACTTTTCAGATTTCAGGTAAGATTTTTCCCGCATCAAACCAACCCAATAATAAACAAGAGCGGGTAGCACTGGAGCTGCAAAATCGTAAATCAAATTCATGTCCTTCAAAACAAGTCCCTGATAAAGAGCAAAAATAAGCACAGAGCCGGCATAGAGAATGAGGGTTCTGAAAATCAGTTTTGGCTTTTGGATTATTGCCATCACAAAGACAAGAATTACAGGCAGAAAAAACTGCAGCATGTTTTTGAGTTCTGCGCGTTCTGTATTTATCTCGACCTTTTGAACAATAGCAAAAATGATTGAAACAATCGTGTAAACAAAAAATGCCCCAATTGACAGAAGAGCTCCCAGTAAAAGAGGATTCTGAAAAATTGATTTTTTTTCTTCAATCCTGTTAATGTATCTGCAGACTAAAATACAAAAGAGCAGAGTCTGGATCATGATTTCCGGCCAGCCGACAAAATGAAAGGCAAGTGGAAGCTTTGAGTAAACCATCCCTTCGATTGAGGAAGGAGCAGATGACATTGGACCAATAATTCCTATTCCGAGAAACAGAAGCCACATAAAAAGCCAGCCGTATTTCCTGCCCTTAAAGAATTCCCGGAAGGGAAGAAGAACAAAGGCAAATAAAAGTCCTCTGATAATCTGAACAAAAGGGCCAAGGGCATTTGCTGTTCCGCCGAAATCTCTGAAATAGTCACAAACTACCGGCTGCTGCCACCACCAGCTGTAGCGCAGCACGTTCGAAAAAAATACACCGCAGATAAAATAAGTCAGACAGTGAACCAGAGTAACATACATTACATACTTAAAAGTTTTGTTGCTTTTCATAACAACCTCCGCCGCAGAATATATAATAGAAAAATACAGAAAAGAAGGGGCTTTTTCGCAACTTGCCGGATTGAATGCACGAGTTGCCGAATTTTCATTGTAATTTATGGTCATGCTGAAATGATTTCTTCTGATATTCTGAACTTGTTTCAGCATCTGTTTATTATAATGCACTTCCAATATAATAAGATTCATGCAGACACTTTCCGATTTTTACCAGTCAGTTTTCGGCTGCAAGACTTATAAGATTTCTCTGGATGCCGGTTGCACCTGTCCAAACCGCGACGGAACAAAAGGGACTGGCGGCTGCATTTTCTGCTCGCAGGCGGGCAGTGGAGATTTTGTAGCCAGCCGAAAGCTGTCAATTCCAGACCAGATAGAGCAAGGGAAAAAGCTTGTTGAATCAAAACTGCGGGGCAGGAGTGGGGAGCGACGGGGAAAGTTCATAGTTTATTTTCAGAGTTTTACTTCTACTTATGGCGACCCCGTGGAATTGCTTGAAAAATATCGGGAAGCCCTGTCCTGCGAGGGAGTAGTGGGGCTTGCTGTAGCCACCCGCCCGGACTGTCTGAGTCCAGCAATTTTACAAGGACTGGCTGAAATCTCCCGAACTCATTTTGTCCAGATAGAGTTAGGCCTCCAGACAAGTAACGAAAAGACCGGCCGCCTAATAAATCGCTGCTACACTAACGAAGATTATATTGAAGCTGTGTACCGCATCCGCGAAACAGCACCTCAAATTCACATAGTTACTCATCTTATTTTCGGCCTCACAAACGAGAGCGAAGAAGATATGCTGAACTCTGTAAGATTTGTAGTTCGTCATGCATCAAAGGTGTTTGAGACAGATGAAAAAAATCGAGTTATTCCATTCGGTATAAAAATCACCAGCCTATATATACTAAAAAATACGCATCTTGCTGCAATGTATGAAAGAAACGAATATCAGCCTGTTTCCAAAGAAGTCTATTTCAGTCTTCTAAAAAAAGCCCTTCCGCTGCTTCCGGAAAACTGTATAATTCACCGCCTCACAGGCGATCCCCCGAAATCACTCCTTATAGCTCCCAGCTGGACTACAGACAAAAAACGCATTCTTAATGAACTTCATAAACTTTTAAATGTATAATAGCAGACAAACAGTCTTAATTATGTAGAAAAAATGAAGACTGTTTACGTATGTTTACTATCAGTATGTTTAATAAGACCTCTTGACTTTACGCAAATCTCATAATAGAATTTATTAATTACATTTTTGGGTGGGATCAAAATGTCAGAAAAAAAGACAGGTTTGTCGGCACGTATTGCCGCTATGCAGGCTGCAGAAGAAGCTGCAGCTAAAAAAACTTCAACTGCAAAAAAATCAACAACAGTTAAAACAACTGCAAAGACTACTTCGAAAACAGTTGCAAAACCAGCAGCAACAAAGACAAACGCAGCTAAAGCTCCGGCTAAGACAAGTGCGTCAAAAACTGCCGCTGCAAAGCCTACGGCTGCAAAAGCAACTGCTGTAAAGTCAACAGTTACAAAAACTGCTGCAAAAACTGCTTCTACTTCAGAAAAAGCTACAGTAAAGAAAACTCCATCCAAAACGACTGCTGCCGTTAAAACTTCAACAGCAGCACAAGCTCCGGCTAAGACAACTGCAGCAAAGCCAAAAGCAGCTTCAACAAAAACTTCTAAGACACCTGCTTCACCAGCAGTTTACGATGAAAATTCTATTCAGCACCTCGAAGGTCTTGAACACATACGTCTGCGCCCTGGTATGTATATCGGTTCCCTCGGTGACGGTTCAAACGAAAACGACGGTATTTACATTCTTCTTAAGGAAGGAATCGATAACTCTGTCGATGAGTTCTCTCAAGGCTTCGGTAAAAAAATTGATATTGAAATTAAGGAAGGCCGCGTAAAAATCCGTGACTACGGGCGCGGTATTCCTCTTGGAAAACTCGAAGATTGTGTTTCCAACGTAAACACCGGTGCAAAATATAACAACAACGTATTCAAGCAGGCAATCGGTATGAACGGTGTCGGAATCAAGGCTACTAATGCACTTTCTTCTTATTTCCGTGCTGCTTCAATACGTGACGGAAAAATGGCCGTTGTTGAATTCGCAAAAGGTGAAAAAATCAGCGGAAAAACAGGTGCTGCAAAGCCTGGTGTTCCAAACGGAACTTATCTTGAATTTGAACCAGATACTGAGCTTTTCGGAAAATATAACTTCAACATGGAGTATGTAGAAAAGAGACTCTGGAATTATGCCTATCTAAATCCTGGACTCATGCTTAAATGTAATGGGCAGGAATATATCAGTCAGAATGGTATTCAGGATCTTCTCGTTCATGAAATGGACGGAGAGGGTAAGGCTCTCTATAAAATTTTCAGCTATAAAGGTGAAAACTTAGAGTTTGTTCTTACACATACAAACTCTCTCGATAAATTTGTTTATTCTTTCGTAAACGGCCAGAGCACAGAAGACGGTGGTACACACGTTACTTCCTTCCTTGATGGTGTTACAAAAGGTGTAAACTCATTCTTCAAAAAAGAATATGATGAAAAGGATGTCTGTGGTGGACTTATCTGTGCTCTCAAAATCGGTCTTGATAATCCAATGTTTACCAGTCAGACAAAGAACAAGCTTGGTAACGTAGAAATCCGTGCTCCAATCATTAAGGAAGTTCAGGCTGCCGTTGATGACTGGCTCCGCCACAATCCTGATGTAGCCGGTGCTCTCGAAGATAAAATTATCAAAAATCAGAAAGCCCGCAACGAAATTAACAGCGTAACAGAAAAGCAGATTCGTGAAGCAGAGAAATCTGTTATGCTCAAGATTCAGAAACTTAAGGATTGTCGTTATCATCTTCAGGATGGAGAGAAGGGCGCTAACTCTATGATTTTCATTACTGAGGGAGATTCTGCGACTGGTTCAATGGTCGGCAGCCGCGATGTTTCTTATCAGGCAATTTTCTCTCTACGCGGTAAGCCGGAAAATATGTATGGCCGTAAGAAATCTGCGCTCTTTGAAAATGAGGAATTGAAAAACCTTACCTTCAGTCTTGGTGTTCAGAAAGATATTGAAGGTCTCCGTTACGATAAAATCATCATCGCAACCGATGCCGATAACGACGGTTTCCATATCAGAAATCTTGTTATGACTTATCTACTGCTTTTCTTTGAAGAACTTGTTTTGACAGGACATGTTTATATTTTGGAAACTCCGCTTTTCCGCGTTCGAAATAAAACAAAAACCGTTTATTGTTACAGTGAAGAGAGCCGTGATAAAGAACTTGCCAAAATGGGAAAATCTGCCGAGGTAACCCGATTCAAGGGACTTGGTGAAATTAACCCTAGTGAGTTCGGCCAGTTTATTTTCCCTCGTAAAGAAGGTGAAAGTGAAGACAAGGGAATGCATTTGACTCAGGTTACAATACAGTCTCTTAAGAATGTTCCTCAGGTTCTTAAGTTCTATATGGGTAACAATACTCCGGAACGCCGTGATTTTATTGTACATAACCTTGCAAAAGAAATTGATGCATAGTATGCACAAGCGTACTATACATATTTATTTTCCATAAAAGCAATCGATGCGATTTTGTGTCGATTGCAAAGTGGATTGAGGTAAAAAATGAAAGATATTGAAAAAAAGTTTAAAGGTGATCAAAGATTTAAGGCTTATGTTAAACTCATTTTAGAAAATCCTGATACAACAGAATATAATCTTCCAATTGTTTTTTCTTGTGAAGGATTAGATGTTGATAGATTAGAACTGGCAATAAATAAAATTGTCCAACGTCACGCAAATTTAAGAAGTTCATTTGTTATTGAAAATGATATTTTATTTCAGATTGTTCACAAATATACTCCCATTACAATTACAAGATTAAGAGAACCTTTTTGTAGTAATTTTGCTATACCTTTTGATTTGAGTAAGGGACCTTCTTTTCGTATCTCTGTTTTTGAGAATACAGTTTATGCAGATTTTAGTCATTTTTTTGTAGATGGTGTCTCATTAGGAATCTTTTTTCATGAATTAAATGAGTTTTATAAAGGAAATGAAATAAAGTCGAAGGGTGAAGATGTTGAAAATCTGATTGTTTCTGACGAGGTTTATAAAATTAATGGCGAATTTTATAAACAATTCTTTCCCAAAAATCTTAAAAAAACTTTTTTGAAATATGATTTCAATGATAAATCAATTCCTGAATTTGGTCCTTGTGTTACTGAATATCGTTATATAGATTCAGATTTTATGAAAAAAATAAAAGAAACTTCCAGACTCGCATGTGTAACACCATTTAATTTTACTACGGCAGCTTTTCATATTTTGATTTCTATGATAACAAAAGATTCAACAGTTTATTCAAATACTAATGTTTGTTCTAGGAATTCAAAAAATTTCAGGGCTATAGGTCTTTTTACGACAGCTGTTTATTTACGCTATACAATTAATCCTGAAAAAACAGTAAGAGAGTTTCTTGCAGAAATCTTTTTATATCATAAAGAAGTGTTAAAGCATCAGAATGTTAATATGCGAAAATTGATTCCTGAATTAGGAATTGATTACAAAGAAGTTTCTGAATTTTCGTTCGTTTATCAAAATGAAATGATTTCTAATATCAAACTAGATGACAAAGTATGTAAGATAACTCCAATCAGCTATACAGATTCTCAAAAAAATATTTTTCTTTCTTTTTTTGCTCGAAAGGATACTTCCGCTATACAGTTATGTTACAGAACAGATTGCTATAAAAAAGAAACTATTCTTCGTTTTATAGATGATTATATAAAAGTGTTAAAAATCATGATTAATAATCCGGATATATTAATTTCAGATATTTTTAAGCTTATGAATTATTAGATTAATGTGACTTAAGAATTTTACTCTAGTTTAATTTTTTTCTTTCTGTTATAATAATGCTTTCATAATTGTTTGTGAGGTGTCTTATGGATTTAAAAGGACGCAATTTTCTTACATTAAAAGATTTCTCACCGGCGGAAATTACCGGACTTCTTGACCTTGCCGCAGATTTGAAGGAAAAGAAAAAGAAAGGGATTCCTGTGGATATTCACCGTGGAAAAAATATTGCCCTCATCTTTGAAAAGACAAGTACACGTACCCGCTGTGCTTTTGAGGTTGCTGCACATGATCTTGGAATCTGTACAACTTATCTTGCAGAAGGCAGTCAGATTGGTAAAAAGGAAAGTATTGCAGATACAGCACGTGTACTCGGCCGTATGTTTGATGGAATCGAATACCGTGGTTTCGAGCAGACACTTGTAGAAGATCTTGCTAAATATTCTGGCGTAGTTGTATGGAACGGACTTACAAACGAATATCATCCGACACAGATGCTTGCCGATATGCTTACAATCCGTGAGCACTTTGGTAAACTTAAGGGACTTAAACTCGTATACTTTGGTGATGCACGTTACAATATTGGAAACTCACTCTGTATTGTATGTTCAAAACTTGGTTTGAATCTTACTCTCTGTGCACCAGAAAAATATTTTCCAAATAAGGCTCTCGTAGATGAGTGTGAAAAATGGAATCAGGAGAGTGGTGGTTCAATCACTCTTGAAAGTGATGTAGATAAGGCTGCAAAAGATGCAGATATTATTTATACTGATGTCTGGGTAAGCATGGGTGAACCAGATGAAATCTGGGCTGAACGAATTAACGACCTTAAGCCTTATCAGGTAAATGCAGAAGTTATGAAGAAGGCAAAGCCAACTGCAATCTTTATGCATGACCTTCCTTCTTTCCATGATTTGAATACAAAGATTGGAAAAGAGGTTGGAGAAAAGTTCGGTCTTACTGCTATGGAAGTTACAGATGAGGTTTTTGAAAGCAAACAGTCGGTAGTTTTCGATGAAGCTGAAAACCGTATGCATACAATCAAGGCAGTAATTGCTGCAACTCTCGGTAACAATTTCTAGCCGAAAAAATAAGGAGACTAAAATGAATGCAATTATTACTGTAGTAGGTTCAGATAAAGTTGGAATTATCGCTAAGGTTTCTCAGTATCTTTCTGAGCATAAAATCAACATTGCAGATATTACACAGACAATTCTTTCCGGCAATTTTGTAATGATGATGATGGTAGACCTTACAGCTGCAGATATTGATATTGAAACTCTTCGCTCAAATATGAATTCTCTTGCAACCGATATGGGTGTAGAAATCAACATTATGAACGAGAAAGTATTCTCTGCAATGCATCGCGTATAAACTACTGAATATAACAGTTTATTTATTTATTTTGCGCCCTGTGCTTTTGTGTGCTATCATATAGTAAATGGAATTTGGAGTTTCAGATTACTATGTTATTGGTGAGCTCATAACCTGCTGGGGCGCTTTTCTTATCGGTGTTAATACAATCCTCTCGTATGCACTGTATGATAAAAGACAGAGATTCTTTCTTTACGCAGCCCTTGCAACCTTTTTTTGTGCTGCTGCTAATATGGTTTCTGTATATTGTATAGCTCATTATACAGAACTTTCTCATTCTTTCTGCACACTTATTACATCACTTTATTTTTTTACGCTTCTTATAAGTCCTTTTATAATGATCAGTTATGTTTGTGATATGGCATTTCAAAATAAAAGAAAAAAGAAAGTGTTTAATTCTGTGCTTGGGGCTGTTCAGACACTTTATTTTCTGCTTGTTATAATCAACGTAAAAACAGGATGGATTTTCCATTATGATGATGTTGAAGGTTATATACGTGGACCAATAAAAAATATTACTTATCTGCTGGCTTGTGGTTATGGAGTGATTCTTGCAGTTACAGTCATCATACTTAGAAAGAATATTGCGCGGCGTATATTCTGGGTATTTATCTTCTATCCATTTATTTCAATATATTTTGTTATTATTCAATATTTGTTCCCCAAAATTTTATTAACCGGGGTTGCTTCTTTTACTTCTCTTCTGTTTGCATATGTAACAATTCAGTCTTACACAATGGAAATAAATATAAGGACAGGCCTTATGACAGAAAGCCGCCTTCGTAAGCGCATTCATATTCAGCATAAGGGTGGAGTTTTATATGTAATGACAATAGACAATATCAATATGATACAGTCTTGTCTGGATGCATCTGAATTAAATCAGCTCTATCTTCAGCTTGGTGAAATATTTATGACGTATTTCCAGCGCAATTCATATATACTTTCAATGAACAGATTTGCTGCAATAGGACATTCTGTAGATGAAGTTCATCAGAAGAGTCAGAGAATAATGGAAGATATTAAAAAACTTTCTTCAGATATAAATTCCGTAATTCCGATTCCAATTGAGTCTTATTCTGCAGCATTGGAATTTGGAAAAGATGATAATGATTATGATTCAATGATGGATCTGATAAATAATCTGCTGGGGCGTACTAAAGCTGCTCAGCTCAAATCACTTCAAATTTGTGATGAATCTGTTTTTGCAGACCGTGAAAGAAAACGCTGTATTTATAAAATTCTCAAACGTGAACTTACACTTGAATCGGAACAGTTTCAGGTCTGGTTTCAACCGATTTATTCTATTGATAATAAGAAGTTCGAATACATGGAAGCTCTTTCACGACTGCGTAATACAGAACTTGGAGATATACCTCCGCAGGAATTTGTTCAGGTTGCAGAAAACCGAGGTCTTATAGAAATGCTTGGTTTTGTTGCTTTTGAAAAAGTCTGTAAATTTATTTCTGACAATAGGGATACTGTAAATGCAGTTTCAATTAACTTTTCTGTTTATCAGATGATGAATCCAAATGTTGTTGAAAATGTTTTGAATACCATAAGCCGTTTTAGTCTACTTCCGTCAAATATTATTATGGAAATCACAGAAAGTATTTTCATTGATAACTATGAGCTGGTTATGCATAATATGCTGGCGCTGGCGCGTGCAGGTGTAAAATTCTATCTTGATGATTTTGGAACAGGTTATTCAAATCTTACAAACGTCATTTCTCTGCCATTTTCTACTATTAAAATGGACCGCTCTCTCGTGCTTGCAATGGAAGAGGGGCAGAAAGGTGTCAGTCTTTTCTTTGATCTTGTAAGTACCTTTAAGGGTGTAGGTTTTAAGATTCTGGTTGAAGGTGTTGAGACAAACAATCAGAATTATCTTGTTGAACGTGCCGGTGTTGATTATATTCAGGGCTTTTTATACAGCAGACCGCTTCCTGCAGTTGAATGTATTGAACTGTTGAAACGAACTGCTGCTTCTGTTAATTAGAATGTAATTATTTCTTCGTAAACCTGAATTGCAAACTGATCTGTCATTCCTGAAATAAATTCTATTATACATTTAGTGTAAGATTCATTATCGTGAAGATCGAATACAGGCTGTGTATTATATTTTAAAACCTGCTTGCGGTCTGCAAAACTGTGGCGTTCTGCTATAAATGGTTTGTAAGTAGTGTATTTTATGAGCCAGTCTTCAAAGGTAGCACAGAGTTTCGGATAAAAGCGCAGTGCCTGGGCAACACGTCCGGTTTCTGCATAAATCATAGTTTTCTGCAGAGTTCGGAAAAGAGTTCCTATGATGTTCTCGGCGTAGATGGCAAATTCTCCAAGACGCCAGTGCTTATAAATATGTGCAAAATTAAATTTCTTGAGCTCGATGATGAAGCGGAAATACTCTTCAGAAAAGCACAGACCTTTTTCAGGACTGCTCTGTTCGCAGAGGTCTACAATAAGGTCGTTTATGAGAGTTGTGGTGTTTACTGCTTTACCGCTCCGTAATGCCCGCGCTCCCTTTCTCTCAAAACCGAGCGTGCTGCCGACAATTTCCCGGAGCTCTCTATAAGCCGACATGTCCAGAATGTGATAAGCGCGGGCATCCTCGATGTCTCTACCAAGGTACGCAATTTTATCAGCAATCTTTACTACACAGCCTTCCCATGTGTACGGCTGAATAATTCCCGGCCGTTTAATAGAGTACAGGTCAATAGCTTCTTCACGGGGTTTAATAGCCTGCTGGTCAATTTCTCCGCAGTGACAGATAAGGCCGTCTCGTACAGCGTAAGTCAGATTTAAAGGTTGTTCAAAGCCATTCGGATCTGGAAGCGTCTCAATAAAATCAGCAAAAAAAAGACTGTTGCGTTCGTGCCAGAATTTCTTTGGAGCATTATGTCCTTCTTTCTGTTCAAGCAGTTTGTTCAGACAGTCTTCTCCATGGTGACCGAAAGGTGCATGCCCAATATCGTGTCCCATTGCAATTGCACCTGCGAGCTGGTCATTTAATCCAAGGTATTTTGCGATGGTTGTTGCAACAGAAGCAACGTGCATAACGTGTTCCATTCTTGTACAGATATGGTCATTATGAGGTGCAAAGAATACCTGTGTTTTGTGTTTAAGGCGGCGGTATGCCTGAGAGTGCAGAATTCTTGTATAATCGCGTTCAAATTCTGAGCGGATTTCATTGTTTCGTCCGTAAATAGGAATTTCCCGTTTATTTGCCTGTTCCCATTTAGAATTTTCTGGTCCGGTACGTACGTCAACAAATGAATTCTGCATTTTTTCACCTCAGATTCATAGTATAAGGTAAAAAATTGATTTTGTAAAACTTGCTGACTAGTGATATAATAAAACGATATGCTGAAAAAAAACAGGCTTCTCAGGCGTCTCTTTGGTGAACAGTATGACATTCAACACAGACTTCTCAATATTATCCTGCTTGTAGGAATCCTTGGAGTTGCATTTGCCTGTTTTATTGCAGTTGTCATGCATCAGAATCCTATGACACAGATTCTTTCATTTACATGTCTGATTCTGTTTTTTCTGATCTTCTGGATTGCAAATACCCTTAAACGTTCACAGCTTGCAATTATAGTCTTTTCAATTCTTTTTAATAATTTTATTTTACCGAGTCTTTTTATCTCTTCTGGTGGAATTGAAGGCGGTATGCCGCTCTGGTGTCTTCTCGGTTTTGTATTCCCGTTCCTGCTGATTAAGGGAAGAAGTTGTGTTGTTGTTTTCATTATAAGTATTGCCGAGTTTATAGTTTTAGTTATTTATTCTTATTACCATCCGGAAATAATAATGAAAATGGAAAGCGTAAAAATGGTCCTGATGGATATGGTAATAACAATGATAGCAGTTGTTATTATTATTGCTTCTATTTTCAGATATCAGACTCATATTTATCAGAAACAGCAGAGAACCATCATCAAGACTGTACGTGAAGCTAATGAAGCTATTAAGCAGAAGCAGGACTTTATTTCAAATATTTCTCATGATATCCGTACTCCAATGGATTCTATCATTGGTTTTACTGAGCTTGCAAAAAAGAATATGGATAATCCTGAAAAGCTTGCAGACAGTCTGGAAAAGATTTCACGTGCATCAGACCATCTTATGAATCTTGTAAATGAGGTTCTTGATATTTCTAAAATCGACAGCGGAAAATCTGTTGTTGAAGAAGAAATGTGCAGTATCCATGAAATCATAGATAATGTCTGCCAGCTTCTTCAGAATGAAATTGATAATAAAAAACTTACAGTTGATCTTGATTTCAGCATGCTTGATGAAGATGTGCTTTCCTGCGACAGTTTACGCTTAAAGCAGATTCTGCTTAATCTTATAAGCAATGCGGTAAAATATTCTTATGAAGGCGGTAGAATTCAGATTTCTGTAATTCAGCTTTCTACAGAAGATGAAAGTAGAATCGTAAATGAATTCCATATTCGTGATGAAGGCTGTGGTATGACTCCTGAATTTATGGAGCATGTTTTTGAACCTTTTGCGCGGGATAAATCTTCTCCTGTTTCTGCAGAAGGAACAGGCCTTGGACTTACCATTGCAAAGTCTCTCGTGGAAATTATGGGCGGTACAATAGAAGTTGTAAGTGAGCTTGGAAAAGGTTCTGAGTTTACGGCAATTATCCCACTTTCAATTCCTCAGCTTACAGAAATTGAAGAAGAGCAGGATATTATTATTTACGACTTCAAGGGACGCCGTGTGCTTGTTGTTGATGATAATCAGCTTAACCGTGAAATCCTTGTTGAAGCAATGCGAGAAGAAGGCTTTGTTGTTGATGAAGCTATTGATGGTTCGTTTGCAATTGAAAAACTCCGTGACAGTGAACCTGGCACTTATGAGCTTGTTATTCTTGATTTGCAGATGCCTGTTATGGATGGATATGAAACTACACGAATCATCAGAAACTTTCAGAATCCTAAGGTATCAGAAATTCCTATTGTTGCCCTTACGGCAGATGCCCTTCCAGAAGAAAAAAGCCGCGCATTTAATTGCGGTGTAAATGCATATCTCGTAAAACCTGTAGATATGCCTTCACTCTTAAAGGTTCTTATGTTATTCTTCAGAGAAAATAAACGTTCATAGAAAGGAGGTGCTTTGTGGATAGATGTGTTGTTGCCCTTACATCAAGTTCTGTAAACGAAGAAGCTTATTCAGAAATCCAGACTCAGTTAGATGCCCATGAAGTAACTCCCCAATTGATTATTTTCTTTAGTGAAATAGACATGCTCTGGTTCTTTTCGCAGAAACTGAAAGTGCGTTATCCGGACGCTGTTGTTATTGGTTCATCTACATATGTAAATTATACGTCTGAGGGCTACAGCCATTGCGGTGCATCTGTAATGGTTATCAATTCTGGTGTTGAAGTTTCTGCCGGCCTGCTTTTTGATATTGACCGTCATCCTAATATGTACAAGGCTCATATCAAAGCTGCAATGGATAAACTCTCTTCTTTAGAAAATACCTGCTGCCTTGAATTTATGACTGCCTTTGGAAAAGGTGAGGAACTGGTCTTAGATACTTTTGAAGAAGTTCTTTCTGAAACTGGAATTACAGTGGCTGGTGGTTCTGCCGGAACAATGCCGGATCGTAGTGAGACTTATGTAGCCTTAAATGGTGATATATTCAAACAGACCTGTGCTTTTGTTTTTATTCATAATCTGAATGGAAAAATAGGTTTTTACCGTGAAAATATTTTCAAACCAACTTCATATCGTTTTTCTGCAACTTATGCCGATTGTGAAGAACGAACTGTAATGGAGTATAATAATGAACCGGCTGCAGAAATTATTTCCCGAGCCCTTAATGTTTCTGTAGAACAGCTTAGCCAGGAATTATCTTCTCATCCTATGGGACGTATTGTTGATGGTTCCATCAATATTACTGAAGCAGATAAAGTTTTTCCAGACGGTTCAATTTCATATTTTTCAACAATTTATAATCATACAAAACTGCTGCTGCTTGAAACAGATAATATCAGGCGTGTCTGGAATGAAACTGTTCAGCGTGTAAAAAATGATTTTGAAAAGCCGTCATTTACAATTTCAATTAACTGTCTTTCACGTTCAAAACTTTTTGAAAAGGAATCTTCTTTTGGAGAGTTTGTGAATGTACTCCGTAATTACGGAAAATATATAGGTGTTTCAGGGTATGGGGAACAGCTCAATTTTATACATCTGAATCAGACAATGATTCTTATTGTGTTCGAATGAGGCGTTTATGAGCAGATTCAATAACGGTATTATTTTTACAAATGAAAACTGTATAGGTTGTAATAAATGTATAAATAACTGTTCTCTTATGGGTGCTAATGTTTCCATTGTGAAAAATGGAAAATCCCATATGGAAATTGACCCTAAAAAATGTAATAACTGCGGCCGCTGTATAAATATTTGTGTTCACCATGCCCGCGATTTCCGTGATGATGTTGACAAGTTTTTAGCAGATCTGAAAAAGGGCGAAAAAATATCTTTAATTATTGAGCCTGCTTTTTTTGCGATTTACGGTGAGCGTGCGCCTCTAATCATCAAAAGCCTTCGTAAGCTTGGTGTTCAGAAAATTTATGACGGTTCATTCGGACGCGAAATCGGTGCTTATCTGACTGTAAAATATCTGAAGGAAGCACAGGAACTTCCTGTCGATCAGCGCTGCTTTATCAGTAATGCCTGTCCTGCTATGGTAACTGTTGTTCAGAAATATCATCCGTTCCTTTTGAACAAAATGATTCCTGTTCAGCCGCCGGTTATCTGTGCTTCAATTTATATTCATAAGTATCTTGGGGATGATAATAAGCTTGCCTGTCTTGGTGCCTGTATTGCAAATAAAGATGAAGCAATCAGTGAAAATACAAAAAATGTACTTTCTTATAATTTAACCTTTGCCCATTTAATGGAACATCTGCCTGAAGTTACAGAAGAGGACAGTGAATATTCCAGCGAACTGGATTTAAAAGGAAAAGGCTTTGGTTCAATCGTTTCTATTGGCGGGGAATTTTCAGATATTGTTTCTTATTTCTTCTCTCATAAAGAAACTATTCTGGCATTAAAAGGATTTTCATCTGATCATCTGAGTTCTCTGTATATGTCTCTGGATGATAATTTTAAAAATAATCAGCCGCTTTTTGCAGAAATTACAGCCTGTAAAAACGGTTGTGTCGGCGGACCAGGTGTCTATCATAAAGATTATAACCCGGCAACCGTTTATTCAAATGCAATTACAATCCGAAGGTCGACCTACGAAAATTATACAGATATAGATAATCCTGAAAAATTCTGGAAACAGATTTGTGCTCAGTTCAAGTATATCCGCTCTGAAGATTTTACTCGCGGCTATACTGATTATTCACGACAGCAGTTTAAAATTCCAAAGAGTGCCTTTGATGAAATCTTTACGGATATGCTTAAAGACACTCCTCATAAACAGTCTATTAACTGCGGTTCCTGCGGATATAATTCGTGTAAAGATATGGCACGGGCTATTGCCTATGGTTACAGTAGAAAAGAAAACTGTATTCAGTATATGAAAGAGCTTCTGGTACAACGTATTTTTACAGATCCTGAAACAGGTGTTATGACCAGAACGGCTTTCATTCAGGCAGGAAATAAACTCTTTTCTGACAATCCAAAGAAAACCTATATAGTTGCTATTGGAGATGTAAATAAACTTAAGATTATAAATGATTTATATGGATTTACTGCAGGAAATGATGCATTAAAGCAGATTGCCGCAACCTTAAAACAGATTGTCGGAGAACAGGGCCTCATTGCAAGACTGGAAGGTGGTTCTTTTGCAGTTTGTATGGAAAACTCAGTGGACAATCTCCAAAAACTGCAGGCCTGCAAGGTTTTTGATAACGGTTCAGTTCATATGTCTTTTCCAATTACAATGCATTTTGGAATCCGTATTGCAAATTCTTCTCTGGGTATTACTACAGCCATGGACCAGGCTTCTTTGTGTATGGATAAAAATATTTCTTCTGTACAGAATACGTTTACTGCCTTTACAGAAAAAAATATAGAAGATACACATCTCGAGGCTGAAATCACATCACAGATGCAGCAGGCTCTTGCCGACGATGAATTTAAAATCTGGTTTCAGCCGCAATATTCAGCCGCTACAGGAGAAATGGTCGGGGCGGAGGTTTTATGCCGCTGGATAAGGGAAGATGGTACAATTATATCACCGGCTGTATTTATTCCGATTGCAGAAAAGAATGGCTTTATCCGTATGCTGGATGAAGAAATCTGGACAAATGTATTTGTTGCCGTTCGTTCCTGGCTGGATGTTGGAATTGACCCTGTTCCGATTTCAATAAATATTTCCAGAATCAGCCTTGAAACAGACAAGCTTTATTATGTAATTAAGCGTCTTAAAGAAAGATATAATATTCCAGAAAAATACATTCACTTTGAAATAACAGAAAGCGCTTCTATAAATGCAGATAAAGAACTAAATGACAGAATCCAAAAGCTCCGCGATTTAGGTTTCAGAATTGCAATGGATGATTTTGGAAGCGGTTATTCTTCTTTGAATGCCCTTAAAGATATGCCTATCAATATTCTTAAGCTTGATATGGGCTTTATGCGCGGTGAAGATAACTTGAACCGTGGCGGCACAATTATAAACTATGTAGTGCGAATGGCACAGGGACTTGAATATATAACTGTCGCTGAAGGTGTAGAAACACAGGAGCAGGCAGACTTCCTTCGTAGTATTGGAGTTAATGTTATTCAGGGCTTCTTATATGCAAAACCTATGCCTGAAGATCAGTTTGTTGAACTTCTGAAATCTCATAAAGGAGCTGCTTCAATTATCCGTCCAAGAACTTTTGGACAGATTGATATCAGAAAGTTCCTTTCACCAGATTCTTCCGAAAGCCTTATGTTTGAAGAACTTTCAGGACCTGCAGCAATTTATGAATTTGATGATCAGGCAAAATCTTTAATTCTGATTCGTGCAAATAAGAAATTTCTAAAACTGTTCGAGCTTGATGATCTTGTTTTCCCTGAAATTCGAAAAAATCTGAAAAAACTTATGGGTAAGGAAAGTTTTAAATGGCTTGTTGAACAGTCAGAACTTTCTCTTTCAGAACGTAAGGAAATCTGCTGTTATATAGAAATGCGTACCTTTATGAAGCATAATCCGCTTTATGTAAAAAATTACATCAAAGAAATCAGTTGTAATGAACATAAGCATTCTTTCTATATTTTGACAGAAGATATTACAAATGAAAAATTAACAGAAAATACCCTTGAAATTGCTAATCATCAGCTAGGGTTAATGACTGAAAATACGCAGATTGGTTTACTTCTGATGCATGTTGATTTTGATATTAAGAGAATAGTTTCCGGTATGAAAATTCATGTTCTTCGTGTAAATCAGAACTTCCTGGATATTTCCGGATATTCAAAAGAAACTGTATTAAACTGGACTGCAAAAGAAGCTTTTGATATTATTCATCCGAACGACAGATTAGGATTTAAGGTTGCAATGGTAAAAGCTTTTCTTTCTAATTTCAAAAAGCCTGCAACTTATGTTTATAGGGCTCGTCATTGTAATGGAAATTATTTCTATGTAAAATTTGTTTCAACAGGTGTGCAGCAGCCGGATAAGTCTTATTTGTTTATAACGAATTATATTGTTCTGGATTTATAAGCTAGCAAAATCGCTCGCATAGCCCGCTCTGAGGCGTTTTTTCGATGAACCTAAATAGACTTACTGCCGTAAGTCTATTTTTTAACGGTTCTTCGATTTTAGTCTTTCTTGCTCATAGGACGAACAAGGAAGCAGCTCAAGCACATTGCAACTGCATAGAGAATTGTTGTTACGATGAGTACATTCTGATAACCAGTTGGGTTAGCCTGAACTCCGTGAACATCAATAAATGCACCTGTGTGTTTTACAATGTAAGAAGCCATCTGGTTTCCTGTAAGACCTGCAAATGCCCATGCAGAAAGTGTAATTCCGTGAATAGCAGAAATATTACCCATTCCGTAGTGGTCAGAGAGGAGAGTAGGAACGTTAGAGAATCCTCCACCATATCCTGCGTTTACAATGAAAATCAAAGCAAGTACGAAGATGATAAGAAGAGTGTTTCCTGCACCATTAGCAATACCCTTTGTACAGAGAACGATTACAGTTGAAACAATTGAAAGTGTGAAAATCAACTTATAGATTGTGTTGCGGTCCTTAAGCTTGTCTGCCCATGCAGAGAATCCAAGACGTCCGCCTGCGTTGAACAGAGCAGAAACTGTAGAAATGATTCCTGCAAAAGCTCCAAGTCCTACACACTTTACAATCATCTTTTCCTGAGAAATGATTGCAAGACCACATGTGATGTTGATATAGAACATAAGCCAGATACCGATGTAAGAAGCAATTGGTTCTGTCTTAAGAGTTGCGATAATTCCTTCGTCCTTAGACTTAGTCTGTGGTTCAACCCATCCTTCTGGTTTAGCAAGAATAAGGTGACCAATGAACATCATTACAAAGTAAACACATGCAAGAATGTAGAACATCTTGTATACACCGCCTTCTCCAAGACTTGTAAGCATGCGGCTCATGATAGGAGAAGCGATAGCTTTAGCAGCACCGAAACCTGCTACAGCGAGACCAGTTGCAAGACCTTTCTTGTCCTTGAACCAGAGCATCAAAGTCTTTACAGGAGAAAGATAACCTGTTCCAAGACCAATACCCATAATAAAGCCGTAGCTGATGTAGATTCCTACAAGAGAAAGAACGCTGTGTGGATTATTTCCACCGTACCAGATAAAGAAACCTGTTCCAGCCATTCCCAAAGCAAAAGTGATTGAAGCAATCAAAGAAGACTTGTGGATATTTTTTTCTACAAGGCCACCAAGAAAGGCAGCTGACATACCGAGGAAGAAGATTGCAAAGCTGAAAGCCCATTCTACAGCGCCTTTTGAAAAGCCGATGTAGTCTGCAATTTCCTGGCTGAAAATTGACCAGCAGTATACAGTACCGATACTGCAATGGAGAAGAAGAGCCGGGATAGCACCACGGATCCACTTATTCTGAATGTTTTTCATTTTTGTTATTCCTTAGAATATAAAATCTTAATTTATATTTTATCAGAATTTTGTACGATAGCCAATATCAAATGAGAATGCATGTCCTGGGCGCTTTCTGACAAATTCCATCAAACGTAAAGTTGACTGAATATGAAGCTGACCTGAAAGGAACTGAGATTCAACATAAGGTGTTACAGACAGATTATAACCATTTGAGAGAATATTCTTGATATCCTTTAAATCTGTAAGGCTCTTGTCAATAAACGAGAATGAAATGTGCGAACCGACACTAACTGAGTTAGAAGAACCCACAGATGATTCTCCGTAAAAATTTAAATCAACACCCAGTGTGTCATCAACAAAAAGAAGCTTGTTTACAGTGTTTTTTGGTAAAGAATATACTGAAATATTCATGTGCGCATTCTGAACGAGAAAACGTGGTTCTACGAGAAGATATAAATCATCTGGAGAAATGACTGCACTGTCATCTTTTGCTTTAAAGCTTGCGTTATAAATTCCTGCCTGAAGGAAAAGAGAAGTTGTGTAATTGTTTCCCAGAAGAATTGTTGTTCCTGCGTGCCAGTAAACTTTTTCTACAACAAGAAGGGCTTCTTCTCCGTGATATTCATTTGCAATAGGAATACCAAGACCACATGCAAAATCAAAAGTAAGATAGCTTAATACTGTTGCAAAACGAAGGTCTGCATTGAGGACGTATGAATCAGCAGTATCATTAATTAAATCTTTTTCGTGATTAACGTAGATGTAGCCGCCGAAAGCAATAGGACTGTTATAAAATCTTACGATATCAGAAATTCCAAGACCAAAGTGAGGGTAGAGGATAGAACCTGCAATTCCAAGATAGCTTTCTGTAAGTTTTGAATCTATAGGTTTAATATTAAAATATCTCTGAAGGAAAATATCTGAACCAATCGGATCATAAGTTCCCATAAAGATACTGAAATAATTTGCACTGGTGTATAAATTAGCTCTGCAGATTAAAGAGATTTCATCAATCTGAAAGTCTGCATCAGTTGCATGGAAAATACTGTTTGATAATAAGTCACCGGTATTGATTGAAAACTCCAGGTGGCTCCATACATTCTGTGTAAAATTAAACTGTCCGGCAAAAAATGCCTGAAGTTTCAAATCTGGATCGTAATCTTCCTGTTCTGGATTAGCGGCATAATTAAGCTTTCCGCCTGCATAACCGCTGAAGGAGGTTGCAGCAAAGAGTGCTGAAGAGATATAAAAAATTGCTGCCAGTATAATAATGTGCTTTCTATTCATATATAAAACTCCTTATTCTTTATCGGCAGAAAACGAGTCTGCCTTGAGGGAAAACTATAGAATCCCTTTAATTATAGAAGAAAATCGCAAAAAAGTGCAAAAATAAAATTTATCATACAAAATAAGTTTTAACTTGAAATATGTGATTTTCGGGGTATAATATTTCTATATGAGTGATTATCTTGACCCAAATAACGAAGAACTGTTGAAGGACTTCTTCGCAGAAGCAGAACAACAGGTAGAACAGTTGGAGAGTAATATTCTCGTTATTGAAAATGATCCTTCTAATCACGAAGCGATCGATGAGATATTCCGTGCCGCACATACCCTTAAAGGCGGTTCTGCAACAGTAGAGATGATGGAGCTTTCTCACTTTACACATACTGTAGAAGATGTGCTTGATGAGATTCGTTCCGATAGAATTAAGGTAGATGAAGATGTAGTTGATCTTCTTCTTACTTCTATAGACGTAATCAAGGCAATGCTTGAAGCACGCCAGAATGGAAGCGTTTACGAAGAAAATATCGATTCAATTATTGAAAAACTTCAGGGACTTATTCCTTCTAAAGATGGAAAGGCACCTGCTAAGGCAAAGGCCACTGCACCAAAAACTGCAGCTCCAAAGCCAAAGCCAGCTTCTGCACCGGTTGCAGCAGCACCTGCAGCTTCTTCATCAGATATACTTATTCTTCCGGATATTACAGAAGAAGATTTTATGGAACTCAAGCAGACCTGCGAAGGTAAGCAGAAGCTCTGGTGTATTGCAGTTAAGTTTGATGAAAGTAATCCAATGAATACAGTTGGTGGTATTCAGGTATTTGCTGCACTTAAGAATGTTGGAAACGTACTTAAGACTGTTCCTGATTTTGATGCCCTTTACGAAGATCAGTTCTATGAAAATGTATTCTATTATGTGGCTACAGAAGCAGAGGGAGCAGAAATTGAAGACTGTGCATTCCTTAGTGATGTAACACTTATAACAGATGCTCATCTTCTGGAAGATTATACTACAGGTACTCTTGCAGATCCTGCAGTAGCAAAGGCAGCCGCAGCTGCACCAAAACCTGCAGCTCCAAAGCCGGTTGCTTCAGCTCCAATCACTCCTTCAGACGATGTTCCTGCTGGAAATATGACGGCAGCTCAGTCAGAACTTTTGGGTGATATTCTCAACGACAATGTACTTAAGCCTGAGCCTAAGAAAGAGGAAAAGAAAGCAGAACCTAAGAAAGAAGCTGCAGCAGCTCATGCACAGCAGAGCTCAATCCTCCGCGTAGACTCACGCCGTATCGATAACCTTTTGAACCTTGTATCTGAAGCTGTAATCAACAAGGCTTCATTCAATCAGCTTGCAATGCAGAATGCAGCAGAACTTACTCATTTCCAGTCAATTGAAGCAGAATATAAAGAACGCCTTCATAATCTCTTTGATAAGCTTCCAGATTACATGGAGCAGATAAAAGAAGGTGTTGCTGCTGTAGATATCAGAAAGAATATTCTTAAAGAATATGGTTCACTCAGTAATATTTTTGATGAGTACGAATCAGAAGCAAAGAGTATTTCCGGTAAGTTCCGTTCTTACACACAGAACCTTGGTACAATTGCAGGCGACCTCCAGGAAGGCGTAATGAAAATCCGAATGGTTCCAATCAACCAGATTTTCAGCCGTTTCCCTCGTGTAGTTCGCGACCTCCAGCGCGATCTTAATAAAAAGATTGACCTGGTAATTGAAGGTGAGGATACAGAACTTGATAAGTCTGTAGTAGAAGATCTTCTCGATCCTATCATGCACTGTGTTCGTAACTCAGTAGACCATGGTATTGAAACTCCAGAAGTTCGTGCTGCTGCAGGAAAGCCTGAAACAGGAACAATCCTCCTCAAGGCTTCTAACGAAGGTAACCAGATTGTAATTGAAATTAAAGATGATGGTGCCGGAATTGATGTTGAAAAAATCAGAAAGAAGGCTGTAGAACGCGGTCTTATTCATCCGGATAAAGCAGTTACAGAACAGGATGCATTCAATTTGATTATGCAGCCGGGCTTCTCAACTGCAGAAAAGATTTCTAATATTTCAGGACGCGGAGTTGGACTTGATGTTGTTAAGACAATGATTAATAACCTTAAGGGAACAATTTCCATCAACTCTGCAAAAGGTAAGGGAACTTCATTTATTATCAAGCTTCCACTTACTCTTGCTATTATTCAGGGTCTTCTTGTTCGCGTTGGAAGAGAAGTTTACTCAATTCCAATTGCAAACGTTATTGAAAGTCAGTGCATTAATATTTCAGAAATCAATCATATTGATAATTATGAAATTTTGAATGTACGTAACGAGGTTATCAGTGTACTTCGTCTGTCACGTCTGTTTGGTATAACAGAGTCTGTTCAGACGGATGAATGCTACATTGTAATCGTAGGTACACAGGAAAAGAAGATTGGTGTAATGGTCGATGCTCTTATCGGAGAAGAGGATGTCGTTATTAAACCTCTGAAGGATCAATTCACTAATTCACCGGGAATCGCTGGTGCATCAATCCTTGGTGATGGTTCTGTATCACTGATTATTGATGTTGGTCAGCTTCTTGAGCTTGGTGTTAAGCAGGAGCTTCTTGCTCAGGCTCAGGAACAGGCTCAGTATGTACAGTAATAGAGGTGTTTTTTATGAGTGCAGAAAATGAGACTTTAGTTGCAACACAACTTCAGCAGCTTGAAGAAAAGAAAGAAAATGCCACTATTGTTGATTTTAAGATGGTAACTTTTTCACTTGCAGACAAGGATTATTCAATCGACATCATGCATGTGAAGGAAATTGCAAAGGCTGGACGCTTTACGTTCGTTCCTAACACTCTTCCTTTTGTGCTTGGTGTTTATAACCTTCGTGGTGAAATCATTCCTATTCTTGATTTAAGAATCTTCTTCAATATCGAAGTTCCTCCTCGCGAAGAAAATAAGCTCGAAAATATGCTTATTCTTCAGGTAGAAGATCAGAAATTTGGTGTTGTAGTAGATAAAATCGACAAGGTAATTGGTGTTCAAAAGAGTACAATTCAGCCACCACATCCATTGTTTGGTGATATCAATATCAAATACATTGATGGTGTTGTAGAAAGCAATAACAGACTTTATGTCCTGCTTGATATAACACGTATCTTCTCTTCTAAGGAATCTGCAGAAGCTGTTGCTCCAGGAGCAAACTATGAGAAACCTCAGAAAATAATGAAACAGCCTCAATCGGTTGCAGATGTTCCTAAAAATCAGGCTGCAGCTGTAGTACAGGGCGGAATGGTAAAATCACCATCGGATATTGCAAGAGGAATTTCTGGTGGTGCCGCAGAAGAGGAAGACTCTTCTGTTGATATTAAGTTCATAAGCGAAAGCCTTCTTACCTATAAGAATTTCACTGTATCATCAGTAAATTCGACTTGGGTAAAGCACAGATATTTGGAATGGTCTAAGGAAACAAAAAAGACTCAGCTTCAGAATTCTGATGATGCTGATGATTTCCTCAAGACTTTCTGGTCTCCATTTACAAACAACTGGTGGTCATCTGAATATGCTGATGCTGTTGCCAAGGTTCTTCCTGATAATGCTGCGAAGCAGATAGTTGTATGGAATCCGGGCTGTGGAAAAGGTACGGAAACATATTCTCTGGCATGCATACTTAAGAAACGCTATCCTGATGCAAAAATCAGAATCTATGCACAGGATATAGACCTTCTTAATGTATCTAATGCAGGGCTTATGTCAGTTCCAGCAAATCTGGCTTCAGACTGGTATGCTCCTTATTTGACAAAAAAAGCAAATGGCGAGTATACTTTTAATCAGGAAATAAAAGACAGTATTATGTTTGAGTATCATGACTGTAAACACACTAATGCTCTGCCAACAGTAGACATTATTTTTGCACGTGATATTCTTTCCCTGCTGGATGAAAAGTCTCAGGAATCTGTAGTTTCCGACTTTATTGAAAAGATGAAGGGAAATGCGATTGCTGTAATCGGAGAAAACGAGGACATGCCTGATTCCTTTAGTTTTGGTGAGAATGCTGTTGGTACGCTTGTGGCGTATACAAAGGATTAATTAAGCAAATAAATAGGAGATTAAGATGCGAGTAGAGTATATTAACCCGTTTGTTGAAACTTCATTCCGTGTACTACAGGAAGTGCTCGGAGGCGCAGAGGTAAAACGCGGTGATTTGTATTTGAAATCAACTGCTATGCCTGTTATGGGTGTTGCTGCATTGGTTGGTCTTGCTGGAGATGTAGAAGGTCGTGTTCTTTTTGATATGACTATGGAAACTGCATTGAATATTGCGTCTGCAATGAACGGTGAGACTCTGCCGGAATTTGATGATTTGGCTAAGGCTACAATCAGTGAGCTTGCTAACCTTATTACTGCTCAGGCTGTAACAAAGCTTCATGAACTTGGATTCAGATTTGACCTTACACCACCAGCTCTCTTTGTTGGACAGAAGATGGAAATTGCAGCTCTTGGTGGTACTACAGACAGTGTAGAGGCACTTATCGTTCCTCTTATTTCTGATTGTGGTAAGATTGAAGTAAACGTTTCTATCAGGGAACGTGCATAAAATATTCTAAAGGAGTAAGAAAATGAAAACTACAAACGATTTTCCAAACATTAACGAGCGTCCGCCTGAGGGTAGAAAAGACGACGGTACATCCTTCAGAGTATTAGTTGTTGACGACTCTATGTTCGTTGCAAAGCAGCTCGGACAGATTCTTTCAAGTGAAGGATATGAGATTGTTGCAACTGCTGCAGATGGAAAAGAAGGCGTTGATAAGTACAAGGAACTTTGTCCTAATGTTGACCTTGTAACAATGGATATTACAATGCCTAAGATGGACGGTATTACAGCTCTTGAACAGATTATGGCTTTTGATAAGAATGCAAAAGTTGTAATGGTTTCTGCTCTCGGAAAAGAGGAACTTGTAAAGAAGTCTCTCATGACTGGTGCTAAGAGCTATATCATTAAACCTCTTGATCGCAAGAAGGTTCTTGAACGTATTGCTAAGGTTCTTCAGTAGAAGTTTTATATAAAAGCGGTGAGTATTTCTCGCCGCTTTTTTTATTCTACAATCCTTATTAAGCGATAGGTTCCCTTATCCTGATCAATTATAAACTCATGTTTCTCATCATTTCGGATAATACTTTTTAAATTTGAAATATGAACTCTAAGTGAACGTTCCGAAATCTTCTTACCATCTTTTTTATAGCAATCAATAATTTTACTCAGCTCCATAGGATGATCTTTGTTTTCCTCAAAAATATTAAGCAGATAGAATAGATTATTCGGCAGGTTATTTCTTAATTTGAAGGAAGTAATGTAATCAAGGTTATCGTTGTTGATTAGCTTAAGAAGATTGTTTTCATTCAGAAAGTTCTTGGGAAATAATTTAGGGGGCTGCAGTAAAGGAATGTAAGGAACTAGAGCTTCTGATTCAACAAGTTTTTCCAGGGTAGTAAAGATTTCTGAATAATTGCATAAACCTTGCGTCAGATATTTTGTTTGAGTCATCTCTAAGATTGCTTTCCAGTGTGCAGCTCTGGTACTTCTTGTAAGGCAGGGATCATTAAAAAATATAACAGGGATTTGTTTGTTAAGTTTATTCAGGTAGGTATAAATATTGAACAGGTCATGATTGAAAGAAAGGTAGTCTAAAATTATCAGGTCTGGACCTTTCTTCAGATTTCTGATCAACGAAGAAAGGTCCTCCAAATATTCAAAGATAACACACTTGTGACCCTGACAAGTCAACTGTTTCGAAATGATGTGACTTATTTCCTTTACAGGAGAATAAATAATTACTTTCATAAATTAAAAATCAGTTGTTACATAGCTTTGTTTGTCCATTCAATGGCCATCTGACGTAATTCGGCAGATGAAGCACAATGAAGCTTTCCTTTTATGTTTTCCTTGTGAGTATCAATTGTTTTAATGCTGAGGTTCAGTTTCTTTGCGATTTCTACAGTTCCGAGACCCTTTCCTACAAGAGTGAAAATCTGGAGCTGGCGGTCAGAAAGTGCACTGATAAGGTCTGAAAGTTCACCTGATTCAGGCTTACCCTGAGACAATTCCTTAATGCGGTTCTTCTCATTTTCGCTCAGATAAATTTCGCCGCTGGTAACAGTTTTAATGGCGTTGATAACCTGAGATTCGGCTTCTTCCTTCATGATATAGCCTTTTGCACCAGCCTTAATGGCACGTTCTGCATAAAAGCGTTCATCATGCATTGAAAGCACGAGAATCTTGGTCTGAGGATGAATTATGATGATGTCTTTAATCAGTTCAAGTCCATCTTCCTGTCCAAGGTTTAAGTCTACTATGGCAAGATCCGGAGTAGTAGTATCAAGAAGTGAAAGTGCTTCATTTCTGTCTTTTGCCATTCCAATAACTTTGTAGTCCTTCTGTGTTTCAATAAGCTGCGCAAGTCCGCGGCTGAAAAGAGGATGGTCATCAATAATAATTACATTACAACTCATACCTATATAATATCATATTTTTTAAAATAAGGGTATAATATATTTCTATGAGAATTGGAGTTGTTTTAAACATTCTTGATGAAGAATATCAGATTTCTGTATACAAAGGTATTGAACAGAAAGCACAAAGTCTTGGAATTGAACTGGTTTGTTTTCAGCAGGAAAATGCAAAAATTACAGAAGACGAACCGGTTTCGCGCTTTCCTAGAAAAGAGTATTTTGACCTTGATGGAATTATTCTTGTTACATCAGTTATTACAGGAAACGCTGATTTTACAACTAAGGATGATGTAGAAAGAATCTGGGGAAAGATTCCTGTTGTTTCTGTCGGACAGAAAATTGAAGGTATTCCTTCGGTTTTGATTGAAACAGAAGATTCCATGAAGCAGCTTGTTGAACACCTGATTCTTACACACAATTACCGGAAGTTTCTTTTTATCAGCGGTGCAGAAGATCATCCGGATGCAGAAGAACGAGAACAGATTTTTACTAAAACTATGGAAGCCTATAAACCATGGTTTTCTGATTTACAGTATAAATTAAAACGAGGTTATTTTACCGAAGTGGCCGCTATTCGTGCTATGGGCGAATACATGGATGAAGAAAGTAAATTTCCAGATGTCGTTGTCTGTGCAAACGATAATATGGCAATTGGTGTTTATAAGTATTTTAAGATTCATTGTAACAAGCCGGGTTTTAAGGAATGCGCCGTTACAGGTTTCGATGATATTCCACAGGCACGCTTTGAAATCCCTTCACTTACAACAGTACATCAGCCTTTGAATGAAATTGGTGCAAAATCTCTTGAACTTATGAAAGAGGTTCTCGAAGGAAAGAATGTTCCGCAGGAAGTTTTTATTGAATCGCGTGTTGTATACAGAAAGTCTTGTGGTTGTAAAGGCAGTAAGGATGATTT
The DNA here is from genome assembly GCF_036492245.1 of Treponema bryantii. Taxonomy (NCBI): domain Bacteria; kingdom Pseudomonadati; phylum Spirochaetota; class Spirochaetia; order Treponematales; family Treponemataceae; genus Treponema; species Treponema bryantii. The sequence continues at coordinate 2,228,725 of NZ_AP025286.1, read as the reverse complement.
TGCAACTGATGAAGATCAGTTCCGTGCAATGCAGGCAAATTACGTTCAGTCAGAAACCCTGCTTAGAATGGTAAGCCATATCGGACAGGATTTGAATTACGGTGAAACCTTTGGAGCTCTTAAATATGTAGTAAGGCAGAATCTTAATGAACTTGGAATGAATAACTTTGCAATTCTCCGTTTTTCAAATGGTGATTTAAAGAGCAGTCATCTTAAGAATATGCCGGTTGATCCTCTGTTTGTCCGCCGCAGCGGTAATGAGTGTTATGAATTTGACCGTGAAATGAAAATGCCTTTAGGTCAGTTTTACCGAAGGTTTTATGATATTGATCCGCATACTAAGCCTGCAATGATTTTGAAATTCCTTATTGTAGGTAACGAAATAATTGGCTGTATCTTTTATGAGGCAGATGAAAATGTACTTCCGTACCTCAGTTCTATTGCCATCAATCTTGCACATGGTTTGAACCGAATGACAATGGCCGAAGAACGCCGAAAACATTCTGAGTTCCTTGAGCGTGAAGTAAATGAGCGTACGAAAGAACTGGTAGAAGCAAATAACCGCCGAATGGAAGTTGAGGCTGAGGTTCTCCGAATCAGTGAATTGGAGCGTCAGCGCTTTAGTAACGACCTTCATGATGATATCTGTCAGCGTCTGGCCGGTATTTCAATGCTGTGCCGAAGCTATTCAAATCAGGATACTCCGGTTGAAAAAAGTCAGATGCTTGAACTTGCACAGCTGATTGGAGAAACTCTTCAGACAACCCGTCAGTATGCGCATAACTCATATCCTGTTGAGCTTGAAAGCCTTGGTATGAACCATAGTTTAAGCAATCTGTGTAATTCCTTTGCTGCACAGTCTGGAATTAACTGCCAGTATGAATGGGGGATGCCAAAAGGTGTTCATTTTGATAAGATTCAGAAACTTAATATATTCAGAATCATTCAGGAAGCCCTGCATAATATTCTTAAGCATTCAAAAGCAAAGAATGTATGGGTGAGTGTAATGCCCGAAACAAGAAAAACTGTTATTAAGGTAATTGATGATGGCGTTGGCTTTGTGAATGAAGAAAGCGGAAATAGTAAGGGACTCGGTTTAAACTCCATGCAGTATAGAGCCAATCAGATTGGTGCAAGCTTTGTGATTAAGAGTAATAAACCTCATGGAACCTGTGTTCAGCTTTCTCTGAGTAATAAACTTCTTGAGGATAAAAATGAAAAATAAATTCAGGGAACTTGTGGAGCTGTATCTGGCATTTTTGAAAATCGGTGCCTTTACCTTTGGTGGTGGACTTGCCATGATGCCGATTATGCAGAGGGAACTTATAGAGAAACGAGGCTGGATTACAGAAGAAGAACTTATTGATTATTTTGCAATAGGTCAGAGTACTCCGGGAATTATTGCTGTAAATGTAGCGACCTTTGTAGGTTATAAAAAACTCGGCTGGTTCGGCGGAATTATAGGAACTCTTGGTGTTGTAACTCCATCCTGGGTAATCATAATGCTTCTGGCCGGTGCCATCAGTTCTATTGATAAATATCCGATGGCTCAGAAAGCACTGCATGGAATAAATGTTGCAGTTGCGGCCCTTCTTACAAGTGTAATTGTAAAGTTTTCTAAAAAGACAATTAAAAGCGTATGGAATGCAGTGTTTATGCTTCTTGCTTTTGGTTTGATTTATTTTCTTAAAGTACAGTCTGTGTGGATAATTGTTTTCGCCCTGATAATCGGAAGTCTGCTTACGCTTTACCGTCAGAAGAAACAGAAATCATCTGCTGAAGCAAAGGAGGGTGAATAATGACTCTCTTACAGCTGGCTTTAACATTCTTTTCTATCGGACTGTTTACAATTGGCGGCGGTCAGGTAGCCATTACACTTATGCAGCAGTCTCTGGTTTCTACCGGAATTATTTCTCAGGCACAGTTTTATAATATGGTAGCAATTTCTGAGAGTACTCCTGGTCCAATCGGAATCAATATGGCAACCTATATCGGTTATGAATTATATGGTGTTCCAGGTGCCCTTATTGTAACTGGTGCTCAGGTTCTTCCATCAATTATAATCATCCTGATTATTGCCCGTTTTCTAAAAAACTTTAATGATAACCCGTATGTAAAAGGATCTCTTGCCTTTTTACGTCCGGTAACTACAGGTCTTATTCTTGTGCCGGTTATCCAGGTTATTATGTTTACACTTATAAATGTTCCCGAATCGATAAGTGTACTTACAACAATTGAAGGCTGGAAAGGACTTTTTAACTGGATCTGTCTTGCTGCGTATGGAGTATTTGTTTTCCTTTTGTTTAAGGTTAAACTTCATCCGATTGCAGTAATTCTGCTTGGCGCGGTGTTTGGAATTGTTTTCTTATAGGAATTGAATTATAATACATAGTTATGAGTACACATATTAACGCTCCCGAAGGAGCAATCGCAGATAAAATTCTGCTTCCAGGTGACCCTCTGAGGGCTAAGTTTATTGCCGAGAATTTCCTTGAAAATCCGGTATGTTATAACGAAGTGCGCGGTATGTTAGGTTTTACAGGAACCTACAAAGGCGTAAAGGTTTCTGTTCAGGGAACCGGTATGGGACAGCCGTCTCTTTCAATTTATGTACACGAGCTTTTTGACTGCTATGGAGTTCAGAAAGCTATCCGCGTTGGAACTTGTGGCGCGGTAAGCGAAGATGTAGAACTTCGCGATGTAATTCTTGCAAACGGTGCATGTACAGACTCATCTCTTCAGAATCAGAGATTCGGTGGACTTCATTATGCACCTGTTCCAGATTTTGAACTTTTGTATACAGCTTTCAATAAAGCAAAAGAAATGAACCTTAAAACTGTTGTAGGACAGTGTGTTTCAAGTGACCGTTTCTATGATGATAATGAAAACTGGAAGCTCTGGAAAAAATATGGAGCAAAGGGAATTGAAATGGAGTCTGCTGAACTGTATACTTTGGCAGCTGAATTTAACAGAAAAGCTCTTACAATTCTTACAGTAAGTGATCATATTCTTAAGGGAACTGCTACTACAGCAGAAGAACGTCAGACAACCTTTAAGGACATGATGAAACTTGCTCTTGAAACAATAATTGCTTAATTATTTAAATTTCTTAGAGGTAGTATAATGAAACCAACATTGTTAGTTCTCGCAGCCGGTATGGGCAGCCGTTATGGTGGAGTAAAACAGATAGACGGAGTAGGACTTCATGACGAATGTCTTCTCGATTTTGCAACTTATGATGCTATGAAAAGCGGCTTCGGAAAGGTTGTATTTATTATTCGTAAGGATATTGAACAGGCTTTCCGTGAGCGCCTTTTTGACCGCGTTGCACGTAATTTTGATGCTGAATATGTTTTCCAGCAGCACGAAAGTCTTCTTACACCACAGCAGCTTAAAGACAGCGAAGGCCGTGAAAAGCCATGGGGAACAACTCATGCTGTCCTTTGTGCAGAAAAAGCAATACATGCACCTTTTGCCGTTATCAATTCTGATGACTATTATGGACGTCAGGCTTTTGATGTGCTTGGTAAATATCTTTCATCAATTGATAACGATTGTACAGATCATGCAATGGTTGGATATATTCTTGGTAATACAATGAGCCGTTCTGGTTCTGTAAGCCGTGGTGTTTGTACAGTTGCAGATGAAAAACTTGTAAATATCGTTGAAAATCTCAAGATCTATTATGATGAAAAAGATCAGATTATCAGCGAGATGCCAGATGGAGAGAAAAAGCTCTTTACTGGAAAAGAATGGGTTAGTATGAATCTGTTCGGCTTTAGTCCCAAGGCATTTGAAGAATTCCATGTTTACTGGGAAAACTTTATTGCCAATAATTCAAAGGCTCCTAAGGCTGAGGCTCTTCTTCCTGTTGCTGCAAGTGATATTATTGCTCACAATAAGGGAATCATTAAGTTCTTTAATTCTACAGAAACCTGGTTCGGTATGACATATCCTGAAGACCGCCAGCTTGTAAAGGACGAAATCGCCAAGAAAATTAAAGACGGCTACTATCCAGAGAAATTATGGGAGAAATAACGTCATTGCGAGCGAAGCGAAGCAATCTATAAAAAGATTGCCACGTCGCTATCGCTCCTCGCAATGACGGATGGTCTACTATGTTAAAACTGAATTCAATAAAATCAGATAAAATCTGGGGCTATGAGCTCTGGATTGCATCTACACATCCTAATGGCTGCCAGCAGGAGTTTAAAAACTTCTGCGGCGGTGAATATCCGCTTCTCATAAAAGTTATTCAGGCAAATGATACTCTTTCCATTCAGGTACACCCGGATGATGACTGGGCTGTAAAACTTGAAGGCGAGGGTAACCGCGGTAAAACTGAGTGCTGGTATGTACTCGATGCCGCTCCTGATGCAAAACTTGTTTACGGAATTAAAGAAGGCTACTCAAACGAAGTGCTTGCAAAAGCAATTACAGAAAACAATCTTGAACAGTATCTTGAGTTTGTAAATGTAAAACCTGGTGACTTTGTTTATATTCCTGCCGGTACAGTTCATGCAATCGGCGGCGGTTTGAGACTTATGGAAACCCAGCAGTCCTGCGATTTGACATATCGTCTTTATGACTGGGGGCGCGGCCGTGAAGTTCATATTGAAAAAGGTCTTGCAGTAATTAAACGCGAGGAAATGCAGCCTGTAGCTCCATTCCCTGGTGATTTTGACTGTAAGTATTTTTCTCTTGAACGGATTGATGTAAAAGGCGGCTGGAGCATGTATTGTTCCGGAGATGCAGGGGAGCCTTCAGATGTACAGCTTTTGTATGTGCTTTCTGAAGATAAGGCTGTAATACGTACATCAGAAGAAAAAATCGGGCAGAAGATTCTTGCAGAAGAAATTTATGCAGTAAAGCCTGGTGAAAAAATAACAGTGGAGGGCAGGGCAAGCATAATGCGCATCCGCGCTAAAAAGGTTGATTAAACCGGTGCTAAACTGTATTTTTTAAGCATGTATCTTTTTATGTTATTATTACTGCCATTGATTCTTGCATCCTGGTGTTTTTATAAAAGAAACCCGCATATGATTCCTGTTATTTTTACCGGACTCATTTCTGCCGTGCTTGTATGTGGCTTCAGGGCTTTCTTTTTATATTCACACAGAGTAATTCCATATTCATTTGAACTGAATATGTGGTATCTGCTGCTTCGACAGTCTCTGCTTCCTGTAATTGTTCTTTACGGAGTATTTTTTCTTATTTCTAAGGATACAATTTCTTATAAAATAGAAGCTCTTTTTCCACTTTTGATTTCTTTTTATTTGATTTATCTGCCATACACAATTCTGTCTGGCTCAGAAAAAATCATTACAACATTTCCATTGTTTATTAAACCAACTCTGTTTACGGTTATGATTTTTTCTTTGGGACTTAGTGCCAAGCATATTGAAAAAACAATAACTGCTAAAAAACATTTCTTTGCTGCTATCTGGATTATTACGGCGGTTGTAAGTATTGTTTTTCCATCTGTTGTGGAAACTATGTATATTCTTGATATGAGTTACTTTTTGATTCTGGTGCTCAGCGGAATATTCTGTGCAACACTGCCGATACTGTTTATTCTAAGCAGACTTGGCGTGTTTACGGTTCGGGATAAAGAATAAGGTTAAATAAAAAAGACTTCGTTATTCAACGAAGTCTTTTTTTATGGTGGTTTAGAAAAGTTTAACCACCATTATAGAGAACTAGTCGAGTGCATGACCAGCTGAACCGAATACGTTGCGGTTCTTGTCTGCATACATCTTTACGAGTTCTGCACGAGCGTCTGTGAGGTACTGACGTGGGTCAAAGTCTTCTGGATGCTCAACAAGGTGCTTACGGATAGCAGCTGTCATAGCAAGACGTCCGTCTGAGTCTACGTTGATTTTACATACTGCAGACTTAGCAGCCTTGCGGAGCTGTTCTTCTGGAATACCTACAGAGTTAGGAATCTTTCCGCCGTACTTTTCGATTTCTGCAACGTAAATCTGTGGAACTGAAGAAGATCCGTGGAGTACAATTGGGAAACCTGGGAGCTGCTTTTCGATTGCTTCGAGAACATCGAATGCCAGTGGAGGTGGAACCAAAGTACCATCTTCGCGGCGTGTACACTGCTCTGGAGTGAACTTACAGCGTCCGTGTGAAGTTCCGATAGAAATAGCAAGTGAGTCACATCCAGTCTTTGAAGTGAAGTCAATTACTTCTTCTGGCTTTGTATATTTAGATTCTTCAGCAGCAACATCCTCTTCTACACCACCGAGAACTCCGAGCTCTGCTTCTACAGTTACGTCGAACTGGTGAGCATAGTCTACTACTTTCTTTGTGAGGGCGATGTTGTCTTCGTATGAGAGTGAAGAACCGTCGATCATTACAGATGAGAATCCGTTGTCGATACAGTCTTTAGCTACTTCGAAGTTTGGACCGTGGTCAAGGTGAAGAGCGATAGGAATATCACATCCGAGTTCGTGAGCATACTCTACAGCACCGCGAGCCATGTTGCGGAGGATATTTGCGTTTGCGTAAGCGCGAGCTCCCTTTGAAACCTGGAGAACAACAGGAGATTTTGTTTCAACACAAGCCATGATGATAGCCTGCATCTGTTCCATGTTATTGAAGTTATATGCTGGAATAGCATATCCGCCTTTCATAGCCTTTGCAAACATATCACGTGTGTTTACGAGGCCGAGATCTTTGTAACTAATAATGTTAGCCATAATTAACATCCTTTATTCAGACGTACATCGCCTGAGATTTCTTTGATGTAAATAATAAAATAAATTGAAGGTTTATTCAATATATTGGGGGCGTTACGGGGGTGTCCCCCGTTAGAGAGGGTAGGCCGCAACGAAGTGCGGCCGAGGGGGAGACTTCCCCCCCGCTTAAAACCTGGAACCTGAAACCTAACACCTAAAACCTAGAATTTCGTTTGACAAATAATATCATAGGAAATATAATTGAATGAGTTATAAATTTGACTGTTATTGCCGATAATTAAAGGGTATAAATCTTTTTATCGGTCTGATAAAAGTTTCAAGGAGTTTTGCATGAAAAGGGAACTTAAAGTTCTTATTGGTCTTGCATGTCTGTTTGTAATAGGTTTGCCAGCTTTTGCTCAGCCTAATTCACGCAGCATTGAGACATTCGTATTGGATGATTTTGATTCTGCCGGTTCGCAGAATTATATGTACAACGGTAAAGCTTACAGCTGGGACTGGGAAGTTGGTTCAAGCCGCTTTATTGCAGATGGATATCCTAAAACAGGCTATTTTGAAGGTGTTCCAAATTCTTTAAAACAGCTTCATAAGGGTGAAGATAAGGAATTTAAGGTTTTCGGTGTAAAAACTGCTTTCAAACGTAAGGGTGATAACTGGTTCGAAGTTTATCCTACAGCAGACGGAAAGTCTTTCGAGATTCCTTTTGTAGGAACTGTTTCTCAGATGGATTTCTGGATCTGGGGTGCTGGTTATAACTACTATCTTGAAGTTATGGTAAGAGATGCTCTTGGAACTGTAAAGGTTCTTCCTGCCGGAAGTCTTGCATTCCATGGCTGGAAAAATATTATTGTAAATATTCCTGGCTGGATTCAGCAGAGTTCACATCTTCGTTCTGGTCCTGAAAACCTTACATTTGTAGGTTTCAGAATTCGTTCAGATGCTGAAGAGTATGTTGATAACTTTGTTGTTTACTTTGATCAGATCAAATACACATCTAATTCTCTCTCTCTTATCTACGATGGTTATGAGTTGAATGAAGTTGATTTTGGTGACAGTTCGGATTCAGATGATGTTTCGGAGGCTAAATAATGAAAAAGCTTGTAACAATTAGTATTATTGCTGTGCTCGCTATGGGTGTTGCTTTCGCTCAGAATTCAAGCCTTCAGGAGCCTAATCCGGAAAATGTTGGTGCAGATTCAGCTGAGTCAGCATTGCGCGAAGTTTCTGTAGACAAGTTTGAGCGTGAAGGTTCATGGAACGTTCACATGTCTGCTGATGATGGTGTAATTACAAGTCGTCTTTTTGAAGGTAATCCTGCTATGAAGGAGCCACTTCCAGAAGATGAAGGTAAAGAAGCAGAAGATGTAAATGTACTTGGTGTAAGAGTAGATTTCTTCCGCCGTGGTAGAAACTCTTTCACAATTAAGTCTGGACGTCCTCTTGCAATTGAGGGTGTAACAAAGACTGTTTCTGTATGGGTTTGTGGACGTAATCAGGATCATGAACTTTATGTTCTTGTTCAGGACTATTTTGGACGCAACTATGAGCTTTACATGGGAAGCCTTGGTTTCTCTGGATGGAAAAAGCTTATCTGTGTAGTTCCACCAAGTCCAGATGGAGAACATGGTATTGTTCAGAACAGTGCTTACTACGGTGATAAGCCTGGCCTTAAGATTCTTGGTTTCCGTGTAGACTGTAATCCAATGCAGGCTCGTGGTACATACTATATGTACTTTGATGACCTTCGTGTTGTAACAGACCTTTATGACATGGAAAACCACGATGAAGATGACATGGCTGATAACTGGTAGTCTTCTATAAATCATGCAAAAGAAAGACCGTTCCGAATGGGACGGTCTTTTTTTATTATAATTTTTTCTCTGTGGGCTCCATGTGCTCTGTGAGGAATTTGTAATATTTTGTACGGCCCTTGGTCTCTGAGTGTTCGAGGAGGCCTGCATGGGAAAGTACCCACATGATGAGGTGTGCGTCGGCGGTGTGTTTTGGGATGTCTGGATTTTTATCTAAGGCTTGCTTGAGATCTTTTGCGCAAAACGGCTGGGGTAGTGGAGGCAGAAGTTTTAAGTAATCTTCCGGCTTTGAAAATCTTGTTGTGTTTATTATGGTGTCCAGACGTTTTCCGGTTTTGATCCAGTTTCGGCGGAATCGGCGGCGGCCATTTTTTGATTGAACGGGTTCTATTGTTCGTGTCCGTTCTTCTGTCATTTCTATTTCTATAACTTCCAGTGAAAAGTGCGGGTTTGTGATTACGGGATAAAGTCCTGTAAGCTCGCGGAAAATGTTGTAAATACTTCCTTTTTTTGGGCTTTTTCTTTTTGATATTATTGTTCCCTGTTCGTCTTTTAGTTCTATTCTTGTTGTTGTTGGAACCGGATGAATCAGTTTGATATTATGACCGTTCTCAATTGTTTTTAGAATCTTGGGTAACAGCTTTGCAAGGTTCTTTGTCTGTATTTCTATTATATTTCTGTTTTTAGTAACTATATCGTAAATAAAGCCATCCTGTTCTGTTTCTGTCTGGCCTTCATAAATCTCCTGATAAAGGATTTTTAGAGAATTGTGTAGTTTGCTTTCATTTAGTGTGGAAAACGCCATATACAGTGTGTCAAAGAGTATAGTATTTAACCGTATAAGTAAAATATAAAAAATCAAAAAATTTTTTATATTATCGTCAAAAAAAGTGGTTGACTTTAGGAATTTTTGGTATAAAATGATAGATAAGTGGGAAAAAGTGGTAAAAAGTGGTAGTAAGTGGGTATGAATCTGTTAACTGGTGAATACAATAATACGATTGATGAAAAAGGGCGTGTCTCGTTTCCTGTAAAATTGAGAACGGCCGTTAATCAAAACGTACTTATGGTTACCAAAGGTTTAGATCGCTGCTTATGGCTTTTTACTACTGATGAATGGGAAGCTTTTCAGGGGAAGCTTATGAGTAATGCTTCTATGATGAAAAGCAAAAGTTTAGGAGTTTTACGACACTTTGTTGCACCTGCACAGCCTGTAGAGTTCGATAAGAACGGCAGGCTTTCCATTCCTCAGAGTCTTCGTGAATATGCAAATCTTTCTAAGGACTGTGTAGTTCTTGGAATTGCAAAGTACATGGAACTCTGGGATTCTCAGACTTACAAGGATTACCTGGCTGAATCTGAGGATTCGTTCCGCGATGCAGCTGAGGAATTCAACGATATTAATTTTTAAACTTTTTAAAATTAGGTGGGATTAAAAAGTGGAAATCGTACACACTCCGGTTTTATTAAATGAGTGTCTGGAATATCTTTCTCCAGTAGGTGAGCCGTTCGAAGCTGATGCTTTAATGATTGACTCGACTCTGGGTGAGGGCGGCCATACTTATAACTTTTTGAAAAACTATCCGTCTCTTTCTATAATCGGTCTGGATGCTGATAAGGTTATTCAGGCACGTGCAAAAGAACGTCTTAGCGAGTTTGGCGAGCGCGTGCATTTTTACAACGGCTGGTTCCAGGATTTCTATGCTGATTATCCTTCTGAATATAAGCGTCCAAATATTATTCTTTTTGATCTCGGTATTTCTGTTTTTCATTATGAAAAATCTGAAAGAGGTTTTTCTTTCCGTTATGATGAAAAACTTGATATGCGTCTGAATTCTTCTGAAGGGGAGTCTGCTGCTGATTTAGTAAATGAACTTCCTGAAGAAAAGCTCGCAGATTTAATCTATCTTTATGGCGAAGAAAAACTCAGCCGCCGTATTGCGCGTGCTATTGTTGAAGCCCGCAATGGTGGACGTATTGAATCCTCTAAAGCACTTGCTGAAGTAATCTGGAATGCTGTTCCTGCCAACTACCGCTATGGTCCTATTCATCCTGCTACAAGAACTTTCCAGGCTCTGCGTATTGCTGTAAACGGCGAATTAAAACGTCTTCCAAAAGCTTTGCATGATGCATTCGGCTGTCTCCAGCCTGGCGGAAAAATGGGTGTAATTACATTCCATTCTCTTGAAGACCGTATTGTTAAGAATTATTTCCGCAATCTCGGCAAGCAGTGTGTATGTCCTCCTGAAGTTGCTGTATGCCGTTGCGGTGGTGAGCAGTGTGCAGAGCTTATTACCCGTAAGCCTGTTGCACCTACAGATAAAGAAGTTAAGGAGAATTCTCCTTCACGTAGTGCCAAGCTTCGTGTAATCCGAAAAATCAAGGATGATACTCCATATCATCTGGATGGAGTGATAGGTTTTTAGTTTATGAAGCGTGGTGTTAAGGATTTTATAGTTAAGTTTTTCTTCTGTGTATTTGTACTTGCTATCCCTCTGATTTTGTGTCTTTACGCAGCTCAGGCAAGGCGATACATGGCTCTTACCAGCGAAATCAGAGAGCTGGAAAAGAAGCAGGAAAAGCTGATTGAAGAAAATAAGAAGCTTGTCAGTGACATTGCTGTGCTTTCAAGTGCTGATAGAATTGAAAAGATTGCAGTTGAAGAACTTGGAATGCACAAGGCTGAAACTGAAGATATAGTTCGTGTTGAGATGACGGGAGAGAAAAAATGACAGAGAGTCTGCTTACAAAAGAAGAGCTTCTTACAGCGGTTAAGGGCACTCAGATTGGCAGTGCTCCATGTTTATTTAACGACGTACAGACAGACAGCCGTAATGTAAGTTCTGAAAAGCCTTGCATGTTCGTGCCTCTTATGGGTGAGTTCCAGAATGGCCATAAATATATTCCTGATGTTTTAAAAAAAGGAGCATCTGTTGTTCTTATGAATGAAGCTGAATATCAGGAAAAGGTTTCTTATTATGAGGAACTTGCAGCTGCTAATTCAGGAGTTTGTTTTGTTCGTGTTGAAAATACTCTTCATGCTTTACAGGATGCTGCAGAGGCTTATGTTACAAAGAAATGCCGTAATATGATTCTTGTAAGCATTACAGGTTCAAGTGGAAAAACAACTACTAAGGAAATGATGGTAAGTGTAGCACGCGCTCATTTTGGTGATGCTGGTGTTGCATATACATACGGAAACCTTAATTCTGAAACAGGACTTCCACTTTCTGTATTCAAGATTCGTGGTGATGAAAAAATCGGAATCTTTGAAATGGGTATGAACCGTGTAAATGAAATCGGTGAAATCTCAAAGGTTTTGAAATCTCGTTTTGGAATCATCACAAATATCGGAACTGCACATATTGGTATTCTTGGAAGCCAGCAGAACATTGCAACTGAAAAGAGAAAGAGCCTTGCTTATATTCCGGCTGATGGTGCTGCAATTGTTGGTGCAGCTGATCCGTTTGCAGATTACTGTACAAAAGGTGTTCGCGGTAAAATTGTAAAGTTTGGTAAGGATGTTCCTGCTGACAAGAGTGGCGTAAAATTTATTGAAGATAAAGGACTTTTTGGAACAGCTTTTGAACTTGATGGTCTTACTGTAAATCTTCCTCTTTCTGGAAGTTATAACTATCTGAATGCTCTTTCTGTAATTGCCTGTGCAAAGGAAATTGGAATTCCATCAGCTGATATTAAACGCGGTCTTGAAACTGTAGCTGCAATTTCAGGTCGTATGGAAGTTTGCCAGTCTGTACTTTGCAATGGAAAGAAAGTTGTTCTTATTAAAGACTGCTATAATGCTAATCTCGACTCAATGATGAAGGTTATAGATTTCTGTGATGAGCTTAAAAATGTAGGCAAAAAGATTTTTGTTCTTGGTGATATGAAGGAGCTCGGTGCAGAATCAGAAAAATCACATGAGACTGTTGGTACACGTATTAGTGAAACTGATGCATCTCAGGTATATCTTGTTGGGCCTGAAATGAAAGTTGCTGAAAAAGTTCTTCAGACTGATTCAAATATTTGTGTAAAATGGTTCAGTGAATCAAATGATAAGAATTTTAAGGAAATAGCAGAATCAATTAATTTAACTGCGAACGACAACGATGTAATTCTTCTTAAGGGCTCTCACAGTATGCAGCTTGAAAAGCTCGTGCCACTTCTTTGTGGCTCAGATGAGGAGGCTCGCTAAGAATGAATCAGTTTACTTTCTATGCGAATAAACCTTCGCAGAATTATAATAAAGTTGATATCTGGCTTCTTGGTTCAATACTTCTTTTGTGGGGACTTGGAATCTTTACTCTGTATGTATGTTCACAGAATTTTGCTATCAGAGCTTTTGGAAATCCTTTGTATTTTGTAAAGCGTCAGCTTTTGTGCTCAGCAGTTGGTTTTGTACTTTTTGCAGGCTTTATGATTACTGACATGAGATATATCAGAAAGTTTGTAAGTGTAATTGTAATTGTTTCTCTGGTTTTGTGTTTCCTTACATTTGTTCCAGGTATTTCAATTATTAAAAATGGTGCACGCCGCTGGATTAGACTTCCTGGTAATTTTACATTCCAGCCTTCTGAACTTGTAAAATTTGCAATTGTTCTTTTCCTTGCCAATTATTTTGATAAGCAGGATAAGCTTTTGAATCCGGAAGAAAAAACTGTATTCCCTTGTGTGATTGCCCTTATAGTCTTTGCTGGAATCGTATTTGCCCAGAAGGATTTTTCTACTGGTGTATTCATTACTCTGATTGGAATTCTTTTGTTCTTTGTTTCTGGTGCTAAGCTTGTATGGATATTTCCGTTTGCATTGATTGCAATACCGGCTGCTTTTCTTATGATTACCCTTAATCCATATAGACTTCAGCGTCTTATCGGCTGGATCAGTCCTGATGAATTCAGTTCAAGCATTAACTATCAGAGCCTTAATGCAAAGCGTGCAATCAGTGCTGGTGGAGTATGGGGCAGTGGAATTGGTGTAGGTCTTTCTAAAATTAACAGCATTCCTGAGGTTCAGGCAGATTACATTTTTGCAGGCTGGGCTGAATCAATGGGATATATCGGTGTAGTAATTTATTTTGTACTGCTCGGATTCTTTGCTTACAGAGGTTATAAAGCAGCTCTTTCTAACCCTGATAAATTTAGTGCACTTTCAACTTTTGGTTGTGTTTCTGTAATTGTTTTGCAGTCTCTTGTAAATACCATGGTTGTTAGTGGTGTACTTCCTTCAACAGGAATTAACCTTCCGTTTTTCTCTCTTGGAGGAACTTCAATTATTATAACACTCGCAATGTGCGGCTTTATTGTAAACGCTTCACGCTGCGAAAAAATAGATGAAAAAATGACAGAAAGTGACGAAATTAATATAGAGTCACTTTCTTACTTATAATAAAAGGTGGATAAAATGAGTGATGTGAGTTTGTTAGTTGCTGAAGACTATCTTGAGAATGATTATTTCCTTTCTGAAGAGTATGAAGGGGCAGACAGCAAGGCTGAAAAGAAAATTAAATTTATTAAGGTAATTTTCTGTGTACTTTGTTTTGCGCTTTTCTGTGAGCTTGTTATTTATAAGTATATTATGCCTAGTTTCTCTAGTCCTAAGGTAACTGTTACCGGGCAGAAGGATTATTCTGCAGAAGAAATTGCAAGAATGCTGCTTCCTATGAACAGTACAAGCTGGTTTGATTTTGATGTAGAACAGGCTGTAGCATTGTTGTCTTCTGAAGCTGGAATCGGTCATGTTTCAGTAGAAAAGAAATTCCCGGATAAAATTTATGTAAATATTGAAGAGCGTGAACCGGTTGCTGTTACTTTTGTGATGGAAAACGGCCGTACATCACCAGTTCAGATTGATAAAAACGGAGTTCTTTTCCCTGGAAAAAGAGGCGCTTCTGAAAAACGAGAAGAAGTTCTTCCTATTATTTCAGGACTTCCTGTTGAATATATGTCAAAGGGAATGAGAATTCCTGCAAAATACAGACCTCTCATCGATCAGATTTCTAAAATCAGCGAAATGCCTCAGCATTATTTTGCAAGTGTAGCAGAAATTTGTGTGCTTCCAAAGGATTCTGGAAACTACGAACTTGCTCTGATTCCTGCACAGTCAAAAGTTAAAGTTCTTACCGATCGTGCATTGAATGAAGACGCATTAAAGTATATGATGGTAGTACTTGATGTAGTGAATCAGATTGGAACCGATGTTGCAGCAGTAGATTTGCGTTATGGTTCTGTTTCATACATCACAAGATAATTCAGAGGTTATTTAGAAAATGGCAGATGGAAAAGTAGTCGGACTTGATATTGGAACAAGTATGATTCGCGTGGCTATAGGAGAGATAGATCCTGACACAGGAAATATCCGCATAGCCGGAACCGCATCCAGAAAATCAGCAGGACTTCGCAACGGTGTAATTGTAAATATTGAAGATGCAAAAAATGCCATTAAAGAGACAATAGATGCCGCAGAACAGAATGCGGGTACAACAGTAGAATCTGTAATTACAGCAATCGGCGGTTCTCAGATTGAAAGTCAGAATTCACGTGGAACAGTTCCGGTTTCAAGTGCAAATAAATCAACAAAAGAAATTTCCCGCGCAGATGTAGAGCGTGTAATTGAATGCGCTACTGCAATTAAAGTACCAGATGACCGTGAAAAGTTACATGTAATTCCACAGAATTATATTGTAGATGGAATTGGCGGCATTCAGGATCCTATCCACCGTATGGGAACCCGTCTTGAGGCTGAAGTTCATATTGTCACAGCGGCAAAAACAATCATTCAGAATATTCGTTCCTGCATTTCCCGATCAGATTATATTCTTGATGGGGTAATGCTTAAAACTCTTGCACAGACTCAGTCTGTTTGTCATCAGGATGAAATGGAACTTGGTTCCATTTTGATTGATATGGGTGCGGGAACTACAGATGTTCTCTTGCTTTTGAAGGGAGCTCCTATCGGAACTTTCTCAATTCCAGTTGGTGGAAATCTTGTAACAAATGATATTTCTGTTGTCGGCGGTATTTCAACTGCCGCTGCAGAAAAAATTAAAATTGAAAACGGCTGCTGCTGGGTAGATTCAATTACAAAAGATACAGATCTTGATGTAATTCTTCCTGGTGTTGGAGGTCGTGCTCCTGAAATCATGAAAAAGAGCCAGCTTGCTCAGATTATTCAGGCTCGTGTAGAACAGATTTTTACTCTTGTAAAAGTAGCTCTTAAAAAGAATGTCGGAGATTCTATTAAAGAACTCTCTGGAAATATTATTCTCACCGGTGGCGGCGCAATGATGGAAGGTGTAATTGATCTTGCGCAGAAAGTGTTCCATACAACTTCTGTTCGTCTTGGAGTGCCTGAAAGTCTTGGTGGAATTGAAGAAGACTATAAGAGACCTGATTTTGCAACAGTAATTGGTCTGGTCCTTGCAAATAAATCTCTTGCAAGTGGTAAGGACAGAAGCCGCAGAACAAAAGGTCGTCCTGTGCATAAGGAAAAGCAGAAGGGTGAGAGTGTTCTGAAGAAGATATTTAAATCATTATTCTGATATTGTATAATTAAATCACTTAAAAAGTGTACGCTTGGGGAAGCGTTTGAGTGGGAGGAAATATGGGAAATCTTGGCATTTCAATCGTAGACGATGAAACAGGTTATGAGGCAGAAGCTTCTGGCTGCAGCCCTACCGTAATTAAGGTAGTTGGTTGTGGTGGCGGCGGTTCAAACGCTGTAAACAGAATGATTTTCCGCGAGCTTAGCAACGTAGATTTTATCGTTCTTAATACTGACTTACAGGCTCTCGGCCGTTCACGTGCTGCTACAAAGCTTGCAATCGGACAGAAAGTAACAAAAGGTCTCGGAGCTGGTGGTAAACCTGAAGTAGGTGAACAGGCAGCTGAAGAAGACAAAGAGCTTATTACAAATGAGCTCCGTGGTGCAGATATGGTATTCATCACAGCCGGAATGGGTGGTGGAACAGGAACTGGTTCTGCTCCAGTTGTTGCACGTATTGCAAAAGAACTTGGATGTCTTACTGTAGCCGTTGTTACAACTCCTTTTGAATTCGAAGGAAATGTTCGTATGCGACAGGCTCAGGAAGGTCTTAAGAAACTTCACGAACAGGTTGACTCTCTCATTGTTATCCCAAACGAACAGCTTTTCAAAAATATTGATAAAAACCTTACTGTAAAAGAATCCTTCAGAAAGGCAGATGAAGTACTCTGTCAGGGTGTTGAAGGTATTTCAAATATCATTACAAACCCTGGTGATGTAAATACTGACTTTGCAGATGTTCGCAATGCAATGGCTGGACAGGGTAATGCAATCTTTGGAATTGGTATTGGTGAAGGTGAAAACCGTGCTACAGACGCTGCTTACAATGCAATTCATAATCCAATGCTTGAGAATTCTAAGATTGACGGAGCAAAGAATCTCCTTGTTAATATCTGTGCATCAGAAGAAATTACACTTGCTGAGGTTGGAGAAATCTGTAAGATTGTTTCAGCTTCTGCAGATAAAGATTATAACATGTTCTGGGGACAGGTTACTCAGCCAGAACTTGAGGGTAAAATCAGCGTAACTGTAATTGCTACAGGTTTTGAAGATACAGGAAGAATTGCTGTTGAAAAACAGGAAGCTGTACCAGAGGTAAAATCTGAACCAAAACCAGTTAGAGAAGATACTTTCAGCCTTAATGATATGAACAGTATTCTTCATAAGACAGGTTCATCTACTGGTTCTGCTCTTGGTGGAGAATTTGTTGCATCTCACAGCATTCCAAAAACTCCAGATGCAGAAAAGAAAGGTTCACTTGTAGAAGGAATCTTCAGCGAAGAAAATACATCTTCTTCAGGATCTGGTTCATTTGCACCTCCAGCAGGATTCATTCCAGATGAAAATGATCTTGTAAAACCTGCAATCTGGAATAAAAGCGAATACAGCAGAACAATCCGTCTGGATGACTAACTTGTTCAATGACTAAGGATATTTTTTTGAATCAGTTTTATACGGATCTTCTCCTTGTAAAACGTGATTCAAAACAGACTGCAATAACATATAAGATTTCTGCAGAAGAATTTCTGGACTGGCTTGCTACCGAAAGAATTAAACTGAAAGATGTGTCCGTCCAGAACTTATTGTATTATCTTATAAAAAGGCAGACTGACGGTTGTTCTGAACTTACAATAGCTAAGGATATTTCAGGAATAAGGGCATTGGGCGACTATCTTGTCCGCAAAGGTATGTGGGAAGAAAATGTTGCTCTTGCACTGGATAAGCCAAAGGCTGCAAAGCATCTTCCCAAGGTGCTTTCAGTTGAACAGATTGATTCTCTCTTAGGCTGCATTGATACTTCCACTCCAAGCGGTAAGAGAGATGACGCTCTTTTTGAGCTTATTTATTCCTGTGGACTTCGTATTAGTGAAGCCTGTACACTGCTGCTGGCAAATGTTCATCTTGATGAAAAACTGATTCTTGTGCGGGGTAAAGGCGATAAAGAGAGAATTGTTCCTTTTGGAGACCGGGCTCTTGAAAAAATTCTTGTGTATCTTAATGAAGTTCGGCCCGAACTTGTAAAGGGACGTAATGTGCCTGAGCTTTTTGTAAATTACAGAGGCCAGCCCATTTCACGGAAGGGAGTATGGAAGCGTTTTCAGGAGCTGGAAGCGCTCAGCGGAGTAGAAGCAAAGGTTCATACCCTCCGGCATTCGTTTGCAACTCATCTTTTGAGTGGTGGGGCTGATTTACGTTCCTTACAGGAACTTTTGGGCCATAGTGATTTAAGTACGACGACTATTTACACGCATGTTACAGACCGTCAGCTGGAAGATGCGCATGAGAAATATTTTCAGTAATTAAGGAAAGGAGATTTCTGATATGAAAAAAGGTATTCTTTTAGTTTTATTAGGTGCTGTTGTCTTTTCTTCTTGTAAGGTATCAAATAAACAGATTATCCGTCAGCAGCATCTGGAGGAAGGTGTTGAAAGCCCGACAACTGTTGAAGAACTAAAAGATGCTATTGAAAAATATCAGAAAAGAGTAGCAGATATTCAGCTGGCACAGAGTCAGATTGGAATCTGGTATAAAATCCTTGGAACCCGTTATCTTGATCAGAAAATGTACGGAGAGGCTTTAAAATGCTTCCAGGAGGCCCTTCAGTACTATCCAAATAATCAGAATTTGTATTATTATGTAGGTGTGTGTGCAGGCTATATGTCGCATGCAGCAATGGACTTTGGTGGCAGTGGAAGCACCGAGGTAAAATACAATTACCTTAAACTTGCAGAAGAAGCTTACCTTAGAGCCATTGATATTGAAGACAGATATGTGCGCGCTTTATACGGACTTGGCGTGCTGTATGTGTTTGAGCTTGATGAACCGGCAAAGGCAATTCCACATCTTGAAAAGGCTCTTTCAATAGACACCAAAAATATTGACGCCATGTTTGTACTTGCAAGGGCATATTATTCAAATTATGATTTTGAAAAATCTGCTGCAATGTACGATAAAATCATAAACACCACAAAATCCGCCGAGAAAAAAGCAACCGCAGAGGAGAACAAAAAAACAGTTTTAGATGCAGCATATTCTAACTGATTTCGATGATTCGCTTATTCTGGCGCTTTCTGTAGCGAGAATTTCCTTTTTAGACTTTAATCAGAAAAAAAAATTACTAAAAAAACTTGACAGTCCTCATTCGCTTGCATTACAGTTTATAGAAGAAATATTAAAACTTGCAGAGTGCGGAGAGAAGCCTCGGGCTGTGTGGAATGGCCCTGAAAACCTGCGGTTGGCACAGGCAGAAGCCTGGCAATGCAAGCGTCTTGGGATAAAAATTCTTTTTCATGATGATGAGGGATACCCGGAACCTTTACGGCAGATAGCAGATCCGCCGTTTGCTTTGTTTGTACGCGGTGATGTGTCACTTTTGAACGGTAGATGTGTTTCTGTTGTTGGAACAAGGCGGCTTAGTCAGGTTGGCCGTGAAGCGGCTAGATGTTTTGCTCATGATGCGGCTATAGATGGCTGTAATGTTGTCAGTGGCCTTGCTTCGGGTGCAGATTCGTATGCGCACCTTGGTGCGATTGATGCCTTTTATGAAAGGGCTGAAAAAAACGGTAATTACGATGGTGCCGTTCTAGGTCACACGATTGCGGTTTTACCGAGTGCAATTGATGATATAGTGCCGCATACTAATAAGAGGCTGGGAGCCGCGGTGCTTCAGAGCGGGGGCTGTATTTTGAGCGAGTACGGGCCGGGCTCGGGGACCGGGAAATGGCAGTTTATTGCACGGAACCGGATTGTTGCAGGGCTCTCTGAAGCTACGGTGGTTATTGAAGCACCGGCTGGCAGCGGAGCGCTTATAACTGCTGATCTGGCACTGGAAGACGGCCGCGACGTGATGTTTCATGAAGCAGCGTTTGGTGAAGCGGCTTCAAGGATTTCTGCGGTTGTACGCGAAGATCTGGAAAAGAGCTTTGCTGCAGGCCGTGTAAGCAGGTATAAAAGGGAAAATACACCGGAAAAGTTCCTTTCAGCTGGAGCCCCGGTGATAAAAGATTATAAAGACTACTGTGTCGCTCTGGCAGAACCGCCTGGTGAACGCAGTGCACCTCCCGTTCAGGGAGAACTATTTACATAAGACTTAAAGGATTTTGTTACAAGGATTTTGTTATGGCTAAAAAGACTAAAACTCCACAGACTCTCGTAATCGTAGAGTCTCCTACAAAAGCACACACTATTGAAAAGTATCTTGGGCCTGGCTATGTGGTTAGAGCTTCTGTAGGTCATCTTATTGATCTTCCTAAGTCTCGAATGGCTATTGATATAGAAAACGGATTCCAGCCTGAATATATTACAGTGCGCGGAAAAGCAAAGCTCTTAAAAGAACTCCAGAAGGAAGCAAAAAAATCAGAAGCTGTCCTTCTCGCATCCGATAACGACCGCGAAGGAGAGGCTATTGCCTGGCATTTGAACCGTGCTCTGCGTGATAAAACTGATGCAAAAATCAGCCGTATCGTATTCAATGAAATTACACCAACTGCAATTACAGAAGCTGTAAAGCATCCTGGTGAAATTGTAGAAGCCAAGGTAAATGCTCAGAAGGCTCGCCGCGTTCTTGACCGTCTTGTAGGTTATAACTTAAGTCCGCTTTTGTGGGTAAAGGTAAAGAATGGTCTTTCTGCAGGCCGTGTTCAGTCTGTAGCGCTCCGTCTTATCTGTGAGCGTGAAAAAGAAGTAGAAGACTTTTTGCCGGAAGAATACTGGTCACTTGATGCAGACTTTACAAAGGGAAAATCTTCTTTTACAGCTCAGCTTGTAAAATATAACGGAGAAGCTCCTGAACTTAAGAGTGAGGCTGCTGTAAACGAAATCATTGAGAAAATCAAAAACTCTCCTTGTACAGTTTCATCAATCAAAAAGACAGAAAAAACTGTTCGTCCTAAGCCTCCGTTCACAACTTCAAAACTTCAGCAGGCTGCGGCTAACCGTCTTGGTTTTACTTCACGTAAGACTATGCAGATTGCTCAGCAGCTTTACGAAGGTATTCAGATTGGCGAAAATCATGTCGGTCTTATTACTTACATGCGTACGGACTCTGTTCGTATTTCTGAAACAGCTCTTGCAGATGTTCGTGACTGGCTTTCGAAAAATCATCCGGCAGAACTTCCTGCTGAACCAATTCACTATGCTGTTGGAAAATCAGCTCAGGATGCCCATGAAGGTATTCGTCCTACATACACAACTTACACACCAGAGAGCGTAAAGGAATATCTTTCACACGATCAGTTCCGCTTGTACTCAATTATCTGGGAGCGCTTTGTTTCTTCTCAGATGAACAACGCAAAGATGGTAACTACTTCTGTTGAAATTGAAGCCGGTGACGCTTTGTTCCGCGTTGCTGCAAGTAAGATTGCAGAAAAAGGTTTCTATCAGGTAATTAAGCTGCTTTCTTCAAAAGAAGAAAAATCTTCTTCACTTCCTGCAATGAAGGAAGGTGAGACTCTGAACGTAGAAAACTTCCATCCGGAGCAGCACTTTACTCAGGGACCTGCACGCTATACTGATGCTTCGATTGTACGAATGCTCGAGGAAAAGGGTATCGGTCGTCCTTCAACTTATGCAACAATTATTTCTGTATTGCTTGACCGCTACTACGTAACCCGCAGTAACAAGCAGCTTGTTCCAACTCAGCTTGGTAAAATGATTAACAAGATTCTCGTTGAATCTTTCCCAGCTGTAATTAACGAAGAGTTCACTGCTAAAGTAGAAAACGAGCTTGACCAGGTAGAAGAAGACGAGCTTGTTTGGAACGATATTATCGCTGATTTCTATGGTCCGTTTAAACAGACTGTTGATAATGTAATGGAGCACCAGGAAAGTATTAAGGGCTTCCTTGATGAAGAAACTGACAAGGTTTGCGAACTCTGTGGTAAGCCTATGGTTAAGAAGCTTGGCCGCTTTGGATTCTTCCTTGCATGTTCCGGATTCCCAGAGTGTCATAACACAAAATCAATTCCACTTGCTAAGTGTCCATGTAAAGACTGTGGTGGTGAAATTGTTGAGCGTAAGACTAAGGGCCGAGGAAAGGCTTTCTACGGCTGTACAAATTATCCAACCTGTACATTTATCAGTCACTTTAAGCCAATCGATCAGTACTGTCCTAAGTGCGGCTGGTTCCTTGTTGAAAAGTTCGACAAGAAGAATGGTGCTTACAAGTCTTGTATTAATCCAGACTGTGATTACCTCCACACAAGCGGCGAAGAAGAAGCTGTAATGCCGGTAGAAGGCGAAGAGTAAAAATACTTTTCAATAAAATTTGCTTTATACTGATAGCAATGCTATCATATGAAGCATGGAAAATAAGAAAAAATATGTAATTTCTCTTGATGAAGGCACGACATCCTGCCGTGCTGTTGTTTACGATAAGAACGGTTCGCCTCTTGGTTCTAAGCAGCGCGAATTTAATCAGATATATCCGCACCCGGGCTGGGTTGAGCATGATGCCGAAGAAATCTTTAAGTGTCAGCTTAAGGTTCTTCAGAGTCTTTTAATTGAAAAAGAAATCAGACATGACGAAATTGCCGCTATTGGAATTACCAACCAACGTGAGACGGTTGTAATCTGGGATAAGAAAACCGGAAAACCTGTTTACAACGCTGTGGTCTGGCAGTGTCGTCGTACGGCCGATTACTGCGAAAAACTGATTGCAGACGGCTGGTCGGATAAAATCCGTGAGAAGACCGGACTTCTCATTGACGCATATTTTTCCGGTACAAAAATCAAATGGATATTGGACAATGTTCCAGGCGTTCGAGAACGCGCTGAGAAGGGCGAACTTCTTGCGGGAACTATTGATACCTGGCTTATCTGGAAATTGAGCGGTGGCCGCGCGCATGTGACTGACTATACTAACGCCTGTCGTACGATGCTTTTCAATATCTATAAGCTTGAGTGGGATAAGGAGCTTCTGGACCTGCTTGGAATTCCTGCAGGACTTCTTCCTGAGGTTCGTGATTCTTCATGTGTATATTGTAATACAGATCCTGAAGTTTGCGGTTTTGAAGTTCCTCTGGCTTCGGCTGTTGGTGATCAGCAGGCAGCTCTTTTTGGTCAGGGCTGTTTTAAGAAGGGTGATGCTAAGAATACTTACGGTACAGGTTGCTTTATGCTTATGAATACCGGTGACAAGCCTGTTCACTCTAAGGAGCTTTTGACTACGATTGCGCTTGGTATGAACGGCAAGATTGAATATGCGCTTGAGGGAAGTGTATTCATTGGCGGTGCTGTTATTAAGTGGCTTCGCGATGAACTTGAACTGATTTCCAGTGCGCCAGAAATTGACCGCCTGGCAGAGTCGGTTCCGGATTCAAACGGCTGTTATCTTGTACCTGCCTTTGTAGGTCTTGGTACTCCTTACTGGGATATGTATGCGCGTGGAACTATTGTTGGTCTTACCCGCGGTGTAAAGAAGGCTCATATCTGCCGTGCTGCCCTTGAAGGAATTGCTTACGAAGTGCGCGACGTACTGGATACTATGGTTGCCGATTCAGGTACTCCTATAAATACACTGAACGTAGACGGTGGTGCGTGTGTCAGCAACGTAATGATGCAGTTCCAGGCTGATATTCTGAATGCTAAGGTTTGTCGTCCTGCTAATGTTGAAACTACTGCGCTTGGTGCTGCGTATCTTGCCGGTCTTGCAACAGGATTCTGGGAGAGCCGCGACGAGATTCTTGCTCATCACAAAATTGACCGCGTGTTCGAGCCTGTGATGGATGACGGCCAGCGACAGAAATTGTATGCAGGCTGGAAAAAGGCCGTGGAACGTGCTGAGCACTGGGAGGATGTGTAAGGCCGCTGGCGGCCGTTGTTAAATAGCAGAGCGTTAAAAAAAATGCGAAAGCATTTTTTAGCTCTACCATATTGAGGTGTTTATGATTTATGATATAGCAATTATTGGTGCAGGCGTTGTAGGAGCTTGCATTGCGAGGGAGCTCGCGAAGTACCGGCTGAACGTGTGCATGATTGAGAAATCAGATGATGTTGCCTGCGGAACTTCTAAAGCGAACTCGGGAATTATTCATGCGGGCTTTGATGCTAAAACCGGCACTCTGATGGCTAAGCTTAATGTAGAAGGAACTGCAATGTATCCCGAGCTGGCTCAGTCTCTTCATTTTGATTATAAGAATAACGGTTCGCTTGTTATCGGCTTTTGTGATGAAGATATGGACCACATCAAAAAGCTGTATGAACGTGGTGTGGCAAATGGTGTTCCGGGCCTTCGCATTATTGATGGTGAGGAGCTTCATAAGCTTGAGCCAAATGTAAGTGAAGAAGCCTGTGGCGCTCTGCTTGCAGAGTCTGCAGGAATTGTAAGTCCTTATATGGCAACCTGGGCTTTTGCAGAAAATGCTGTTATGAATGGAGTAAAGCTTTTCCTTGAAACTGAGGTTCATGGAATTGAAAAAGCTTCTGAATCGGACGGCACAGGGCTGTTTGTTATCAGAACAGGAAAGTGCGACATCTCTGCAAAATGCGTAGTAAATGCTGCCGGCTTGTATGCAGATGTTGTTTCTGAAATGGCAGGGGCCCGCAAGTTTAAAATTGTGCCTCGCCGTGGTGAATACTATCTGCTTGATAACAAATGTGCATATCTTGCAAGTCATACTTTGTTCCAGACTCCTGACAAGATGGGTAAGGGTGTTCTGGTTACTCCAACTGTAGACGGAAATATTTTATCTGGGCCGACTGCTGCCGATGGAAACGATAAAACTGCAACTGAGACAACTGCAGCCGGTCAGGATGAAGTTTTCAGAAAATCTGGAAAAACTATTCCGGATATTCCCCGCAGAAATATCATAAACTCTTTTGCTGGTGTTCGTGCCCTTGCTTACAATGAGGATGGTACTCCGGTAAATGATTTTATTATTGAAGAGGATAGTGGGGTACATGGCTTTATAAACGTTGCGGGAATCTGTTCGCCGGGACTTTCTGCGGCTCCTGCAATCGGTTGCTATGTGCGAGAACTTGTTGAAAAATCACTTGGTGTAAAGCTTGAAGCTAACCGTGACTTTGTTGCTGTGCGAAAAGGAATTGAATCCTTTAAGGATGCTGATGATGAGCGCCGTGCTCAGCTGATTGAAAATAATCCGCTTTATGGAAGAATTATCTGCCGCTGCGAAATGATTACTGAAGGCGAGATTGTTGCGGCAATTAAGTCTCCTGTCGGTGCTGTGGATCTTGATGGTGTTAAGCGCCGAACCCGTGCCGGAATGGGACGCTGCCAGAGCGGTTTCTGTTCTCCACGTGTAACTGAGATTTTGAGCCGCGAGCTTGGAATTCCGATGACGGACGTTCGCAAAAACGGCGGCTGCTCATATATTCTTACAGGAAAAACAAGGTAGGGGGCGCTGTTATGGAATACGATATAGTTGTAATTGGCGGCGGTCCTGCCGGAATGGCGGCGGCAATTGCTGCAAAGAAAGCTGGTACAGACAGCATTTTGATTTTAGAGCGCGATACAAGAATCGGAGGAATTCTGCTTCAGTGTATTCATAACGGATTTGGTCTTCATTATTTTGGTGAAGAGCTTACCGGTCCGGAATATGCTGCACGCTTTTCTGATGAAGTTGAAAAGCTTGGTATTGAATATAAAACTGATACTATGGTACTCGAGGTTGCGCAGAATGAAGGTTATCGCCTTGTTACTGCAATCAACACTGTAGATGGTCTTATGCACATTAAGGCAAAGGCTGTCGTTCTTGCGACCGGTTGTCGTGAAAGAACCCGCGGTGCGCTGATTATTCCGGGTACAAGACCTGCCGGTATCTTTACTGCAGGTGCGGCTCAGCGCTTTGTAAATATTGACGGATATATGCCTGGACGTAAGGTTGTAATTCTTGGTTCCGGAGATATCGGTTTGATTATGGCACGCCGTCTTACTCTGGAAGGTGCTGAAGTAAAACTGGTCTGTGAGGTAATGCCTTTCAGTTCCGGTTTGCGTCGTAACATTGTTCAGTGTGTTGAGAACTTTAATATTCCGCTGAAGTTCAGTCATACGATTGTTCAGATTCACGGAAAGGAACGTGTTGAAGGAGTTACTGTAGCGGCAGTTGATTCTAACCGTAAGCCTGTTCCTGGAACTGAAGAGTTTATTGAGTGCGATACAGTTTTGCTTTCTGTAGGCCTTATTCCTGAAAACGAAATCGCTTCAGGTTGTGGAATTGCAATTGACTCTGCAACCAGCGGTCCTGTTGTAAACGAGCATATGCAGACTTCTTCAGAAGGTATTTTTGCCTGCGGAAACACAGTTCATGTTCATGACCTCGTAGACTTTGTAACTGCTGAAAGCTTAAGGGCAGGCGAAAATGCAGCAAAGTTTGTTCAGGGAAAAATTGTTCAGGATGGAAAGAAAATCACCCTGCGCCCTGGAAACCGTGTGCGCTACACCGTGCCTCAGTATATTGAATCAGCTGTACAGGACGGAAATGTTTCAATTATGTTCCGTGCAACAGATGTTTATAAAGATGTTTATATCGAAGTTTCAAGTAATAATAAGATATTGAAATCTGTGAGAAAGAAGGTTGTGCGCCCTGGAGAAATGCAGGTAACAGAACTTACTCCGGCCCAGCTTGCAGAAGCCGGCGATGACATTACAGTTTCAGTTCAACTTTCAGGGGAGGTAGCAGAATAATGGAAAATACAATCGAAAAAATCCCGCTTACATGTATCATCTGTCCGATGGGCTGTTCAATGGAAGTTGAAGTTGAAACCGATGCCGACGGCAACAAAAAAGTTCTCAGCGTAAAAGACAATGGCTGTAAACGCGGCGAGCAGTATGCTGCCAAAGAACTCCAGAACCCAACACGTACACTAACTTCAACAATCAAAGTGAACGGTGGAGTTTTGCCGGTAGTCCCTGTAAAAACTGCAGGTGAAGTTCCAAAGAATATGCTTCTCCAGTGCATGGAAGTAGTGCGCCGTGCCAGCTGTAAAGCTCCGGTAAAACGCGGTGACATTCTGCTGTACGATCTGCTGGGTACTGGAATCAACGTAATTGCATGTTCAGATGTAGCGAAAGCGTAAATTCATACCGATAATCAAAGTATGACTTTACGCGAGCTTACAGATGAATTTCTCTTATATCTTTCTGCAGTGAGGGGGCTTTCCAATAATACTGTTATAGGGTACGGAAACGACCTCAAACAGCTGCAGGAGTTTTTGACACCAGACCTTGATGTAAAATCTATCACTCGTGAAAATCTGATGCTTTGTATCGGGCGGCTTTCTGCGGAGAATAAATCGGCGGCTACTGTAAACAGGTTTATTGCCGCTGTGCGTACTTTGTTTGCCTATGCGAAAAAACTTGGTTATGTTGAAAAAAATCCTTCGCTGGAAATGAAGACTGTAAAGCTGCCTAAACGTATGCCAAACTTTATGACATCGGCTGAAGTAGGGGAGATTTGTAATGCGCCTGTAAAAGAAGAACTTTTGTGGAAAAGCCGTGACCATGCGCTTTTTCTGATGCTTTATTCTTCGGGCTGTCGTGTGAGCGAAATAGTTAGTCTTAAACTTTCTGATTTTATGGATGGTGGGCGTTCAGCTATTGTTACGGGAAAGGGCAATAAACAGCGTAAGGTTTATTTTGCTGAGGAATCGCGTAAAGCTCTTGCTGAATATCTGAAAGACCGCAAAAAACTCCTGATTGACCTGAAAATTGAAAAGATTCCCGCTGAACTTTTTATAAATCTTAAAGGGCATCCTCTTACAACTGGTGGTCTCCGATATATTCTTAACCGATACTCAGGAGTTGAGGGAACAAACCGCCATGTAAATCCTCATGCTTTCCGTCACACTTTTGCTACAAATATGCTTGGAAATGGTGCTGATGTCCGTATTGTTCAGGAAATGCTGGGGCACAGTTCTATCAGTACAACACAGCGATATACTCATATTACTACCGAAAAACTCATCGATATCTACAATAAAGCCCATCCGCATTCTTAATCACTTTTACGATAAACACCTTTTTTATTTGCCGAAAGTTCCGTAAATCATTATATTTTAACTCATGGGAAATAAAACAAAAATCAGAAGCACCACAATTCTTGCAGTACGCAGAAATGGACAGGTTGCTATGGCTGGTGATGGCCAGTGTACTTTGGGCGAGACTGTTTGTAAGGGAAATTCTCGCAAAGTTCGAAAGATTTATGATGGAAAGATTCTCACCGGATTTGCGGGTAGTGTTGCAGATGCTTTTACTCTGCTTGACCGCTTTGAAGCCAAGGTGAAAGAATATAACGGAGATATTATGCGTTCAGCTGTTGAGCTTGCAAAGGCCTGGCGTACAGACCGCACTCTTCAGAAGCTAGAGGCAATGCTCCTTGTTGCAGATAAAAAACAGATTCTTTTGATCAGCGGCGACGGTAACGTTATTGAGCCTGAAAAGGATGCAATTGCAATCGGTTCGGGCGGAAATTACGCATATTCTGCGGCTCTCGCTTATCTTGATTCTTCAGATTTGAGCGCTAAGGAGATTGCGGAGCGTTCTCTTAATATCGCCGGCAGCATCTGTATTTATACAAATCAGAATCTGACAATAGAGACTCTTGAGTAAACCGTCATTGCGAGGAGCATAGCGACGAAGCAATCTATTAATATGGATTGCTTCGACCTTCGGTCTCGCAATGACGTATTAAGAACTGGGAATACTTTTTATGGAAAATAACGAAAATAAAACAGAACTTACACCAAAACAGATTGTAGAAAAACTTGACGGATATATTATCGGACAGGAAAAGGCAAAACGTGCCGTAGCCGTTGCGCTCCGTAACCGCTTCCGCCGCCTTAAGCTTCCGGAAGAAATCCGTGATGAAGTTGCTCCAAAAAATATTTTGATGATTGGACCAACCGGTTGTGGTAAAACAGAAATTGCCCGCCGTCTTGCAAAGCTCTGCGGTGCACCTTTCTTAAAGGTTGAAGCTACTAAGTACACCGAGGTTGGTTATGTTGGCCGCGATGTAGAAAGCATGATCCGCGACCTTATGGCTGTAGGCTACAATGACGTTAAAGCCGAGATGGAAGATCAGCTTCGCGAAAAATCAGTAAGCGTTGTTGAAGAGCGCCTTCTTGATTTGCTTTTACCTGGAACTGGAAAAGACGATAAAAAGAAATCTGATGGCGAAAAAGACAAGAAAACTGAAATTAAGCCTCTCGGTTTTTTGAGCCAGCCAAGTGCAAATGAAATTACAATTGACTTAAACAAGGTTGCCGCTGATATGCAGGATGCTTTGAATCAGGCTAATCAGGCAGCTGCAGAACAGCAGAAAGCTGATGAAGAGTCTGCTGAAAAGGCTGCAGAAAATCATACTCGTGAAAAATTCCGCCAGATGCTCCGCGAAGGTAAACTTGAAGACCGCGAAGTAGACATGGTTGTTCACCGTCCACAGGGAATGCCTAATATGGAAATTATTGCCGGTGGCAGTATCGACGACCTTCAGAACAGCATGCAGGGAATCCTAAATATGATGAACGGTCAGGGTCGTAGTAAAAAGCGTACCCTTACTGTAAAAGAAGCACGTAAGATTCTTACAGAAGAAGTTCTCGACGGAATGGTTGATCACGATAAAGTTGCTGATGAAGCAAAGAAGCGTGTAGAGCAGAGCGGAATTATATTTATTGATGAAATTGATAAGATTGCCGTTCACGGCGAAAGCCATGGACAGGACGTAAGCCGCGAAGGTGTTCAGCGCGATATCCTTCCAATCGTTGAAGGAAGCAATGTAAATACAAAGTTCGGTGTAATCGATACAACACACATTCTCTTTATTGCAGCCGGTGCTTTCAGCGTTGCTGCTCCAAGTGATTTGATTCCGGAACTTCAGGGACGCTTCCCGCTGCGTGTTGAACTTGATTCTCTCCACAAAGATGATTTCAAGCGCATCCTCAGCGAACCAAAGAACAGCCTGATTATGCAGTACACATCACTGCTCGAAACAGAAGGTGTTAAACTCGATATCACAGAAGATGCTTTGGACCGCATGAGTGTGGTTGCAGAAGAGGTTAATTCAAGTGCCGAAAATATTGGTGCCCGCCGCCTTCACACAATCATGGAAAAGGTTCTTGCAGACATCAACTTCGAAGCTGATGAACATGCCGGCGAAACTATCAAGATTGATGCCGCATATGTAGACGAAAAACTTGAAGGCATTAGCCAGAATCAGGATTTGTCTAGATATATTCTTTAGAAGTTGATAAATCCTCCATAAAAGAAACTGATTCAGCCTAGGCGAGCTGAATCAGAAGGAGAGGAGGACTTTTTCAATATAGTGTATTGCTACTTAAAAAGCTGCGGATAATCTGCAGCTTTTTTTACTGCTTCTTCAAGTGTGAGGCCTGCAAAGTCTTGTGCACCAAGCCAGCGGCCGCTCTTCTTGTCATCAATGAAAGCTCCGACAACAATTCCAGGAATTACGCTGTCAGGATCATTTGGAGCGTTCGGACCACCGAGGTCTGTGCGACACCAGCCCGGGTCTGCGAGGTTGATGCAGACATCTGTGCCGTCGAGTTTACCACCGATATCAGATGTTACTTTATCGAGGGCTGCTTTACTTGCGCTGTAGCCGGCCTGTTCCGGTTCGTTGCGGATTCCGCTTGTTGTGTTGATTACACGGCCCCAGCCGCGTTCAATCATCTTTGGAATAAAGCGGTAGCAGAGCATCATCGGAGCAATTGTGTTGATTACAAAGCTCTTTGAATAATCTTCAACCGGTGTTTTCCAGTAGTCTGTGCGGTAAGCAATCTGAACTGCGGCGTCGTTGAAAAGAATATCAACCGGCTTTCCGCGTTTTTCAATTTCGTTCATCATTGCTTCTACCTGAGAAAGATCGCTGAGTTCTGCAGCAATATCGTAAGCTTCTACGCCCATTGCTCGGACTTCTTCAAGTACGGCCTTAGTATGCTCGAGTGAGCGGCTGTGTAAAATCAGATTACAGCCTTTGCTGGCCATAAACTTTGCGATTCTATATCCGATTCCTCGGTTTGCGCCGGTAACCAGCGCCCATTTTCCTTTTACGTCAACCATTGTCAGCTCCTGTATGTTTAGTTCATTTTTGCGATTATTTCATCGCACCATTTATCAAAGTCCGGGTCTTCTATCTGGCATTCAGGGTGTGCAAGAACATATTCAACAGTTTCTCTGATTCCCTGATCTGCGCGTTTGGTTGCAACAAAGTCCGGTACAAGTGTCTTCAGTTTACTGCAGTCAAAAACAACAGAGTTTGCCTTGTCTCCAATCAGACTTCCTGTAAAGTCGTAATCAGAATGTGCTGCAAGATAGCTTGATGAAACATAAATCGGCTTAAGCTCAACGCCAAGCGATGCTGCAATGCACTTGTAAATCTGATTCCAGGTAACGCTTTCGTCGCTCATAATCTGAAATGCTTCACCAATTGCGTGAATGTTTCCCATCAATCCGACAAAGCCCTTTGCAAAATCAGAATTATGTGTGATTGTCCAGAGCGAAGTTCCATCTCCATGAATAATCACAGGCTTTCCTTCTTTGATTCTCTTTACAACCTGCCAGCTGCCCTTGTCGCCGTGAACTCCAAGTGGCACCGAACGTTCATCATAAGTATGGCTCGGTCTTATAATTGTTACAGGGAACTGTTCATCTCTGTAAAGTTTCATCAGATAGTCTTCGCAGGCAATCTTATTGCGTGAATATTCCCAGTAAGGATTTGCAAGCGGAGTTTTTTCGCTGATTACATAGTTTCCACAAGGCTTTTGATAAGCAGAAGCAGAACTGATGTACAAAAACTGACGTACCTTGCCCTTAAGCAGGCGATAGTTGCGTTCCAGCTGTGAAGGTACAAAGCCAATAAAATCACATGCTACATCAAACTGCATGCCTGCAAGCTTTTCTGCCGCTGCTTTCTCATCATTTATATCAACTGTAATAAAATGCGCACCTTTAAGACGCTCATCGTTATTACGGTTTCCTCTGTTTATAAGATACAGCTCCCAGCCTTTTTCCAATATCAATTTAGAAATTGCCATGCTGATTGTACCGGTTCCGCCTATGAATAGAACTTTCATGAATCCTCCTGAAAAAAAATCCTCACAGAGCTAAAGAGTACACAGAGTTATATTTTTTTTATTATATCCCTCTGTGGCCTCTGTGCCCTCTGTGAGAAATCCTTTATAATGTAGCTTTAGCCGCAATCTTGTAGATTTCAGCAATATCTTCAGAACTCAGCTTTACGAATCCGCCGGTTCTTCCGCCTTCCGGCAGACCGAATTTCTTTACGAGAGTAGGGATATCTTCTTCCTTGGCACCAAGCTCAGTAAAATTGATAGGCATACCGATGCTGTGAAGGAACTCGCGGAAACGCTTGATACCTTCGCGTGCTGTAGCTTCCGGATCAGCAAAATCCATCTTGCAGCCCCAAACACGTGTAGCCCACTGAGCAAAACGCATTACATCATGCTTATAAACAAATTCCATCCATGAAGGCATGATAACTGCAAGTCCTGCACCGTGAGCACAGTCATAAAGGCCTGAAAGTTCATGTTCAATTCCGTGGCTGTTCCAGTCCTGGTCACGGCCAACACCAACGATATTGTTATGAGCAACCATTCCGGCCCACATGATGTTAGCGCGGGCTTCATAATCATTTGCGTCAGCGATTACTTTAGGAGTTTCGTGGATCATAGCCATCAGAACTGCTTCACACAAACGGTCTGTAGTTTCTACATCCTTTGTGTTTGTAAAGTAACGCTCGCAAACGTGAGCCATAATATCTGTTGCACCACACGCTGTCTGGTATGCAGGCAGAGTCTGTGTCAATGCAGGATTCAAAATAGAGAACTTAGGACGGATACATTCACCGCCTGTTCCGCGTTTTATCATTCCATCTTTTTTAGTGATTACAGAGTCACCGGAACCTTCACTTCCGGCAGCTGCAATTGTGAGAACAGTTCCAACTGGAAGTGCCTTTTTTGGCTGTGCTGTATATGAATAAAAATCCCAGAAATCGCCATCATAGCAAACGCCCATTGCAATAGCTTTAGCACTGTCAATTACAGAACCTCCGCCAACAGCAAGAATAAAGTCCACGCCGTTCTTACGGCACAAATCTATTCCTTCATAAACTAAATCATCAAGAGGATTAGGATGAACTCCACCGAGTTCTACAAAATCAACACCGGCTCCTTTCAGAGATTCTCGAACTCTTCCAAGAAGACCTGATTTTTCTGCAGATTTACCGCCAAAATGAAGCAAAACCTTGCTTCCACCAAATTCCTTTACAAGTGCACCTGCCTGCTGTTCAGTATCTTTTCCAAAAACAAACTTAGTTGGGCTATAAAATGTAAAATTATCCATCAAAAATCTCCTTAAAAGTCCGCGTTTACGGTGATTTATATTTTGTACAATCATTTTACCCCGTTTTTCGCAAAATCAAAAATAAATCATCTCTGATTAAATTGTATAAATCTATATAATTGTCCGCCGCCGGCTCATAAAATTCCCACCTGTGGCCTGATAAATTGACCTCGCTAAATCTTCGTTGTACAATAAAATCATGAAATTCATTTTATATTTTATTCTGATTCCGGCCTTGCTTCCGGTTTTTCTGATTCTAAGATATGTATATTTACTCGATAAAAACGAGCGTGAGCCATTAAACTTTGTTCTGAAGGTTGTTATTTACGGGGCAATTTTTTCTATTCCTTGTGCTGCTGCAGAACGTTTTCTTATTTCAATGATCAGTATGTATTATGATCCTGCAACAATTCTGTTTGTATGGATGGAAAATACAGTTGGTGTTGCTCTGGTAGAAGAATTTTCTAAATGGCTTGTTCTTATGCTGATTGTCTGGAAAAACAGGAATTTTGATTACAGATATGATGGAATTGTTTACGCAGTTTCTGCCTCTTTAGGATTTGCAGCGCTGGAAAACATTTTGTATGTAGTTTCTTATGGAACAGGCGTTTCTATTGGACGTGCTATCTTTGCTATTCCGGGACATGCAACCTTCGGCGTTTTCATGGGCTACTGGCTCAGCCGTGCAAAAACTTTCTGGCTGGATGGTAAAACAGGCAGAATGAAGTTCTGTAAACTTCTTGCATTGGGTATTCCTATGCTGATTCATGGAGCTTATGATTTCCTCCTTTCTGAACAGGTAGCAGCGCTTGGATATCAGTATGTCTTCTATATTTATGTTATTCTGCTTGATTTCTTTGCATGGCGCATTATTAAGCATGAATTCCGTACAGATAGACCACTGTAAATCTTTCTGATAAAAATTCCTAAACCTTTTCCTCCAGATTCCGAAAATCAACTAGATGTAAACAAAAATCAGAGGAGGAAAAAATAGTTTATGAACAGTTTCACCCGTTCAATTGACCTGCTTCAGCGTGAAATGGACGTAACTTCATTGCGCTATCAGGTTACAGCAAATAACCTTGCAAACAGTGAGGTTCCTAATTTTAAGCGTTCAACAGTAAACTTTGAAAGTGAACTTAAGCGTGCTCTTGATTCTGAAAAAGAAGCTAAGAATGCTTTTCATCTTACAACAACAGATTCCCGCCATATTCAGGTAAATGTTCCATACGATTACCGTGATGTTCAGCCTCGTCGTGTTCTCGATTACACAACTACAGCAAAGGCAAACGGTAACAACGTAGATGCAGAAACTGAAGCAAACAATATCCTCCAGATTCAGATGCAGTACCGCATGCTCACCCAGCTCACAAGCTTTGAGTTTGATCAGGTATCGACCGCAATGAAGAAATAGGAGAGCTAAAATATGGGACTTTTTACTAGTATTAACATAGCCGCAACCGGAATGGCTGCTGAAAGACTCAGAACAGATGTAATTTCTGATAATATTGCAAACGCTTCGACTACACGTACACAGGACGGCGGTCCTTTCAAAAAATCTACCGTTGTAATGCGTCCTGTTGCAGATGCAAATCCACAGTGGAGAACACCATTTACTCCTTCAAGCCTCGACAATGGTCCTGGAAAAGGTGTAAAGGTTTTGGAGATTACAAAAGATACTTCTGAGGGACGTCTTGTTTATGATCCAACCCATCCTGATGCATATCAGAGTGGCCCTCATAAAGGTTATGTTGAATATCCTAACGTAAATATCGTAAACGAAATGGTAGATTTGATTTCTGCCTCACGTGCTTACGAAGCAAATGCAACAGTTGTTGACGGTGCAAAGGATATGTTCTCTGCAGCACTTGAAATCGGACGATAACGGGTGTAGAATTATAAACGGGTAGGGAAACATGAAGATTCAAGATTTCGGCACCCTTCAGATGGTGCGCACAGATAAAGCTCATTTTGGACAGGGAAAGATTCAGCCTCTTACTGCAAATATTCCCGGCATGTCGCCAATCGAAAAACTAAACAGAACAGAAGCTGCTTCGATTCAACGTGCAGGTGAGTCAAAATCTTTCCAGTCATATCTTCTTGATGCCTTGAGCACTGTAAACAGCCAGCAGCTGGATGTTACTGCAGTTCAGGAAAAGCTCATTACAGATCCTGATGATGTTGATATTCATGATGTAACAATTGCAATGGCAAAAGCCCGCCAGAGCCTGAACCTTGCGCAGACTGTAATTGACCGTCTGGTTACCGGATGGAACGAGATTACTACTACCCGATAGTTTTTCAAAATAATTAACGTTAGTTAACATTTTTATTGTCAAATTTCTCTTCCTATGTTATACTTAATTAAATTTAGTATAAATTTCTTTAAAATTCGTTCACGGGAGGGGACAGATGAACGAATGGCTTAAAAAGGTAACAGATGGACTCAAAAATATGTGGTCCAAATGGAAGCCGATTCAAAAAGTCATATTAGTTGGCATAATCGTAATAGTAATCATAGTCATAGTTGCGTCCGTGAAGCTTTCTGCAAAGCCTTCCACTGTCCGACTCTTTAATGCTCCAGTAACAGATCAGACTTCTTTGACTCAAATTCTTGACCGTTTGTCGCAGGAAAATGTAAATGCATATACAAATGATGCCGGTTACATTTCTGTAGATGACGATAGAACTGCCCGCCGCATGAGAGAGATTCTTATTAGTGAAAACCTTGTTCCGTCATCGGTTGATCCTTGGGCAGGTTTCTATGACAGAAGCTGGTCTACAACAGATGCAGATCAGAACGTAAAACTTAAAAATACTATTCAAAAGCAGTTGAAACAGCATATCGAATCAATTGCCGAAATTCAGCTTGCAGATGTAAATATTGTTTTGCCTGAAAATCAGCTCTTTACTGCAGATCAGAATCCTGTAACTGCCAGTGTAATTATTAAAACAACCCCTCAGAGTACACTGCTTCAGGATAGAAAACGCGTTCTTGGAATCCAGCGCCTTATTCTTTCTGCTGTTGAAGGCTTGAGAGAAGAAAATCTTATCATTACAGACGTAGATGGTAATCAGGTAAATGATTTTGAAGGCATGGCTGAAAGTGACCGTGTAAGCATTATCGAAAAGCAGCAGAAGCTTATCCGTAAGCAGGAAGTTGAACTTCGTGCAAAGATTCTTAAAGCTCTTCAGAAAACATTCCGTGAAGACCGCTGCCGCGACATGAACGTTGCCATTGAAATGGATATGTCGCAGAAAACAAGTGAAGCAACAGAATATTCTCCAATCGTAATTAAGCCGGATAATCCTGATACACCATATGATGACTCAGAATACCGTGATACACTTCCAATCAGTCAGCAGACTGTTACTAAGGAATGGCAGGGAACTGGTTATAATCCGGAAGGACCAGCAGGTGTAGAAGGTCAGACTCCTCCTGTTTATTCT
Source organism: Treponema bryantii (assembly GCF_036492245.1). Classification (NCBI taxonomy): domain Bacteria; kingdom Pseudomonadati; phylum Spirochaetota; class Spirochaetia; order Treponematales; family Treponemataceae; genus Treponema; species Treponema bryantii. Next base: position 2,191,886 of record NZ_AP025286.1, on the reverse strand, counting down.
GATATGTCAAATGTAATCGGCCGTTCAACAGAAACTGGAGTTACACAGAACAATGTAATTAACACAAAACAGACTTCAGAAATCTCTTCTCCAAAAATCGATAAGATTTCGGTTTCTGTCAACCTCGACGGAAAATGGAAGAAGGTAAAAGATAATAATGGAAATCTCATTATTGAAGACGGTGCAATTAAGCGTGAATATACTCCGGTTTCTACAGAAGAAATGGCAGAAGCTGTTCGCCTTATTCAGGGTGCAATCGGTTATGACAGAACCCGCGGTGACCGTGTAGAAGTTACAAACATCGCTTATGACCGTGATGATGAGTTTGAAGCAGAGGATGCAGAATACTTTGCAGCAATTCAGAGAAAACGTACAATACTTCTTATTCTTATTGCAATTGTTGTTGTTCTTGTTGGCTTTATCCTCTTCCGTATTATCAGCCGCGAAATGGAACGCCGCCGCCGCGAAAGAGAAGCCCGCCTTCTTGCAGAGCAGCAGGCAGCCCGCGAGCGTGCACTTTGGGAAGCAAAAGACGATGGAATGGAAGTTACAATGTCTGTCGAAGAGACAAGACGTATGGAACTCCAGGAAAATGCAATTTCCATGGCAAAGGAACATCCGGAAGATGTTGCTATGCTCATAAGAACATGGTTGATGGAGGAATAGTTTATGTCAGACGAAGCTACAGAAGCACCGAAATCAAATCCAAAGCCAGTACCAAAACCAGGTCAGCTTAAGCCGGCCGGTTCTGGTTCATCATCAAAAAAAGGCAATAAGGATTATAAAAGTTTAACTGGTCGCCAGAAGGCTGCCATCTTCCTCATTTCGCTTGGACCAGAAGTTTCTGCTGAAATCATGAAGCACCTTCGCGAAGACGAAGTTGAGACACTTACATTTGAAATTGCACGTCAGGAAAAAGTAAATCCTGAGTTTAAAGACGCCGTACTTGAAGAGTTCCAGGAGCTCATGAATGCTCAGAACTTCATCACAACCGGTGGTATCGACTATGCCCGCGAGCTCCTCGAAAAATCTCTTGGTTCTCAGAAAGCTATCGATATCATCAACCGCCTTACTTCAAGTCTTCAGGTTCGTCCGTTCGACTTTATCCGCCGTACAGACCCGGCACATCTTTTGAACTTTATTCAGCAGGAATATCCGCAGACAATTGCCTTGATTCTTGCTTACCTTGAACCTGGAAAGGCTGCCGTAATCATGCAGAACCTGCCAGAAGATATGCAGGCCGAAGTTTCAAAGCGACTTGCAACAATGGACCGTACATCTCCAGATGTATTGCGCGACGTTGAACGCGTATTGGAAAAGAAACTTTCTACACTGTCTTCAGAAGACTACACTGCTGCCGGTGGTGTTGAAGCAATCGTTGAAATCCTCAACCTTGTTGACCGTTCTTCTGAAAAGTCTATTATCGAATCTCTCGAAGAGGACGATCCGGATCTGGCAGAGGAAATCAAAAAGCGAATGTTCGTATTCGAAGATATCGTTATGCTCGACGACCGTGCTATTCAGAAGGTACTTCGCGATGTCGACCAGCAGGAACTCGCAAAAGCGCTTAAATCAGTTGATACCGAAGTACAGGATAAAATCTTCCGTAACATGTCTAAGCGTGCCGCATCTATGCTTAAGGAAGATATGGAATTCATGGGACCTGTCCGCTTGAAGGACGTTGAAGAGTCTCAGCAGAAGATTGTATCTATCATCCGTCGTCTCGAAGACAATGGTGATATCGTAATTGCTCGTTCTGGCGAAGACGAACTTGTATCATAATTTGCAGAAGGAATAAAGTATGGCAAAGGCAGTTTTCAGACCTGGTGAAGCAAAAAATATTGAAGAAAAAGTAATGCTTCCTCTTTATAAAGATTATTCTCCGATTGAAGATGTCGAAGTTGAAGAGGAAGAAGTTTATACAGGTCCAACTGCAGAAGATCTGCGACGCGAAGCTGAAGAGTATAAACTTCAGTTCGAGCAGGAAAAACTGCAGCTTAAAGCAGATGCTCAGAAGGAAGCAGAACGCATTATTAAAGCTGCTGAAGATACAGCCTTTGCAGAAGTAAAACGCCAGACAGATCAGGCAGCCGTTATAAAAGCAGATGCAGAAAATGAAGCTGCTTCAATCATAGAAAAAGCAAAAGCAGAAGCTGCACAGATTGTCGCTGAAGCTCAGGCTCAGCATGATAAACTTGTTGCAGATGCACGCTCAGAAGGTTTTGAGCAGGGAAGTTCTGAGGGCTACGAAAAGGGTAAAGCTGAAGTTGAGCGCCTTATTGAAAGAATGCACAAAGTTCTCGAAGCTGTAATGCAGCGCCGTGAGGAAATCCTGCAGGATACAGAAAGCCAGATTGTTGAACTTGTAATTTTGATGGCCCGCAAGGTTATTAAGATTCTTTCTGAAAATCAGAAGAACGTTATTATGGCAAATACTGTTGCTGCTTTGCGCAAGGTAAAGACCCGTGGTAACGTAACTCTTCGTGTTAATATTGAAGATGTAAAGCTTACTACAGCACACGCAGACGAGTTTATTCAGCATGTTGAAAATGTTCAGGGAATTACAGTTCAGGAAGATTCTGCTGTTGAAAAGGGCGGCTGTATTGTTGAAACAGATTTCGGCGCTATCGATGCACGTATCTCAAGTCAGCTTACAGAACTTGAAAATAAGATTCTTGAAGTTTCTCCTGTAAAAAATATCAAGCGCCAGGATCCTCTTACTTCGGCTGAGTAGTGAAGGGGGTGTACTGTGCGTTCTACCTATACCGGTGATTTTGATTTTAATAAATATCTCGAAAAAGTTGTTGATGCAGAGACCATCCTTTACACTGGCCGTGTAGTTGCAGTTAAAGGTCTTGAAGTTGAAAGTGAAGGACCTCGTTCTGTAATCGGCGAAATGTGTACAATCAAACTGCGTGACGGAAAACTACTTCAGGCAGAGGTTGTTGGTCTTGATGAAAAAATCGTAAAACTTGCTCCGTTCGGTGAAACAAAAGGAATAGAAGTTGGCTGCGAGGTTGTTGCTTCCGGCCGAAGTCTTATGGTACCTGTTGGACCAAAGCTTTTAGGAAGAATGATAAATGCTTCTGGACGTCCTTGTGATGATAAGGGAGAAATTGTTCCGGAAACTTATTATCCTGCAGTTGCAAATCCGCCAGCTCCTAATGAGCGTACAGATATTAACCGTCGCATTTCTACAGGTGTGCGTGCCATCGACTCTCTTCTTACAGTTGGAAAAGGTCAGCGTCTTGGAATCTTTGCAGGTTCTGGTGTTGGTAAATCAACACTTCTCAGTATTATTGCTCGTAATACAGATGCTGATATAAACGTAATCGGTTTGATTGGTGAACGTGGCCGCGAAGTTCTGGACTTCGTAAACCGCGACCTTGGTGAAGAAGGAATGAAGCGTTCCGTACTCGTTGTTGCAACCAGTGACGAGCCTTCAATCTGCCGTCTTCGTGCCGCACAGGTTTGTACAGCCATTGCAGAATATTTCCGTGACCAGGGCAAAGACGTTATGCTGATGATGGATTCAGTTACACGTTTTGCTCATGCACAGCGCGAGATTGGACTTGCAAACGGTGAGCCTCCTGCACAGAAGGGCTATCCGCCAAGTGTATTTGATATGATTCCAAAGCTGCTCGAACGTTCTGGTACAAATCAGAAAGGTTCTATTACAGCTTTCTATACAGTTCTTGTTGATGGTGATGATATGAACGAGCCGATTACAGATAAGGTTCGCGGTACTCTCGACGGACATATCGTTTTGAACCGTAAACTTGCTCAGGCTTATCATTATCCTGCAATTGATGTTCTGCAGTCTATTTCTCGACTTTCTAAGCGTGTAAGTGGTGCACAAACCCGTAAGGCTGTTGGACGACTCCGCACCTGGATGGCAACTTACAGTGAAAACGAAACAATGATTACAGCTGGAATTTATCAGAAGGGTAATTCTCCAGAAATCGACCAGGCTATAGATAAGCACATGGAAATTGAGGAATTCCTTAAGCAGGAAGAATACGAGCCGTGTCCAATGAAAGAAACTCTGGAAAAACTTTCTGCTCTTACAGGAATTGAGATTCCAGAAAGTGAATATGTTGAAGCGCCAGCATTAGATATTCCATACACTGCCCAAATTACAGATAGTATTAAGCAAACGGAAGCCTAGCGTCATTTCGAGTGGCAGAGAAGTGATAAATGGCCTCGTCATTGCGAGCGCAGCGAAGCAATCCATATGGCAAAGAAATTTGTTTTTGAATTACAGAAAGTCCTCGAATACCGCAACTTCGAAAAACAGCAGGCCGAAGGCGAACTTGCAAAGGCTCTCGCTGTAGAAACCGAAATCAATGATAATCTAAAAAAAATCGCACAGAATTATGCCTCAGTAAAAGCCCAGATGAAGGGTTCTCTGAATTTTCAGGATATGATGGCTCAAAGCCAGTACAACAATCTTTTGGAATATCAGAAAGAAGAACTGCTCAAACAGCTTGCTGAAGCAAAACTCGTTACCGAACAGAAACGCGAAGTCCTTCGCGAATGCATGAAAAAAACAACAGCCCTTGAAAAGTTAAAAGAAAAGCAGCTCGCCGACTGGAAAGCTGCTGCCGATTACGAAGAAGCAGAATTACTGGACGAAGTCAAAAATAAAATAAATTTCTCACAGAACTAAAGACTTCACAAAAAAAGAATTTCTCACAGAGAGCACAGAGGACACGGAGTTTTTTTATTATAAATTATAACTCTGTGTCCTCTTTTGCTCTGTGAGGAATTTTATTAATACTTAAACGCTGATCCACCAATAAACTCACGGATAATTGATCTTGGCGGCACCGCACTTGGCGAAATTGTTGCGAAGTTCTCGAGGAACTGCAGCAGACGTCTTGCCTCGGCGTATTCCTTTTGCATTGGAGTAACCTGACGGAGAAGTGGAGCTGCGTATACTCGTAAAACTGACAATTCGTAATCAAGCGCTGTATTCAAAACTGCATCCGCATTGTTCTGGAATGGGAAGATGTGAAGCTCTTCGCCGCGGCGAACACTTGGCCACATTTCGATAGTTCCTGCAGCAGGCTTGCCGCGGAAATTGTTATCGCGGACAATACGGCGGATAAGACGGTTATCTGAAGTAGAAATGCGGTTGTGGTCATCAAGGTTGAGCTGGGTGAGGGCAGAAAGATAAATCTTAAACTTGAGTTCTGGAGCAACCTTTGGAGTGAGTTTGTCGTTCAGACCGTGGATTCCTTCCATAATAAGAATCTCATTGTCTTTAAGAGTCATCTTATTCTTATCTTCAAAATATGCGGTTCCTGTGTGGAAGTCATAAGTTGGAACTGTAATTTCTTTTCCATTAAAAAGATCTACAAGCTGGTTGTTCAAAAGTTCAATATTCAGAGCTTCAAGACATTCGTAGTCTGGTTTTCCGTCTGCATCAAGAGGTGTTTTGTCGTGGCCTACATAATAGCAGTCCAGGCTGATTACCTTAGGCTGGTAGCCCATAGCCTGAAGTTCAAGTGCAAGTTTTTTAGCAGATGTAGTTTTACCTGAAGAAGAAGGTCCTGCAATTAAAACTACGCGGACTGTCTTGCGGTCTACAATCTGTGAAGCTATCTTAGAAATATTTTTCTGCTGATAGATTTCTGTGATTTCAATAAAATCATTAATCTTACGGCTTCCGATAAGCTCGTTGAGAGAAGCTGCAGAAGTTACATTCATGCGCTTTCCCCATTCCTTATACTTACTGTAGATTTCGAAAAGCTTTGGCTGGTCCTTAAACTCTGTGAGCTTGTCCGGATCTGATGATTTAGGGAAGCGGAGTAAGAAACCTTCGCCGTATTTCATAAGTTCAAATGTTTTTAGAACACCGGTAGAAAGTACAAGAGGTCCAAAATACAAATCAGAAAAATCTCCAATTGTATTGATTTTGATTGTAGGCGGACAGTTGTATTTAATCTGCTTTCGGGTTTCAACAAGATTGAGTTTTTCAAAGAGTTCTGCAGCCTTTGCATATGGAATTGATTCAGTTGTGATAGGAATATCCTTTTCAACAAGAGATTTCATTTCATCTGTAAGCTGTTTGATTTCCTTTTCTGTGATTTTCTTGGCACCTTCAAGAGTGTAGTAGTAGCCGTAACCAAGGCTGTGTCCTACAAGAAGTCGAGCCTTTGGAAACAGATTGTGAGCAGCAGCCGCAAGCATAAGACAAAGTGAACGTCTGTAAACGGCAGCTCCATCTTTTGATTTAGCAGGAATTGCTTCGAGGATTGCATCATAAGTAAGCGGCATATCAAGCGGGCAGATTTCGTTACTTATTCGTACTGCATAAATTTCTCTATCTGGAATACCAAAATTTCCGGTTAGTACAGAAACCGGAGTACCATAAGGAACAAGTTTTTTAGTTATTTCATTTCCGTCTTTTATAAATGTAATGCTGATATCATTCATGATAGTCACCTCTCAGTTGTTATTTTTCTCTTCGATTCTTCTATTATAAGGGGTAAATTCTGATTTGTAAAATGTATAATATTGAACAAATTTCACATTTATGTTATTTTATATGGATAAGACTGTAATTTATTTTAAAGGAGTTCCTAATGTCAGGACATAGTAAATGGGCCACCATTAAACATGCAAAGGGTTTGGCCGATGCAAAGCGTGGTAAGATTTTCACAAAATTTATTAAGGAAATTTCTATTGCTGCACGTATGGGCGGAGGGGATCCTAACTCTAACCCTCGCTTGAGAACTGTAATTATTAAAGCTCGTGCTGCAAACATGCCTAAAGATAACATCGAACGTGCTATCAAGAAAGGTACTGGTGAAGACGGTGGAGCAGCATACGAAGAGTATCTCTACGAAGGATATGCTCCAGGTGGAGTTGCTGTAATGGTTGAAGTTCTTTCTGATAACAAGAACCGTGCAGCTGCTGACGTTAAAAACATTTTTGCTAAGAACGGTGGAAACCTTGGAACTTCTGGTTCGGTTTCTCGTATGTTCCAGCGCAAAGGTACAATTGAACTTGATGCTGAAAAGGTAAACGAAGACGAAGTAATGGAAGTTGCTCTTGAAGCAGGTGCTGATGATATCGTAAACGAAGATGGAATCATAACTGTAACAACAACTCCAGATGCATTCTCTGGTGTTGCTGAAGCTCTTCAGGAAAAAGGATTTGAAACACTTTCTGCTGACGTAGGAATGGTTCCAGATGCTTATACTCCAGTTGATAAGGATACTGCTGCTAAGGTTCAGCGCCTCATCGATCGTCTTGAAGACAACGATGATGTTCAGAACGTATACCACACAGCTGAATATCCTGATGACTTCGAGCCTGAAGCATAGAAAATGCGTTAAAAAAAATTGCGAATACATGGAGCAATTTTTTAGCATTTACCATTTTGCTTAGGTAAAGAATCCGTTCCTCTTAAGGAGCGGATTTTTTTTGTCCGATAATAGTTTTATGAGTGAAAAGTTTTCTTCTCTGCCGGGAAGTGAAAAAGCTGAAGATTGTTTGAGTTCTCATAATGCAGCCGTGGCTGGTGTTAATGGGGCGAGTTCCAGTAAAGGGCCGGGAACGCGCGAAAGACGTCGTATCCGCCGTGTTCTAGGTATTGACCCTGGACTTGCGAATACCGGTTTTGGTGTTGTTGACTTTTATGATGGCCGCTACCGTATGGTTAGTTATGGCTGCATCACTACAAAAGCTGACCAGCCGCATGGAGAGAGACTTCTTACTATATATAGTCGTTTATGTGCGGTGATTGACGAGTTTCAGCCGGATGAAGCTGGAATGGAAACTCTGTATTTTGCGCGAAACGTAACTTCTGCATTGAGCGTTGCAGAGGCGAAGGGTGTGGTAACACTGTGCCTTGTGCAGCATAATATAAAACTCGGTGAGTACCAGCCGAACCAGATTAAACAGGCGGTAACGGGAACGGCCGCTGCTGATAAGGAACTGGTGGAGCGGTATGTTAAAATTCTGCTGGGGTTAAAAACTGAGCCGAAGCCGGATCATGCGGCCGATGCACTGGCCGGAGCAATAACTCATCTTCATTATTCTGCCGGAATGACAAATTTATAAGATACCCGACCTTCTGGATTTTTGTATATCAAGCCTAAAAACTTTTCGTTTTGACTAAAAACTGCAATTTGTGTGTCTGGTTTAAAACTGTGGAGATTTGTAGTGAACATTGCGCTCAGTAGTTTTTTGCCGTT